>NZ_JBQSYV010000016.1:0-114909 GCF_052379685.1 Halomonas sp. 111
TTGAAAAACGTCAGCAGCCTCTTTTATAAGGCCGTGAAAGCACTTCGGCGAACCACGTATTGGCGGTTACACTACACCCAGCCACTTCATCTACCCACTTCGCCTTCTACTTCAACATGAGGTCCATGATGAGCCCCCATCTGCTATCCGTTGACTCCTTAAACCGTGACAGCGTTAACCACCTTCTACGCGTTGCGGCCCAAATGGAGCCCATTGCCCAGCGCCGTCAGGTTACCCGTGTTCTTGAAGGCGCCGTTTTGGGCAACTTGTTCTTCGAAGCCAGTACGCGCACCCGGGTAAGTTTTCATACGGCGTTTTGTCGGTTGGGCGGCAGCGTATGTGATACCACAGGCTTTACGTTCTCATCCATGGCCAAAGGCGAGTCGCTTTACGATACCAGTCGGGTAATGAGTGGCTACTGCGATGCGATTGTCATGCGCCACCCGGACCAGGGCTCTGTTGCCGAGTTTGCGGCGGCGACGAATGTACCGGTGATTAACGGCGGCGACGGCCCAGGTGAACACCCAAGCCAAGCCCTGTTGGATATCTATACGATCGATAAGGAGTTTCAGCGATTAGGCAAATCGTTTGGCGGAGCACATATTCTGCTGACCGGCGATCTCAAGTATGGGCGTACGGTGCACTCTCTGATCAAGCTGCTTTCTTTATACGATCCGTTACGTATCACACTGGTATCGCCGCCCGGGCTTGAAATGCCTACTGCACTGATTGACCTGGTCACATCACGCGGGCACCAGGTAGAGGTACGCGATCATTTAGCCACTGACTTCAGTGATCTGGATGTTGTGTACACCACACGAATTCAGAAAGAGCGCTTTACCGAAGAAATGAACGAGAACTTCCAGGGCATCTCGGATGATTTTATAGTCAACAAGGCGTTTCTGGATCAACGCTGCAGTGAGTCGACCATTGTTATGCACCCGCTGCCCCGCGATAGCCGCCCCGGCGCGAATGACTTGAACGTGGATCTTAACGGCGACCCGCGCTTGGCGATCTTTCGTCAGACAGATAACGGCATCGCCATGCGGATGGCTATCTTTGCAACGCTGCTGCACGTCGATTCACTGATTGAGAAAGACCTTCGCCCGGTGCGCTGGTTTGTACCCAGCCAGATCGGGACACTGGATCGCTAACGCTACTTATATACGCTAGAGAGCAGAACGCCCATCGGGAAGACCTTCCTGATGGGCAAACCAGCCTTCCAAAATCAACACCGCCGCAATGCCATCGACGCTCTCTTCACGGTAGTTGCCTCGGTGACCCGCTTCGCGGGCAATTAGCTTGGCTTCGCGGGTAGAGCCACGTTCGTCTACCATCACGCAGGGTTTGCCGTAGCGCCCATGTAAACGGTTGCCAAACTTGCGGGCACGCTTACTCATGTCCGATTCGCTGCCATCCATATTGAGCGGTAAGCCAACGACCAGCAGGTCCGGCTGCCACTCTTTCAGCAGCTGCTCTACTTTATTCCAGTCGGGGATGCCGTCACGTGCAGTAAGTGGGGAAAGCTCGCGGGCGCTTTTTAAAAGCTCATTGCCCACGGCTACCCCAATACGCCGCGTCCCATAATCAAAGGCAAGAATTAAGCGCTGGCCAACCTCTGCCATTACGCGTGCCCTGCATCACGAGTCATCAGGTATAGATCCACTCCTAACAATCCTGCGGCAGCCGTTAAGCGCTCAGCAGGTGGTGTGTTGAACAGTACTTCCGTCTGGCCCTCAACCGTCAGCCAGCTATTGTCCTTTAGCTCATCTTCAAGCTGACCGACTTCCCAGCCCGCGCAGCCCAGACAAATCAGAAAGTGCTCAGGACCTTCACCGTTAGCTAGCGCCTGAAGAATGTCCATAGAGGTCGTCAGCGCCACACCATCCTCTACCTGAACGCTGGAGTCCCACTCCTGGCTATCGCCAAGATGGAGGATAAAGCCGCGATCCTTGTGCGTAGGGCCACCGTAATAGACCGGAGCATTGCGGTGGGGGCTGTCTTCCCCCCCCAGCTCCAACTGATCAAACAGTGCATCCAGCGTCATATCCAACGGGCGGTTGGTGATAACCCCCATGCAGCCATTATGGTCATGATCACAGAGGTAGATCAGGCTGCCCACAAAGTCAGGATCATCCAGATGCGGCATCGCCATTAAAAAATGGTGTTTCAAACTTTGCATGCGTCTCCTACGACCTGCTGACATAGCCAGCAGACCTTTCTTATCATCAAGTGTGAATCAGGCGTATCAAGCAGCGCTCAAGCGACGTTCGATGGCATCCAACAACAGGCCCGCGATATTCGTGCCGCGCTGGTCATCAATTTCACGCACGCAGGTGGGGCTGGTAACGTTAATTTCAGTGATGTAGTCGCCAATCACGTCCAGCCCTACAAACATCAGGCCTTTTTCACGAATCATTGGCTGTACTTGCTCAATCAACCAGTAATCACGCTCAGTGAGATCACGTGCGACACCACGGCCACCGGCTGCCAGGTTGCCGCGCGTTTCACCTGCCGATGGGATGCGCGCCAGCCCAAAGGGTACCGGCTCACCGTCCACCAGCAGGATACGCGTGTCGCCGTCTTTAATGTCAGGCAGGTAGCGCTGAACCATAATCTGGCGCTGACCACGCAGCGTTAGCTGCTCAATGACCGCGCCAATATTGCGGCCATCAGGGCCGATATGGAAAATCCCGGTGCCGCCCATCCCGTCCAGCGGTTTGAAAATCACATCGCCGTGCTCGGCATGAAAGGCCCGCAGCACATCATCGCGGCTGGCCACCATGGTGGGCGTACAGCACTGAGGAAACTGCTGGGCAAACAACTTCTCATTACACTGTAAAAGTGCTGAGGTTGGATTAACAATAAGCACGCCGTCACGCTCAGCAAAACCCAAGAGGTGGACCGCATTGGTGAAGTCAGCATCCACCGGCGGGTCTTTACGCATTAACACCACATCAAGCTCAGCCAGTGGCCGGGCAGCCGCTTCACCCAGGTCGTACCAATGGTTAGGGTCGCGATGCACGGTTAGTGGTCGCATGCGTGCGTAGGCTTGCCCCGCCTGTAAGAAAAGATCTTCCTGCTCCATATAGTGCAGGATATAGCCGCGTTCCTGGGCCGCCCACAGCATGGCTATGGTGGTATCTTTCTTGTAAGCGATGTCGCTGATGGGGTCCATCACGACGCCGAGATGCAGATTTGATTGACTCATCGGGGCACAATCCATACGTAAACAATAGGTAGGCAGTATGCCGTACTGCCTGTCAAGCTCCAACCATTGGCGCCGTTACGGAGCAAGCGCGCCCGGCACCAGCCGTATCGCGTCAGGCTCCAAGGTAATCAGTTGCTGCTTATAAAGCCGCCCAATGGCTTGTTTAAACGCACTTTTGCTCACTCCCAACCGCGCTTTAATCGCGTGGGCGTCACTTTTATCGCCCAGCGGTAGATAGCCGCCGCTTTCACGCAGTGCTTTGAGTATTTTATCGCCGACGACGTCTAGCCGCGCCGCGCCTGGCGGCAACAGAGAAATATCCAACCGGCCATCCTCACGGCACTGCTTGACGTAGCCTTTTAGCGCCTGCCCGCGGCGCAGCGGCTGAGAAATATCATCCTGATAAATGAGCCCCCAATAGCGGTGATCAACCGCTACTTTCATACCGAGGTCGGTGCGGTCAGCGACCACGACGCTCACCTCATTCCCCTTTTCAAGCGCCCAGGCATCATCGGTTAAAAAGCGATCAAGGCGCATGGAGGCCACAGGCCGCCCCTGGTCATCTTCATACAGCATGACCAGCACCCGCTTGCCAGGATCCGGCCGGAAGATTTGCTCACTGTACGGCAAGAGAACGTCCTTGGGCTGTCCCCAACGCAAAAACGCGCCCGTGTTATTAACGGTCACAACAGTTAAATACGCCACTTCGCCTAACTGGGCAGAGGCGTCGCTTGTAGCGCGAGGAGGAGTCGTTGATTCACGGACCATGGGTGCCGTCCTTAAAAAGTGAGTCTATAGTATGGCGCCTGAGGATCACCGAGCAAAGCAGCTGGCCCGCTACATAGTGATGGCCGCTGCTTAACGCAGGCCAGGCTAATGGCTACTCATTCACACTTGTAAAGCCTATAGCGAAGGCTAACGCTAAACAGCAGGCCACTGAGGAAGGGGATCAATGAAGGTGTTAGTAGACGCTTACAAATCACCAAAGTAGTGCTGTAGAAGGGTCAAGGCAACCACCGGGGCTGTTTCCGTACGCAGAACACGTGGCCCTAGCGTTAATGGCGTAAAGCCAGCTGCCTGAGCGGCTGCAATATCCGCCTCCGTTAAGCCACCTTCAGGGCCAATTAAAAGTGCGGCAGCCTCAGGGCGTTCCGGCTGATCAAACGCATTGCCCGTTGCCAAGTGCAGCATCAGGCGAAGCGGCTCCTGGCGGGCACTTAGCCACTCAACAAGGCTTAGCGGCGAGTGAACAACAGGCACGACCGCCCGGCCACTTTGTTCGCAAGCGCTTGCCGCAACAGCCTGCCAATGGGCCAGCTTTTTGGCTTCACGATCCCCCTTTAAACGTACATCACCACGCTCTGTATACAGTGGCGTGATAGTAGCGACACCTAATTCAACCGCCTTCTGGATCGCGTAATCCATCCGGTCGCCTTTGGAAATCGCCTGGCCAAGGTGCACAGCAAAGGGTGACTCCCCCTCACCGACCCAAACGGCGTCGATAACCGCCGTCGTATGCTTACGCCCTACCTCGGCCAAGCGGACGCCCGCTTCATTGCCTTGGCCATCGAACAGCACCAAAGGCGCGCCCTCACCCATGCGTAGCACGCGGGTGACATGGCGCGCCGGGCCTTCCGGCAGCACTACCTCTTGGCCTACTGCAAAAACAGCCGGTACATGGAGGCGCGGCATTTTGCCATGCACGGCATACCAGTCGGCAGCCTGCATGCTTAGTGAGTACTCACTTCGGCCTGGTTTGCCTGTTGCGCTTCGCGCTGCTTACGCTGGGCGTACATGGCTTCAAAGTTCACCGGTGCCAACATCAGTGGCGGGAAGCCACCACGGTTGACCAGGTTATCGACACACTCACGCGCGTAAGGGAACAGCAGGTTGGGGCAGAACGCACCCAGTGTCTGTTCCAACTGAGCGCCTTCGATGCCCGAAATACGGAATAAACCCGCTTGTTCAACCTCTGCAAGAAACGAGGTGGTGCCGGTTTCTGAATCGTTGACCTGAGCGGTGACTTTCACAACCACTTCATACTGGTCGTCATCGATTTTAGTGCTGGTGGTATTAAGATCCAGATTCACCTTCGGCTTAAACGCCTGCTTGAAAACAGACGGTGAGTTAGGTGCTTCAAAGGAGATATCTTTCACGTAAATACGCTGCATAGAGAACTTCAGCTGCGGCTTGTCGCCGGACGCTGCTGCACCAGCCTGCGGGGTGTTGTTATCTTCCGCCATGGGGAAACTCCTCGTTGTTCATTGAATCAATAGTAAAAGGTGAGCACGCTTACTTCTTAACGACGGGAAGGCTATCGGCCTGCCACTGCGCCATGCCACCTTTCAATTTAGTCACACGCTCGAAGCCGGCCTTGGCAAGCTTGGCTTGAACCGCGCCTGCACTTTGCCCATGCTTGCATACGACGATGATCGGCTGGTTTTTCACTTTATCCAGCTCGTTCATACGGTTATCAAGCTTGTTATGGGGAATGTTACGTGCGCCAGCAATATGCCCGGCTTTGAAGTCTTTGCTTTCACGAATGTCCAGCACAACCGCATCTTCTCGGTTGATGAGCTGGGTGGCCTGGGTTGAGGTCACCGCATTGGTTGAAGCACTACGCGTTTCATAAATAAGCCACGCTACTAGCACCAGCAAAAACGCCCCAACGAGCAGGGGGTGGTTCTGTACGAATTCGAACAACTGATCGATCATCGCGAACACAATCTCTTGGTCTATGCAGAAAAAAGCGGCAACGCCGCCGTCAAAACGCGATAAGTATACACGTCACAGGGCACCCCGCGCAGGCCTTGCTCATGACGCCCGGCGGTCGCCTACGTTATGATGCCCCAAGCGTGCATCAGTCGCGACCCTGATCACAAGGAGTTGTTTGAAAATAACGTGAGTTGACTCACCTTTTTAAACCTCTTTACTTTCAAACAGCGCTTTCGTTGCTGATTGCTTTACGCCGCTTGGATTACTCAACCGAACGAGGTTCTTATGGCTACGTCTACTCCGCGTCCCGTCGCGCTGATCATTCTTGACGGTTATGGACACAACCCCGATAGCGCTAATAACGCGGTGGCATCGGCCAACACGCCCGTAATGGATGCGCTTTGGGCGAATCGACCACACGCGTTTGTGCATACTGACGGCCACCACGTAGGCCTGCCCGATGGGCAAATGGGCAACTCAGAAGTGGGCCATATGAATCTGGGTGCCGGACGCATCGTTTATCAGGACTTCACACGGATCACCAAAGCCATTAAAGAGGGCGATCTGGACGTTAACGAAAACCTGACACAGCCGATTGATGATGCCGTGGCCAATGACCGCGCCGTTCATCTGCTGGGCCTGCTCTCGCCTGGCGGCGTACATAGCCATGAAGATCATTTCATCGCGATGGCCGAACTGGCGGCTCGCCGCGGCGCGCAACGTATCTTTATTCATGCATTTTTGGATGGCCGAGACATGCCGCCTCAAAGCGCGCTGGCTTCTATCGAACGCGCTAATGCCCGCCTGGCCGAGCTGGTAGGCGCTGAAAATGGTTTTGTGGCCTCCATTATTGGCCGCTTTTACGCCATGGACCGCGATAACCGCTGGGAGCGGGTAGAAAAAGCCTACCATCTGCTGACCGAAGGCCAGGCTGACATCTATGCTACCAGCGCCGAAACCGCGTTGCGCGACGCCTATGAGCGCGGCGAAACCGACGAATTTGTCCTGCCAAGCTGCGTATTGCTCAACGACAAGTGCGTTACCTTGCAAGACGGTGACGCCGCCCTGTTTCTTAACTTCCGCTCTGACCGCGCGCGCGAACTTACCCGTGCATTTGTAGAGCCTGACTTCAGCGGCTTTTCGCGCAGGGCCTGCCCATCGCTGGCGGGCAAGGGCTTGGTCATGTTGACCCAGTACGCAGCGGACATTCCTGCGCCGGCCGCGTTTCCGCCATTTGATCTCAACGATACCCTGGGCGAAGTCGTCGCCAAGCGCGGCTTAACGCAGCTACGTATCGCCGAAACAGAGAAGTACCCCCACGTTACCTTTTTCTTCTCGGGTGGCAACGAAGCCGAGTATGAGGGCGAAGAGCGCATTCTGGTGCCCTCCCCTCGGGACGTGAAGACCTACGACGAAAAACCCGAGATGAGCGCTTACGAGATCACCGACAACCTCGTTGAGGCTATCGACAGCGGCCGCTTTGACTTCATCGTATGTAACTATGCCAACGGCGATATGGTGGGCCATACCGGCGACTTCAACGCGGCGGTAAAAGCCATTGAAACGGTCGATATCTGCGTTGGCCGCGTTATTGACGCGATTGAGCGCGCTGGCGGTGCTTGCCTGGTAACCGCCGACCACGGCAATGCCGAACAAATGGTGCATCCGGTCACAGGCGCCCCCCAAACAGCCCACACCACCTTTGTGGTACCGCTGGTTTACGTGGGTGAGCGAGCCGGCACGTTAAGCGATGGCCGCCTGTGCGACCTGGCCCCCACACTCTTGACCATGATGAATCAACCCGTTCCCGAGGCCATGACCGGGAACCCGCTGATTGATTTCACTTGATCATACCGTTGCGACGTCCTGTGCGAACCGCGTTAGTACTGGGTGCGCTACTGGTCATTGTGTACTCACCGGCGGGTTTGGCCCAGTCGGATGAGCAGGCAACGCGCCAGCAGCTGGATGCGCTTGGCCAGGAAATTGAGTCGCTTACGCAGCGGCTGAGTACAACAGGAGAAGCACGGGACAGCGCCGAACGTGAACTACGCGAGGTTGAAACGGAGCTGGCCGACACTCACCAGCGGCTGGATGCCTTACAGGCCGAGCGGCGCCAGTTGGACGATGAAATGACCCAGCTGCGCCAGCATCGCGACCGCCTGGAGGACGAGCAAGCCAGCCAGTACGCCGCTCTTAGCCAACAACTCGCGGCGCTTTACCGGCTAGGGCCGACGCCACAGCTCAAGCTACTGCTGAACCAGGGCGACCCGGCCGAGCTTGACCGTATGCAGGCTTACCTGAACCGCTTTACTCAAGCACGCAACGAACGTCTTGCCGAGATTGCCCGGCTGAATACCGCGCTTGCCGATACGGAGCAGGCCCTTAACGAGCGCCAAACGCGCCTGGCAAGTGTCGCCGCCGAGCTGGATGCGCAGCGGGTGCGGCTTGCCGAGCGCACCACCGACCGGCGCAACGTCGTGGCCACGCTGGATGATCGCTATGGTAGCGAAGCCGATCGCCTGGCGGATCTTAACGATAACCGGGAGCAGGCCGAGCGTAAGCTGCGTGAAATTCAAGAGGAACTAGCCCGCCTGGATGCCCCCACGCCCAGCACTCAGATTACCCGTACTCAAGGGGATTTGCCGTGGCCCGTGCAAGGTGCCATCACCACAACATTTAATCGTCGTGATGGCGTTCACTATAACGGCATTGTCATCCAGGCAAGCGCCGGCACGCAGGTAAACGCCGTGCACACCGGGCGGGTAGTATTTGCCGACTGGATGCGCGGCTTCGGCAACCTGCTGATTATTGACCATGGCGACCAGATCATGACGCTCTATGCTCACTTACAGCAGTTTAGCGTACGCCCTGGTCAGCAGGTCAGTCGTGGCGACGAAATTGGCCGCGTAGGCGACAGTGGTGGACAATCGAGTAATGCGCTCTACTTTGAAGTACGTCAGAGTGGCAAACCAATTAACCCACAGCGTTGGATTGCGCGCCGCTGACGGGATAAGCTGAACCGTATTAGGTTCTGTCTGAAACGTTGCCGAACGCAGACACTTTTCAGACAGAACGGTAATGTCAACCTGGGGCAGCTTTAAACACTGCCTAACGCCTTGCGGAGTCTGCATGACGCTATTTGTTAACGAAGTACCGGCCTCTGCCAAGCGCCTTCTGGTGACTCTGCTTCCTGTTGCGCTATTGTCGGCACCGCTACCGCTGTTTGCCCAGCCCGCCAACCAAGCGGCAGCTGATGAATTACCCCTTGAAGAGATCCAGACCTTTGCCGAGGTGTTCGAGCGCATCAAGCGTGGCTATGTTGAAGAGGTCGATGACCGCACGCTGCTGCGTAACGCCATGCGCGGTATGCTCAGCGAACTCGACCCTCACTCCGCCTATCTTGATGCGGAAGAGTATCAAAGCCTGAGAGAAACCACTCAAGGAGAGTTTGGCGGCATTGGTATAGAAGTTGGCATGGAAAACGGCCAACTCCTGGTGATCACCCCGATTGATGATACGCCCGCCTCACGGGCTGGCCTGCTTCCTCGGGATGTTATCGTTGCCATTGACGGTACGCCGACTGAAAGCATGTCGCTTCAAGAAGCCGTTACGCTAATGCGCGGCGAACCAGGCAGCCAGTTGCGCATGATGATTCTACGCACGGGAGAGGACACCCCGCGTGAGTTCAACCTTACCCGTGAGGCCATCCGCAGCGAAAGCGTTAAGCATGAGCTTCTTGAGCCCGGCTATGGCTACCTGCGAATTAGTCAGTTTCAGTCGCGTACGCCAGAACAGGCACGCCAGGCAATAGAGCGCATGACGCGCGAACAGCCGCTGGAAGGGTTGATTCTTGACCTCCGCAATAATCCCGGCGGTGTACTCCAAGCGGCGGCCGGTGTGGCAGACCTGTTTCTGGATAACGGCCTGATTGTGTATACCGAAGGCCGGCTTTCCGATACCGCCATGTCATTTTCAGCCTCATCCGCCACGCCCGCCAGTGATATTCCGCTGGTCGTGCTGATTAACAGCGGCAGCGCTTCGGCCGCAGAAATTGTGGCGGGTGCGCTTCAAGACCAACGCCGCGGCGTCATTATGGGCACAGACAGTTTCGGAAAGGGTTCCGTTCAGCAGGTCATGCCGCTGGGTAATGGTGAAGGTTTGAAACTCACCACCGCGCTTTACTACACGCCAAACGGACGCTCCATTCAGGCGCAGGGCATCGTGCCCGATGTAGAAGTAGTGCGGGGCCGCCTGGAAGTCGCCGAAAACCGCCAGGAGCTTCGCGAGGCGGACCTGGGCGGCCACCTGGATGCACAACAGCCCGCCACTCAGACACGTTCGTCCGCGACCGAGCGGCTACGTGATGACTACCAAATGAGCGAAGCGCTCAATCTTCTCAAAGCGCTTAATGTGGTCGACCGCCGCCGTTAGCGGCAGCTATGCGGCAAGCGCCCCCGTTCTCCGGTGGCCTGCCGCATGACGCTGCGTTTAACAGGACTTAACTGATTCATACCGCTCATGCCGAGATTACGGGCCAGTGTAAAGAGCGGCATTTGGGTACCAAACAGCTCCCTGAACCCTTTCATCAGCCCTAACATGGCACTGTTATCCAAGCGCCGCCTGCGCTCATAGCGTTTCAATGTGGTTAACTCACCCCACGGGGCGCCGCGCCTCCAGGCGCTAACCACTTCTTCAGCCAATACCGCGGCATCCATCAAACCGAGGTTAACGCCCTGCCCTGCCAGCGGATGAATGCTGTGCGCCGCGTCGCCGGTCAGCGCGAAGTGCGGCAATACATACTGCCTTGCATGACGCTGTACCAGCGGGAAACGATACACACGATCACACACCTCCACCTCGCCCATGCGATAACCAAACGCCTCGCCCAGCGCTTTCCCTAACTCATCAGGCGTAAAATGGCTGAGCGTCAGCGCGTGCTCGGGCGTGGTCGACCAAACAATCGAGCAGTAGCGTGCATCCTCCTCTAGCGTGATCGGCAAGAAGGCCAGCGGGCCGCTCTGGGTAAACGCTTGCCGCGCGGTGCTGCCGTGTACATGAGCACACTTGACGGTAGTGACCACAGCCTCTTGGCCCATATCGTCGCTGGTGATCTCTATGTCGGCCAGCTCCCGCAGGGTTGAGCGCGCACCATCCGCCGCTACCAGCAGCGGTGCATGCAGCTTGCGCGCATCGTCCAGCACTAACCTACGGCCTGTCGCTGAGGTTTGTAGCGCCTGAACCCGGCAACCAAAAAAACACTCTACTCTGGGATGATCCAGTACCGCATCATTGAGCGCCGCCTGAGTAATCGCATTCTCTACTATATGCCCAAGTACGGGCACCCCGGCTTCATCGGCCGAAAATTTGATTTCACCACTACCTTCCGCATCCCATACCTGCATATAGCGATACGGCGTTACGCGACATTCGGCCATGGCAGGCCAAACGTCCAGATGGGTTAACAGGCGCTGAGATACAGGCGTTAATGCACTGACCCGTGGCGTGGGAAGCGTCTTGTTAACGGCCTCCCAGCGCTGGGGTTCATGGCGCGCCTCCACCAGTGCCACATGCATACCTGCTTGTGCCAGCAAGGCTGTTAGCGCTGTCCCCACCATGCCTGCGCCCACGACAATAACGTCAAAATTTTCTGTCGGTGCAGTGTCTGTCGCGTGCGTATCCATAACGCTCCTATCCGAGCCCAGCTCTTAGAGCTTTGTTCCTGTTGAGCCAAATAGCCGGCTAAGCGTTTGGCATCTTTAATCTTAAACAGCGGGGCATACCTAACGCTCCAGCCCCATCGCGCGGCGCGCCAGGCTGCGTCGCAACGGCCCTACAAGGTTAAGGCCGATAAGCCCGGCTGCCCGAGCGTGGGGCAGAAGCGGTAACGAGTGTCCGAACAGGCGCACCAACCCGTCGCTAAAGCGAATGACATTGCGGCGATCACGCGCACGCTTCTGCTCAAAGGCCTGCAGCGTCGTCATATCACCCAGTGGCAGCCCGGTCTGTTCGCCCTGCTCAAGCGCTTCAACGAGGTCCATAATACCGCGTAACGCCAGGTTAAAGCCTTGACCGGCAACAGGGTGCAGCGCATGAGCTGCATTTCCCAGGACCGCCAGCCCCGGACGAACCGGCTCTTCTGCCGTTACCAACGAAAGCGGGTAGCTGTAGCGTTTTCCTACGCGAGTGAAACGTCCCACCCGGTCACCAAAGGCGCTCTGCAGTTGGGCAAGAAACTCACGGTCCGGGAGTGCCATTCGAGCATGTTCCTGACCGCTGGGGTGTGTCCATATCAGCTCCATTGCCTGGCCTGGCAAAGGCAACAAGGCAACCGGCCCCTCCTGAGTGAAGCGCTCATAGGCAATACCCTCGTGTGGCTGGCTGATGCCCACATGGGTAATGAGTGCTGTCTGCTCATAGGAATTATGGCGACTGTTGATACCCAACTGCTCTTTAAGCCCCGAACGTCCCCCATCGGCCAGCACGGTTAAGGCGGCGCGCAGCTCGCTGCCGTCAGAAAGGCGCAGATAGTGCCCGCCACCTTCTGGGGCAAGCTTTTCTACCTTGGCCGGGCAGTACCAATCGACCGGCAGCGTTTTAAGATGGTGGTGAAGGACACGGCCCATCCAGGCATTGGGGATAACATGGCCTAGCGCATCGACGCCTAACTCCTGAGCACTGAGCCGCGTCGCTCCCAAGCGGCCACGCTCACTGATATGAATATACCGAATAGGCGTTGCTTCGCCCTGCATCGCATCCCAAATGCCCAACTGTTGAAAACGCTGCGCTGAGCCTTCAGCAATGGCGCTTGCACGCGCATCAAAGCTCGGCTGCCAACTCTCTTCAAGCGGCGCTTCATTAATCGGCGTCGCTTCGATAATGGCAACTTTCCAGCCATAACGCTTGATAAGCGGGGCCAGTGCACAGCCCAGGCTGGCGCCCACTAATCCGCCCCCCACAATCACGATATCGTGTGTGGTCGTCTTTACTGGCGTATCCGTCGACGACGGCATTAGCATCTCCTGTCACCTGGCGCACCGCCATATCGTAATGGCGTAACGTAAATTACATAATAGATATTCAGGCAATCAATATACGCTTATTATTTAACCATTAGCGCTTCAATGTCAGCCATGCCTTTAGGTACTCCCGCCGTCAGGTTTTCATACCCTTCGTCGGTCACTACGACGTTATCCTCAATCCTGATACCGATTCCACGATACGCAGGTGGGATATCCTCTGCGTCGGGAATGTAGAGTCCTGGCTCAATGGTTAACACCATACCCGCAACTAAAGGTCGTGGCGTTTTTTCATCCAGCCGGTAGCTACCAACATCGTGGACATCCAGCCCCAGCCAGTGGGACGTAGAGTGCAGGTAAAAGCGCCGGTAGCTTTCATCATCAATCCGGGCTTGAACATCGCCTTCAAGTAACCCCAACGCAATCAACCCAGCCGTTAAATCCTTAACGACGTTCTGGTGAACATCAACGAGCGTTGCCCCGGGTTTTATCGCGGCGACTGCGCGCTCCTGGGCGCTCAGTACGACTTGATAAAGGGCCCGCTGAGCCTCGCTAAACCGGCCATTTACCGGAAAGGTACGGGTAATATCGCCAGCGTAGAGTTCAAACTCGGCCCCGGCATCAATTAACACCAGGCTATCGTTGGTTAGCGCTGCACGATTCTCGATATAGTGTAATACGCATGCGTTCACACCGCCGCCCACTATCGTACTGTAAGCAGGCCCGCTGCCGCCCTGCCAAACAAACTCATGTTCAAGCTCGGCCTGCAGCTGATACTCGTAAAGCCCGGGGCGCGATGCCTGCATGGCACGCACATGGGCCTGCGCTGAAATCGCCGCGGCATGGCGCAGCAGGGCAATCTCGGCCTCACTTTTTATTAGCCGCATCGCATGAATCAGCGCGCTGACATCCAGCCAGCCTTTGAGCGGGGCCCGCCCACGGCGCAGCCCCACTTGGGCGAAGGAGAAAGCCTCTTCGGCAATACCCAGCGCGTCGGGATTATCCAGGGGCACGTAAAGCAGTTCGCGGCCCTCCAGCAGCGCTGGCAGCTGTGCCTCGCGGTCAGCATTTTCAAACGCCTGGTCGATGCCATGCTCCGCTTCAACGCCCCGGGCGCCCAAACGGCGGCCTGTCCAGGCCTCCATCGTTGGGTCGCGGTCCTGGCAAAACACAATGCTCTGCCCGGCGTCATGACCGGGAAGCAGCACCAGTAGCGCATCAGGCTCAGTGATTCCGGTCAGATAGTAAAAATCACTGTTTTGACGAAACGTGTACTCACTGTCGTGTGAACGGGTAACCAGTGAAGCACCAGGCAGCACGACAGCGGCGTTTGCGGGCAACTGCGCAATCATGGCGTCACGGCGAGCGCGATACTCTTCGTTGCCAATCGCAGGCGGCCGGGGAAGTAACTCAGGCAACATACAACCTCCGAAGAATTAGTGAACGGGCGCGTCGGCTTGCTCAACCTGGGGCTTGCCCGGGTGCTGCTCGGTATACAGCAGCATGGCAGCCATCCGCACGTGCTCTGTCAGGGCAAACAGGTCATTCTCATTTTCAGGGCTGTCGTCAATATCTGTTTCGATGTGGCCAATGCCTGCCAAATCGTCAATCGCCTCACTCAGCGTTTGTGACCAGCGCTCGCGAAGCTCGCCATCCACCACTTCCTCGACGACTTCCATAAAGCCCAGCGTCCACTCTTTTAGCCCCTGGGCTTGCTCGCCCAGCGAGAACAGCTCATCGGGGAGTAGCGGCGCATAGTTCAGGTCGCTGGCGCTAAGCGCCTCCAGCGTTTGGCGCCGCCAACCCAGCAGGCGTTCTGCACTGGGCTGGTCACGCGGTTGCTCAACGCCCAGGCTTATGCAGACCTCTTCAAGCCATGCCTCGGCACTTACATCGCGCAGCGCTAAAAGGGCGCTTAAACGTCCGTCTAAAAAGGCCGGTGACTGCATACTTCCATGCAGCAAAAAAACATCGGCTACGTCAGAAAAATCCTGGCGCTCATCAATCAATGACATAGTAATAACTCGCTGTGTAATAATGATTCATACGTTAATGCGCCCTGGACACTTGCGCGTTGACCCCGTACAAGCGCCTCTCTTATAGTGAGCGACGACTGTTTTCCTATGCCATGATGTTAACGCATTGGGCCCCTCGCTGGCCCGCGCTGGAGCTTTAAATGAGTAACGCCAAGCGGCCAACGAAAGAAATTACCCTTCTCGGGCGCAGCTATGTGATTGCCTGCGATACCGGGGAAGAAGCCAAGCTTGATCGTGCCGCTCGCTATCTGGACCGCGCCATGAACGGTATCCAAGCGCAAAGCGGCACCTTGGGCAGTGAGCGTGTCACGTTGATCGCGGCGCTTAATATCACTCATGAACTGCTTGAAGCGCTGGATGAGCACCGGGCAAGCGAAGCCAACTTGAACAAGCTAAATGACCGTCTTGAGCGGGCGTTAGAAAAAACCCGCCAGCCTTAGGCAACCTTTCACTCAATACTTTGGCATGGCCGCTGGCTCTGTTAGAATAGCGGGGTTCTCTGGGGTGTACGCCAGTCGTTATAGTCCCTCGAGCCTATGCGCAGTACCCAGGGGGCCAATTGCTAGCCAGACCCGTGTGCATGTCCGTGCGTCGGAAAGCCTGACGGTTTGGCTGCGGCCACCCACTCTGAACCAGTAGGTTCAGGGCCAGAATGACAGCGGCACTCTGGGGAACTCTTATTTATGGAAAGCCTGCATCATCCTGAGGCCAAGCGCACCCTGCGCCTTGCGTTACGCCGACGACGCCTCGCCCTTTCAAAACATGAGCAGCGCCAAGCCGCTCTACGCCTTTGCCAACAGCTCAAACGGTTGCCTGAAATTCAGCGCGCCAAGCGCATCAGCCTCTATTTACCGGTTAACGGCGAAATCGACCCTACGCTTTTACTACCCTGGCTCCGCCAGCGTAATGTCGACGTTTATCTCCCGGTTCTGCGCCCGCTAAGCGATAACTCACTGTGGTTCGTTAACTACCACGCGACGACGCCCATGGTAAAAAACCGCTTTGGGATTCTTGAACCGGATACCCGGTTTGGCGCTCACCGCCACAATCGGTTGCCCGCTTGGGCGCTGGATACGCTCATTGTGCCGCTGGTAGGGTTTGATGACGAGGCGAACCGCCTGGGGATGGGGGGCGGCTTCTACGACCGCAGTCTTGCGTTTATGCGCAGGCAAGGCCCGGCGCCTGCCTTAATTGGCGTTGCCCACGCCTGTCAGCGTGTCGAATCGCTCCCAGTTGAACCCTGGGATGTGCCGCTAACCGCCGTGGTTAGCGACGAAAGTATCGTGCGTGCTGGCAAAAAAAAGAGCTGACTCTCTTAAAGTCAGCTCACACTACCTTTTGGCAAATGGCTGCGATGCCTTAAGCGTTACGTTTAACTTCCCGATAACGCCTGTGCATAGCCAGTGGCGAGTACGCCTAACAAGAACACTACTGTTAATGCCATTACCATATCAGGCTTTTTCCGCCGCATGCCGATTCTCCAACACCTTTCGCCAATGCATTAATGCATCACCCACCTGCGTTTTAGAAAGGGCGACGCACCACATAAATATCGTTGACGACTATAGGGCCATAAGGGCATCAATGACAACGACAAAACAGGCTGTTTTTTTGCTTATTTAGACGTTTTGATAACTCATGAGCCCTTATTGGCCCTGAATTTTGCAGTTAGCGAGCACTTACCCACCTATCAAAACACCCTAGGCCATGAACAGCTGGTAAGCCGGGTTGTCGCTTTCTCGCCAGTAACGATAGCCAATCGCATCCAGATAATCTGCCACATGAGTTTGGTCACTGCCGGGAACCTGCATACCCACCAGGACGCGACCATAAGCCGCACCGTGATTACGATAATGGAACAGTGAAATATTCCAATCATGGGGCAGTTGAGTCAGGAAATTCATCAGTGCACCCGGGCGTTCAGGGAACTCGAAACGGTACACTTCTTCTTCAAAGCGCTCGCTGGGCCGGCCACCGCTTAGATGGCGAATATGCAGCTTGGCCAGTTCGTTATCGGTTAAATCTTCCACCTGATAACCACCATCGCGCAGCTTGGCGATCACGGCCTGACGATCTTCGCCGCCCGGCTTTACTTGAATCCCTACAAAAATATGCGCGTCGCTTTCGTCCGCATAGCGGTAGCTGAACTCGGTCACCATGCGCTTACCCAGCGCCCGGCAAAACTTTTTAAAGCTGCCGGGTTTTTCATCAATGGTCACCGCTAAAATAGCTTCGCGCTGTTCGCCAAGCTCGGTACGCTCGGCAATATGCTGTAGTCGATCGAAGTTGGTATTAGCGCCGGAGTTAATACATAACAGCGTTTCTCCCTCAGCGCCGGTTTGCTGTACATATTTTTTCAAGCCGGCAAGCGACAGCGCTCCGGAAGTTTCAGCAACGGCACGGGTATCGTCAAAGATGTCCTTGACGGCGGCACACATCTCATCGGTATTCACCGTAATGACATCATCAACCAGGTCCTTCACCAGCGAGAACGGTGCCTCGCCAATTTGAGCAACCGCGACACCTTCGGCAAATACACCAACCTGGTCGAGCACGACGCGCTCACCCGCCGCCAAAGCGGCTTTTAGACAGGCGCTGTCTTCCGCCTCTACACCGATAATCTTGATATCAGGGCGCAAGTACTTTACGTACGCCGCCACGCCTGCAATCAATCCGCCGCCCCCAACAGGCACAAAAATAGCGTCCAGACGCCCGCTGTGCTGGCGCAGAATCTCGACACCTATCGTGCCCTGGCCTGCAATCACATCAATGTCATCAAACGGCGGAATATAGGTGTAGCCGTGCTCTTTGATCAACTCTTGAGCATGCTCGGCAGCAGCGGCAAACGCATCGCCTTTCAGCACGACTTTTGCCCCTCGAGCACGTACCGCCTGCACCTTGATTTCCGGCGTAATACGCGGCATCACAATCACCGCTTTCACGCCCATCAGTTTTGCCGCCATGGCAAGACCTTGTGCATGATTACCCGCAGACGCCGCAATGACGCCTTTTTCCTTTTGCGCCTCGGTGAGCTGAGCCATTTTGTTATAGGCGCCACGAATCTTGAACGAGAACACCGGCTGTAGGTCCTCACGCTTAATCAAAATCTGGTTGTTAAAGCGACGCGACAAAAAGGGAGCGGGGGAGATCGGGGTCTCACAAGCGGCTTCGTAAACGTTGGCCTGGAGAATCTTTTTGACGGTAGCTTCAAGCATGCAGGTATCCAATGGAAAATCGTGAGTGAGAGTACGCGTTACGGCGAGGGGTTAAAACACTAACAAAGCCTGTATTGGTAGCAGATTACGCCTACCGACGTCTACTGTGTTTCCATCGGCAGCCAGCGCTTTGGTCGGTATACTAACGCAATAACCCTCCTCCTCTGACCTGGAAAAACACATGACTCAAGATGAACTCAAAGCCGCCGTCGCAGATGCGGCAATTAAAGAGATTGAATCAGGATTGGAAAAGGACACCGTGCTGGGCATTGGCACTGGCTCAACGGCTAATTTGTTTATTGATCGATTAGGGCCGTTTCGTGACCGTTTTAAAGGCGCGGTGGCAAGCTCAGAAGCCAGTGCCAAGCGTTTGGAAGGTTTAGGCATTGAAGTGTTTGAACTCAACAGCGTAGGCACCGTCCCCTTCTACATCGACGGCGCCGACGAAGTAAATGCTCACTTACACATGATTAAAGGAGGCGGTGCCGCACTTACTCGCGAGAAAATCGTGGCGGCCTGTGCCGAGCGTTTTATCTGCATCGCCGATGGTTCAAAGTACGTGGCAACGCTGGGCGATTTCCCTTTGCCGGTGGAAGTCATTCCCATGGCACGCTCTTACGTGGCCCGTGAGCTGGTGAAACTGGGTGTCGACCCGGTCTACCGTCAGGGCGTCGTCACGGATAACGGCAATCATATTATCGACTGTTTTGATTTTATGATTGAAGACCCGGTTGCCATGGAAGCACGCATTAACGCCATTGTCGGCGTTGTGACCAATGGCTTGTTTGCCGCGCGCGGGGCCGATGTATTGCTGCTGGGTAAAGCAGGTGGTGTTGAGCGTATCGTGCGTTAAGGGCTTATCGTTCAGCGCTTGAAAGCGCCTCAAGGCCCTCCAGGGTGCGTGCAAGCGCACCCTGCTGCGCTTTGATAGCTGATTGGCCAGCCAGGCCTTCTTGAAGGCAACGCTTGGGGTCGACGAAGCGGCATTGCAAGGCATCGACCAGCGCATCAACATCCGCCACCAGAGTAAGCGCGCCAGCCGCTTCCAGCGGCTCGACCACATCGGCAAAGTTTTCGATAAAAGGACCGCTGAGCACGGGTTTACCCAGCGCGGCGGGCTCGAGCACGTTGTGTCCGCCTAGCGGCACCAGGCTGCCGCCAACAAATGCCACCTGGCCTGCACCATAGAGAACAGCCAGCTCACCCAGCGTATCGCCTAGATACACTTGGGTAGCCGGGGTAACAGGCTCGCCCTGGCTGCGCCGACTTGTCTCCCATTTCTTTGCCTCACACAGTGCTGCGACCTCATCAAAGCGTTGAGGGTGGCGCGGTACAAGCACCAGCAGGGCGTCAGGAAATTGATGTAGCAATTGCCGGTGTGCTTCCAGCAGTAGCGCTTCTTCGCCATCACGGGTAGAACCGGCGACCCAGACAGGTCGCCCCTCCCACTCTAAAAGTAAGCGCTCACTTTCAACCAAACCCATTGGTGGCAGACCTACTTCAAACTTTAACGACCCTACCACAGCCGTTTTATCGGGCGCAGCGCCTAGCGCTTCAAACCGCTTGGCATCGTCAGCAGACTTGGCTGCCAGCCAATCGACATTGGCCAGTGTGCGGGCCATTAGCGGGGCAATTTTCTGATAGCGCTTGAACGCTCGAGGCGAGAGCCGTCCATTGACCACCGCAACCGGCGTGCCATGTTGCTGACAAGCGTGAAGCAGATTAGGCCAAAGCTCGGTTTCAAACATGATGGCAAGCTCAGGCGCTACGCGGTGCACAAACCGTTTGGCCGCACCGGGAAAATCCAGGGGTAGAAAGCAGTGCGCGAGTCGGGGGCGGTGATCAAGCTGCTGTTCAATCAATGCCTGCGCCTGCTGTGCGCCCGTAGCGGTCATGGTGGTTAACAGCAGGCTATGGCGAGGGTAGCGAACGAGCAGGCCCTCTATCAGCGGGCGGGCGGCACGGACCTCACCTACCGAGGCACAGTGCAACCAAATACGCGGCGGCGTAGGCAGCTTGCCAAGGCGCCTGCCCAGCCGCTGCCAACGTGAGTAAGTAGGTACTTGCTCACGCCAGATGCACCAGCCAATCAGTGGTGAAAGCGCATAGAGCGCCGCAGAATAGCCAAGACGCGGCCAGTTAATTCGCCCCATTATCCCTCGCGGTCCAAAATGGAGCTAATCATCGCCGAGGTGGATACGCCGTCCTCAAACCCGAGCACTTTAACGTCTCCTCCATTGGCTCGAACGGCGTCTCCACCGGCAATATCGTCTGGGTGGTAGTCACCGCCTTTTACCAGGATATCAGGCAGAACGGTTTCAATCAGCGCTTGCGGCGTATCGTTACTAAACGGCACAACCCAATCGACCGCGCCCAGGCCAGCCAGCACCTGCATGCGTCGATTAAGCGGATTGATCGGCCGCTTGGGCCCTTTAAGACGGCCAATGGAGGCATCGTCATTTACCGCCACAATCAGGCGATCACCGAGGCGTTTTGCCTGCTCCAGATAGGCCACATGCCCTGCATGCAGAATATCAAAGCAGCCATTGGTCATGACAACCCGTTCACCGCGTAGCTGTGCCGCACGCACAGCCTCAACGAGAGGCGCCGGCTCGATAACCCCAAACTCGGCGAGCCTATCGCCGTGTAACGCCGTATAAAGCTCAGCTATTGAGAGTGTCGCGGTACCTGGCTTGGCAACCACCAGACCCGCCCCCAGATTCGCCAGCATCATGGCTTCGGGCAAGGCATGGCCCGCGGCTAACGCGAGGCCCATTAAGCCAATGACCGTGTCACCAGCCCCGGTGACATCAAACACTTCCTGAGCGCGCGTAGGTAAATGAATAGGCGGCTGGCCTTCGCAGATCAACGTCATGCCTTTTTCGCTGCGGGTGACCAGCAGGGCTTCCAGCTCAAGCTCGGCGCGCAGCGCTTCGCCCCGCTTGGCAAGCTCAGCATCGCTTGCGCAGTGGCCTACCACGGCTTCAAATTCTGCAAGGTTAGGCGTGATCAAGCTCGCGCCGCGATACTTACTGAAGTCTTGCCCTTTGGGATCAATCAGAACGCGCTTGCCATGCGCACGCGCTTGGGCAATCAGCCGCTCCACCTGGTTGAGCGTGCCTTTACCGTAGTCTGAAAGGATCACAACATCGCAGTCCGGCAACGCCTGTTCCACCTGGGCCAATAAACCGCCGGTGTCGATGTTATCCAGGCGTTGCTCAAAATCCAGCCGCAGCAGCTGCTGGTTACGACTCATCACACGCAGCTTGGTAATCGTGGGCACGTCGGGGCTGCGCTGAAAGTGAGTATTTACATTGGCTGTATGCAGCCGGGTTTCCAATAACACCGCGTTGTCGTCATCCCCGACAACGCCTGCCAGGGCTGCATGGCCGCCTAAAGAGGCCACATTCAGCGCCACGTTGGCCGCACCACCGGGGCGGTCGTCGGCCTCTTCAACACGCACGACCGGTACGGGGGCTTCGGGAGAAATGCGCGACGTGCCACCATGCCAGTAACGGTCGAGCATGACATCGCCGACGACCAGTATATGGGCATGTTCTAACGCGGTTAAATCAACTTTCATGAGTAGATCCTGCAACTGTGTCTGACGCTGTATGCGCAAGGAGCGTATCCAGCTGGGCAATAACGGTCTCGGTTTTAATGAGCTGCATCGCATCCTGATGGCGCACCCGCTGCCCCCAGGCGACCTCGCCCACCGACTTATGTAGGTAGGCATGCACGGCATCCGGATACGCATTGACGGCGAAATCACGCCAGCAATAAGGCGCCGCCCGCTGCGGATTCGTGGTGGCGTACAGCCCCAAAGTGGGCGTTCCCATCGCATTGGCCATGTGGGCGGGGCCGGTATCCGGCGCGATCACCGCACGCGCCTGGCCAATCAGGGCCAACACGCCTTTCAATGACGTGCCGCCTATCGCATTAATCACGCTACCCGGCTGGCACAAGGCTTCAATCTGCTCGCCTATTTCGCGCTCAAGCGTACTGCTTCCCCCGGTCAGCACGCTTTTTAGACCATGGTGTCGCCAAGCGTGTTCGATAACGCTGGCGTAACCTTCCACCGACCAATTGCGAAAATTGCGCAAGCGGGCATTACTGCACGGGTTGATGACAAGATAAGGCGATTCACCACTGATGACCCGCGCCTCTTCATAGGCCATCGCGGGTACCGGCATGTTCCACTCCAGGTGGTCGTCCTTCACGCCCAGAAGGCGAGCAAAATCCATAAAGGATTCCAGCACATGCGCCTTAGGATGCGGCGCCAGTTGATGCTGGGTAAACCAGTGCTGGGCATCCTTGGCGCGAGCCTTGTCATACCCTACGCGTACATTGGCTTTTAGGCCTAGGGAGAGCACACTGGCGCGAATCGCCTGCTGCATATGCAGCAGTACATCAAAGCGTGTATCGGCAAGCTCGCGCCACAAGCGGCGCATTCCAGCAAGGCCGGTCGACTTGTCATACACGACAAACTCGACCCCGGAAAGCCCCGCCAGTAGACTATGCTCCCCCTTACCGATAATCCAGGTAATACGCGCTCGTGGCCACTGGCGCTGCAATGCGCGTACCGTCGGCACGAGATTGCACACATCTCCCAAGGCGGAGAGGCGCAAAATGGCAATGTGGTTGGGTTCAGCAGGCAACGAGGGCTTCATGCGCTTAACGGCACTCCGGCAAAAAAATAGTCTGATGTTACATGATGCAGACAGTTTAAGTGACGCACCGGGATCACACCAACTATCACACCCGATTGGGCCTGAGCTGTTCAGCGCGAATTACTGGCGCGGCAAGGACCTTGTGGTAGGTGAAGCGCCCGGCCGGGGCAGCAGCCTTTTCCTACAGGCAACGCCGACCCAGCAGTGGGTGCTACGGCCCTATCGACGCGGCGGCATGGTTGCCAGGTTGAGTGAAAAGCGCTACCTATGGACAGGTGCCGAGCATACCCGCGCCTTTCGAGAACTGCGCTTAACCGCCACGCTGTTTGAACAGGGCCTGCCCGTTCCAGCCCCGGTTGCCTGCTGCGTCACCCGCTATGGCATCACTTATGAAGCGGCGCTATTAACGGTAAGGGTCCCCGGCGCTCAGGCGTTAGCCTCGCTGCTTACTGAAAACAGCGCCGATAATGCGCTGCTTGCAAGGGTAGGCGCGATGATCAAACGCTTTCATGATACAGGGCTTGATCATGTCGACCTTAACGCACGCAATATACTGGTCGATCCGGCAGGAGAACCGTGGTTGATTGATCTGGACCGCTGCCGCCTACGCCCTCCAGGCAAATGGCAAGCTGCTAATCTGGCGCGCCTTTCCCGCTCAGTGATGAAGTTTAACGCACCTCACGCCATAACCCCTATCCGACAAGGCTATGCTGAAAGGGCACTCACTGGCAGGGAAAGCTAAATATATCCGCCAAGCCTAATGACCTAAAGTATCTTCCTTACTAACGCCTTATTCTTATAAAATACTGATTATCGAATTATAATGAGCGCGCGTAAGGAAAATAATCGAATGCCAAGATGGAATAAGGCGCTTGGGCGCAGGCTGCTTGAACGCTGGTACGACTACACTCCCGACAGCTGGCAACCCGACACAGTCCGCAAGGCAGTCATTCTCTGCCCAAAATCGGTTGGCGACGGAATGGCTATTTACCCCATCATCAGGGCCTTACAGGCGCGCCATGTTGATTGGCTCTGTGTCGTAGCATCGCACAGAAACGCCCCGGTCTTCGAAACACTGAAAAGTGAGGGAGTTGAAGTTCAAACTGTACCCAGAGACAGGGACTATAAAGCGGTCAAAACGCTCGCGAGGAGCCTTCGAAAGCGCCATGGAAGTATTGATCTTTGCGTAGACGCAACGGGACACGCCACCTCTCCCGGCATCTATTTTGTGGGCAAACTGAAAGCCCGTATGAACCTCACTTATAGCGCTTACAACATGCAGGCATTCGCTGACTTTGATCAGCCAATCACGTATGACACATCGCTACCCACTCGCTGGTCCAAGCTGATTGAGAAAGTCGGGTTAGGTAGTGTCGAAGGGCGCTTTGAGCTGCCGATCCCTGCCAATATCGATCAGGAAGTCCATCAGTGGGCGAGCGAGCTTGGCCCCTATGTACTGTTTAATCTTGATGGCGGCGCTGACTATCGCTGTATTTCCATGGCTAAAGCCACGGCGCTTATGGATACTGTTCATAGAACTACAGGGTTACCGCTGGTTATTCCCTATGCCCCCAGTGGTGAACAAAAAGCCGTGCAGTTAGCCAAACAGTTTCCATTTGTTCACACGTTTTCTGGCCCGTGCTCACTGTTGGTGTCAGCCGCTCTCGTCAAATATGCCGCCGTCGTTTTCTCACCCGACACCTCTATTGTGCATATCGCCAGCGCCTATAATCGCCCCACGGTGGGCGTGTATACGGTTATCGACAGCGCATGGCAACCCCAGGCAACGCCCCATGAAATCATCCACTCAACGGATCATGTTGAGCAGGGGCTGACACCCGAGCGGCTGGCTGACGCATTCAAGCGGGTCTACCCTTCATCTGCCGAGATTTTGTAATACTCAATCAAGCGCTTTACATGCCGCTGGTTACTAAAATGCTGCTCAACGCGCGTGCGGGCTGCCTTGCCCATAGCATGACGCGTTGTTTCATCACGCACCATGGCCTCCATCGCCGTGGCCCACGCGTTAATATCGTGCGGGCCCACGAGCACGCCAGAGGCTTCATCGACCAGTTCGGGTAGCGACCCCGTGTTGGAGCCAATAATCGGCAATGCGCACGCCATCGACTCAATAATGGTCAAACCAAACGCTTCATTTTCCGAGGGGATACATACCAAATCCAGCGCGGGCAAGATCTCGGGTAGGTCACTGCGGTGGCCGAGAAAGCTGATTCTTTTCTCAAGCGGCGTGCCCGCAATCATCGCTTGTAGCTCGCTATAGAAACTTTCTTCCCCCCCGGACGCATAGTCAGTACCGCCTATCGATACGGCGTAAAAGGGCAACGCGGGATCAAGTTCCAGTAGTGCTTTAACCCAGACATCCTGGCCTTTACCAGGCGTCACGCGCCCAGGCAATCCGATAATAACGGCCTCTTCAGGCAGTCCTAACTCTGCACGTTTGGTGCGAATAAAACGCTCATCATTGCAAGGGCGATACGTATTGATATCGACACCGTGAGGCAAGCAGACAACCCTTTCGCTGGGCAACGGGAGATTGCGAATATTACGAAGGTGAGTCGCCTGGCTAATCGACAGGACGCGCTCTACATTGGCATAAGCGAAGCGGTGGTAGAGGCTTTTTTTGGGACGCTGCCCGCCCATGTGGTCGGTGTAGAACACTCGAATACTCGGCATAACCAGTTTTAAAAGTGCGGTTAAACGCAGGTCACTCGACTTATGGCAGTGGATAACGCGAACGTTCTCTTCAATCAACCATCGGCGGATGCGTAATACGTGCTTTAGCGCTTGAGTACTGCTTTTGAATGCCAAGTAAGGTATCTGATGACGCTGCATATAAGTATTAATCCGCGTGCCCTCAAGGCAGATGCCGATGACGTCAATCTGGGCCGCTTTTAAATCCTCGGTTATACGGTCAACATAAAACTCCATCCCGCCGTTACCCTTCGACAGACAAAGTTGCACCACCTTATTTACCATCGCATCCCTCACTTCGCCACGCACTGTTAAACAAGCTCTTCATTCTCTTGTAGTATACAGGCTGCAATTAACGGGGCACCCAAAATGGCGCAGAAAGTGCTGGTCGTACGTAATGATAAAATTGGTGATTTCATGCTGGCCTGGCCAGCGCTGGCCTGCCTAAAAAGCGCATCACCTACGCCGCATATTACGGTGCTGGTACCGGCTTACACTGCACCGCTAGCCAACGCGTGCCCTTGGGTGGATGAGGTCATTACCGACCCTGGTAGCCATGCTGACAAACACGCCCAGAAAGCGCTGCTTAAGCGCGTAAAATCCGCCCAGTTTGATGCGCTACTGACCCTGTTTTCAACGCCACGCATTGGCTGGCTAGGCTGGCGGGCAGGTATACCGCTTCGTGTTGCTCCTGCGACCAAGTGGGCTCAACTGTTTTACAACGTGCGCATTCGCCAGCGCCGCTCTCAATCGGCAAAGCCTGAATATCAGTACAACGTGGACCTGGCGTGCGAGCTGTTAGCCAAACTTTCGCTTAAGCTGCCTGCACTGCCCGAACCGCCCTTTTGGCCACTGCCCAGAACACAAATGCAGGGCCAAACGCCGACAGAGGAGATGACAGCCGAAGTATCTATCGTTGTGCATCCAGGCAGCGGTGGCTCGGCGGTTAATCTTTCAATTGATCAGTACGCGGGGCTTATTGCTCAAATAGACCAGCAGGTGAAAGAAGTGCCGCCTATTAATTGGTTGATCAGCGCCGGCCCCGGAGAAGAGGCACCTGCCCAAGCGTTAATCGACCGGCTTGCCAGCGCTGGCATCACGGCCAGGCATCTACCCGAGAGCAGCAACGTTGCTGAGTTTGCCCACCGGCTTGCCGAGGCCGATATGCTGATTGCGGGCTCAACTGGCCCGCTGCATATTGCTGGATGCCTGGACATCGCCACCGCAGGATTCTACCCGGCTAAACGCTCGGCCACCCCACTGCGCTGGCAAACGTGCAACAGCGCTGAAAAGCGGCTGGCCTTTAGCCCTCCGGCCACTGCTGACCAGCAGGACATGTCGGCGATTGATATTGACGCTGCCGCTCAGCAAATTTCAACGTTTCTCCTTTCAGCGTTTATGCGGGGGTGATGTTCGGGTGCGGATCCATAAGTCAGCGTACTTATTAAACGTAGAGTGCGCTGACAAAAGCGCTAGCAAGAACCCCTGCTTGCCATCCTTAAAGCCCGCTTTTAGCAGATACATCTTCACAAAGCAGGCAAGCCCATGAGTGAAACCACTCGCCAGCGTGGCCGTTTTACCCTGAGCGGCCCGTTGCTCCGACCACGCCTGCGCATAGTGGGCAGATTTTTCCAGATAATGGCGCAAATCACGGTAGGTGTAGTGCAGCAAATCACCTGATAGGCGTTTGACCGCTAGACCATCGGGCACCACCAGTTTTTCATGTACCAGCGCTGCATTATAGGATGCTTGCCCTTTGGGATAGAGACGCGCGACCCAGTCCGGATACCAGCCGGAATGACGAATAAACCGCCCGAAACACCAGGAAAGCCGCCCGAGACTAAAAACGGCTGGCCCCCCCTGCACAGCCTCCTGAATGCTTTTTTGCAGCGCTGGCGTAATGCGCTCATCGGCATCCACCATCAATATCCACTCGTGGCTGGCCAGCGCCTCGGCGCGCTGGCGCTGTACGCCAAAGCCCTGCCAATCCGTATTAACGCTTACGTTATCCGTATACTCGCGCGCAATCGCGCAGGTTTCATCCTGGCTCCCCGCATCCAGTACGACGATTTCGTCGGCCCAGGTGAGCGTATCAAGACATTCGCGCAGATGGTGCGCTTCATTTTTAACAATCAACACAGCAGAAATTGACAAGAGGATTTCTCAGCTTAAGAGTTTTTCAAGGTAACAGCATCATAGCTTTCACAAATCGCATGTGAAAATTAGCATCTTTTTAATTAGCATCTTGCTGTTTTCTAAACGACCTCTTCGTGGTGCTTCTTTATTTTTTGAGAGTATCTCAAGCTGTTTTTTTGCGGAAATCCACTTAGCATAGACAGGAACATTCTGACGCCCATTTTCTTCTTAAACATTCTAAAAAACAGCTTAAAGAATAATGCTATTTTAAGTAGAATCCGACCGGTGCGATTGTAGTGTTTATTTAGCAAGTGGTAATAGGAGATATAAAATTCTTGTTGCATCAGAAACCCTTGCTCTGTGCTACCACCCGCTTCATGAAATATCTGTGCTTCAGGAATAAAAAAAACTTTCCTATCAGATTCCCAAATTCTTTTAGCAATATCCTCTTCTTCACAGTAAAGAAAAAAGGCAGTATCAAAACCACCAATATCGCAAAAAGCATCTGCATTAAAAAACATGCAAGAGCCACTAACAACTTCAACCTGCGTGGGTTTATCTAGCTTCACACGATTGCTTGGAAATTTAACCTTTGAAAACTTTCTTTGCACGCTGTTACCAAACAGCTGCTTTAAAAGATGGGGAAACTGTTTATGCGAAGATGAATAATTGTTGTTGGCATCGACTATTTGAGCAGTTGCCAACGCCACCTCTGCGTTTGAATCCAGATATTTCTTTAATACACCTGCCGTATTATTTAAAAGCTTGCAATCATTGTTAACAAAAAAGTAATACTGTCCACTCGCATGATTTACCCCTAGCATATTGCCACTTGAGAACCCGCTGTTTATGGAGTTCCTAATTAATTTCACGTCATTTTTATCTTTCAAAAACTCTTTCAGACTTAAAAAATCTTTATCTTCAGAGGCATTATCAACAACGATAATTTCGTAAGATATGCTATCAGTATTCGATAAAATGCTATTAATTAACTCAGCTGTATGTTGTGAAGAATTATAATTTATCGTAATAAATGACACTTCTATTTTTTTCATAAGGAACCACTGTGGTTGAGTTCAATTTAAAGAATGCTTCATTACAATAAATGACGAATACTCCTGATAGCGGTTGCAGATAGATGTATATAGTCAACCATTTAAATTCTACCGTAAGCCGCCATACTATTAAACATCGCTGCCAACCCGCCCTGGATCGATAAAGACCAACAGCTCACTCAGATAGCCACAGTAGGCTGCCTCAATGTGCTGCTATACAGCAAGCCAAACTTTCCCCCTGCCGACCAAGGGCATAAGACGGCAGATGGTTTTTCGGCGGCGCTTTAGCGTAACATTGCACTAGCACCAACAACGTTATTTTACCAAAATTGCAATAGCATTAGGATATGGCATGCCCTCTTCAAGGATACTGAAACTTACTCCCTGGCTGCCACTAGCGACCATTGGCCTTAGCCTGGGCTATGCCGCAACCGTGTTAACTCGCCTGCCCTGGTGGGCTCTCTTTCTCATCGCAGCTGGTTGGGTCGGTACGGGGTTGAAGCTGAGCTGGGGTCGCCCAGCAAATGCTCGCTACCGCAAAGTATGGCCTTGGTCATTAGTGCCGCTAAGCTTGATGGGCGTGTACGTTTATTTAGCTGACAGCTTCGGCAATGTCGATTTAGGCGCTGTGTTTTTTCATTTACAGGCCGGTATCGCGGAGCACGGCGGCGCCAGCAAAATGGTGGTCGCGGTACTTTATACGCTGACTATGCTGGGCATTTTATGCTCCATTACGTGGCTTTCGCGCCATGACCAGCGCTGGCGACTAGCCGAGCGCTATTTTGCGATTATTTTGCTGGCGACCAACCCGTTACTTTATGGCTTGGGGCAACGCAGCGTTGCCGTCGTGGCTGATGATAGAGAGTGGTTAAATCGACGTTATATGCCGCCCATGACCGGCGAGCAGTCACACACGCCTAATCTGCTAATCATGTACCTGGAGAGCCTTGAGCGGACCTATAGCAACGAGGTTTTTGATGACGCTTATGCCGACTTGAACACGCTGGGCGAACAGGGTCTGGTTTTCGAAGGCATCCGACAAATGGAAAACACCGGCTGGACCATGGCGGGAATGATCGCCAGTCAGTGTGGTGTTCCGCTAATGCCTGCCGGGCTTTTACACGATACACAGTTTGAGCCATTGCAAAAGGTGGTGCCTGGCGTTGACTGCCTGGGTGATATTTTATCGGCTCAAGGATATCAATTAAGCTACCTGGGGGGCGCTAGTACACAGTTCGCGGGTAAAGGCCTTTTCTATCGCGGTCATCAGTTTAATAGCGTAAAGGGTAAAGAAGAGTTTTTACCCGACATGGAAGATCCAGAGTATTTAAATAGCTGGGGACTCCATGACGACACGCTTTATGATTTTACCGCTGATGAAATACGCCGGTTAAATGAAGAGGATAGCGGCCCCTGGGCAGTGGTGAATCTTAACCTGGCAGGCCATGCGCCGAGCGGGTTTCCGTCCCAAACCTGCCAGGACCGCCAGGGCACATTTGATGGCCAGGATATTCTGTATTCTGTGGAGTGCTCGGCTCATGAAGCACGGGTATTTATTGAGCAGTTACAGCGCGAAGGGCTTTTGGATAATACGTTGGTAGTTGTACTCAGCGATCACCTCACCATGCGAGTCTCCGTATGGGACCAACTGACAGCTCTGGACCGCGATAATACGCTGATTATGCTCGGCGACTATATTGAGCCCCAGCGTATTCGCCGCGATGCTACGATGCTGGATGTGTTTCCAACGATATTAGAAGCGCTCGGCTTTACCTTGAACGATCACCGAGCAGGGCTGGGTGCTTCACTACTCAGTGAAAAACCCACGCTGGTTGAGGTGCATGGTATCGAAACACTCAACGAGCGCTTGCGTGAGGAAACCGCCCTGCAGCACCGCTTATGGGAAGGACTAACGCCCCAACGCCGTGAAGCAGAAGATACCTCGACAGATCAAGTGACAGAAACGCCAGCGGATCAGGCCGACGAAGTAAACATCACCCATTAATGATCAAGCCGCTGGCACGCTGCTGGTCGGCTCGCATCGCCTGATAGACCTGCTCTACCGCTAACTGATTAAGGCAGTTGGTATGCCCCAACGGGCAAACACGCTTAAAGCAGGGCGAGCAGTAGAGCCCCAAATAATGAGCGACAGCGTTGTTGGTCAAGGGCGGCGTATAGGCCGGTGACGAAGAGCCGTAAAGCGCATGAATGCGCACGCCGACGGCAGCGGCCACATGCATGAGACCTGAGTCGTTGGTTACCACTTGCCGACAGTCGGCCAACAGGTCTACCGCATCGGCTAACTGCGTTTTGCCGCATAAATTATGCGCATGGGGCAGCCCTTTCACGATGCTCTCGCCTGCCGAATGATCTTTTGGCCCACCCAGTACCCGAATTTCAAAACCGTCGCTGATAAGTTGCGCGGCCAGGTTGTGAAAATAGGCCAGCGGCCACTGCTTGGCAGGCCCATATTCTGCGCCGGGCATCATGCCAATGGCAGGCCGCGATGACAGCGCATGAGCCAAGCGCAAATTAACCAGGTTATCCCGGTCGATCATTAAACGCGGCCTGGGGATCGGAAAATCCCCGTTTAGCGCTTCATCACGAGGCAAACCCAGCGATACAAACCGCTTTACGGTCTGGTCCAGAACCTGCTTATCTAGCTTGCGGCGCTCTTTTAAAAGCCCATAGCGATGCTCGCCCAAAAAGCCTACCCGCTCGGGAATGCGGGCCATGAAGGGAACGAGGGCGGCTTTCCAGGAGCGTGGCAGCACAATAGCACGGTCAAAGCGCCCTTTTAGCTGGCCGGCGAGTTCACGGCGATTAGCCAAACCAAACTCGCCGTGACCAACAGCCAAGGGGAGCACTTCGTCTACCTCCGGCATACGCTCTAAAATGGGCTGTGACCACGCGGGCGCAACCACCCCAATGGTCGCATCAGGCTGACGCGCTTTAAGCGTCATAAAGAGGCTTTGCGCCATGACCATATCGCCCACCCATGACGGGCCAACCACCAGCAGACGCTTGGCGGAATTAGCCATTTAGCCACTCCAGGTAAGCGCCAACCCCTTGGGCCACGGTTTTGAACTCAACATCGCAGCCGGCTTCACGCAAATGACTGATGTCAGCACGCGTGTAGCTTTGATAACGGCCTTTCAACTCCTCAGGAAAATCGATGTAATTGATCTCGCCTTTGCCATAGAAGTCGATGACTGCTTCGCCAATCGCTTTAAAGGGCTCTGCTCGGCCAGTTCCCAAGTTAAAAATGCCAGACGCTTGAGGGTTATCCAAAAACCATAGATTGACGTCGACGACATCGCCCACGTACACAAAATCCCGGCTCTGCATACCAGCCTCATAACCACCATAGCCGCCAAACAGTTTCAGGGTTTCGCCGTTACGGATTTGAAGATGGTTATGGTAGGCGACACTTGCCATCTTGCCTTTATGCTGTTCACGAGGGCCGTAGACGTTGAAATAACGGAAACCAACGACCTGGGTAGTCAGCGACTCCCAGCGTGAGCGCACATGTTGATCAAACAGCAGCTTGGAGTAACCGTAGACATTAAGCGGTTTTTCGTACTCGGGCGCCTCTTTAAAGACGTCACTGCCGCCATAGGTCGCTGCGGATGATGCGTAGAGGAAAGGGATACCGAATTTCTCACAATAATTCAGCAGTACCTTCGAGTACTCGAAGTTATTTTTCATCATGTACTGGCCGTCCCACTCAGTGGTATCGGAACACGCCCCTTCATGAAAAATCGCCTCGATGTTTGGCAAGTCGGTGATCTCACCGCGCAACGCGGCCTCTATCTTGGCAAGAAAGTCATCTTTATCCAGGTAATCGGCCAGCGTACAGTCGGCTAAATTGACAAATTTAGTGCCGTCGCGCAGGTCATCCACCACCATGACATCATTACGGCCGCGCGCATTCAGTGCTTTCACGATGTTTGCGCCAATAAAACCGGCACCGCCTGTTACAACGATCATTTTGCTCTCCTTAACCAAAAGCGGTTCTGTTGGCTTATGTGCCTATAACCCATCTGCCTAGGATTGTATACTTGACGGCTTATGAATTCATGGCCAACGGTGCTTTCTGCGATGAGTGTCTCGACAAACCAATCGACACCTGATGTGTCGACCTTCCAAGGCTTGATCCTTGCTCTGCAACAGTACTGGGCAGAACAGGGCTGCGTCATTCTCCAACCTCTTGATATGGAAGTTGGCGCGGGCACCTTTCATCCCGCTACTTTCCTGCGCTCAATCGGCCCGGAAAGCTGGAACGCGGCCTACGTTCAGCCTTCTCGCCGCCCAACCGATGGCCGCTATGGCGAAAACCCCAATCGCCTGCAGCACTACTACCAGTTTCAGGTCGTCATGAAGCCATCGCCAAGTAATCTGCAGGACCTTTATCTTGGCTCACTAAAGCGTTTAGGCCTGGACCCACTGATCCACGATGTGCGCTTTGTTGAGGATAACTGGGAATCGCCAACGCTGGGCGCTTGGGGCCTGGGTTGGGAAGTATGGCTCAATGGGATGGAAGTTACCCAGTTCACCTATTTCCAGCAAGCGGGCGGTATTGAGTGTTACCCCGTTACCGGTGAGCTGACCTATGGTCTTGAGCGGATTGCCATGTATCTGCAAAACGTTGACAGCGTTTACGACCTGGTATGGGCGATTGCCCCGGACGGTAGCCAAGTCACCTATGGCGATGTGTATCTGCAGAACGAGTGTGAGCAATCGACGTATAACTTCGAGCATGCCGACGTCGACCAGCTGTTTGCCTCCTTCGATCACCAGGAGCGTGAGTGCGCCAAGCTGCTGACCGCCAACCTGCCCTTACCTGCTTATGAGCAGGTACTCAAGGCATCACACACCTTTAACCTTCTGGATGCCCGTCACGCTATTTCGGTAACCGAGCGTCAGCGCTTTATTCTGCGCGTGCGCACCATGGCGCGGGATGTTGCCCATACCTACTTTGAGTCGCGTAAAGCAGCAGGTTTCCCCATGGCTCCAGAAGCGCTTCGCCGCGAACTACTTGCCGATCAGGGAGATGCATAATGGCTGTTGATACGCTTTTATTAGAACTGGGCGCCGAAGAGCTGCCACCCGCGGCGCTAGATGCACTCTCTGACGCATTTGCCGCGGGGATTGAAAAAGGCCTGCAAGAGGCCGAGATTCCTTTCCAGCACGTGACCGCTTACGCCACGCCTCGCCGTTTAGCCGTCAAGGTCAGCGAGCTTGCCGATAAACAGCCCGACCGCGAGGTAGAGCGTCGTGGTCCGGCGCTAGCCGCCGCCTTTAAAGACGGTGTTGCAAGCAAAGCAGCCGAAGGCTTCGCTCGTTCCTGTGGTGTTAGCGTCGATGAGCTAATTCACCTGGAAACAGACAAAGGCACCTGGCTTGGCTACCGCGAACAGCAGCAGGGTGAGAGCCTTCAAGCGCTTCTGCCCGAGATTCTGCGTAAAGCCATTCAGGGCCTGCCTGTACCTAAAAATATGCGCTGGGGGGCATCACGTATTGAGTTCTCCCGCCCGGTGCACTGGTTGGTCGCACTTTACGGCAGCGATGTCATTGCCGCAGAAGTGCTGGGATTACAGGCTAGCCGCACCACCTATGGCCACCGCTTCCACGCCCCCAATGCGATTCAGCTTGAGCACGCCGATGAGTATCTGGCCACGCTCGAAAACGCCTACGTATTGGCGGACCGTGAGCTGCGTCGCGAACGCATTCGCGAGCAAGTACTAGCCGAAGCGGAAGTACAGGACGCCAATGCCGTTATCGACGAAACCCTGCTCGTTGAGGTCAGTGGTTTGGTGGAGTGGCCGGTCGCGCTTACCGGCAGTTTCGATGAGCGCTTTTTGGAGGTCCCGGCGGAGTGTTTGATCTCCTCCATGAAGGCCAATCAAAAGTACTTCCACCTGCTGGATGACCAGGGCAAGCTCAAACCGCTGTTTATCACTATCTCCAATATCGATAGCGCGGACCCACAACAGGTAATTTCGGGTAACGAAAAAGTCATTCGTCCGCGCCTGGCGGATGCCGCCTTCTTCTACGATACCGACCGTAAGCAGAGCCTGGCTTCGCGCATTCCGCAACTTGAAAGCGTAGTGTTTCAGCAGCAGTTGGGAACACTGGCCGACAAAGCACGTCGTACCACCGCTATTGCCACCTTCATTGCTGAGAAGATCAACGGTGATATTGCCAATACACAGCGTGCTGTGGCACTTGCCAAGTGTGACCTGGTCACCGAAATGGTGCTCGAGTTCCCTGAGTTACAGGGCATTATGGGTCGCTACTACGCCGAGCAGGACGGCGAGCCTGCGGATGTTGCTCAAGCGATTGAAGAGCAGTACCTGCCACGCTTTGCCAGCGATGCTATTCCGCAAAGCCTGACCGGGCAAACGCTGGCCTTGGCGGATCGCCTGGACACCCTGGTAGGTATCTTTGGTATTGGTCAGCGTCCAACCGGCGCAAAAGATCCCTTCGCCCTGCGCCGCGCCTCAATTGGCGTGTTGAATATCCTGATCAAGGGCGAGCTGAATCTTGATCTGCGCGAGCTTTTAGATGCCGCCGCTCAGCAGCATCAGGGGCTGCCCAAGGCTGAGGGTCTGGTAGAGGACGTGCTGACCTATATGCTGGATCGCTTCCGCGCCTGGGGTCAGGAAGAAGGCATTAGCGCCGAGATGTACCTGGCGGTGCGTGCACGTCCGGTCACCAACCCGCTCGATTTCGCTCGCCGGCTGCGCGCGGTGAAAGCCTTTGCTCAACGTGAAGAGGCAGCTGCGTTAGCCGCCGCTAACAAGCGCGTGACCAATATTCTGAGCAAGCAGGATCACAACGGCAACCTTCAGGTTGACCCGAGCCTGCTGCAAGAGGAAGCCGAGCAGGTACTATTCAAGGCCGTTACCAGCCGCCAGGAGCAGGTAGCCCCGCTGTTTGGTACCGGTGATTATCAGCAAGCGCTGGATGTACTGGCGACGCTTCGTGAACCCGTCGATGCATTTTTTGATCAGGTGATGGTCATGGCGGATGATGAAGCCGTGCGCAATAATCGTCTTGCTCTTTTGGCGAGCCTTCAGGCACTGTTCCTGGAAGTTGCTGATATTTCGCTGCTCCCCCAATAACGCTCTCTCGACCGTCTGCCGGTGGCTTTTATGCCACCGGCAGCACGCTTATCACTCCCTCCCCTACCTGCCTTTTAGCGCGCTCATTTCTGGCTGTGACGTATAATCGTGACACTCCTCTTTGAAGGTCTCTTCACGCGCCGCTGGTTTGTTTCACGTGAAACACCGTGAAAAAATAATCGATTTTTACTAAAATAAAGTTTTCCTGATGCGTTAATTCCCCTTTATAGACGTAATGCGTGTTATTGCTTGGGTGCATAAGCACTCTGGAGTTGCCCTGTGTACGATCTCTTTCTACTGGACTCATTCCCCCAGCAACAGGCTAGCATGGCTTCCCATACGCTGAATGGCCAAAAGGTGTGGTTAAAACGTGCCGCCAAACGGAACTCGCAGCTTGCCTATGCGCCGCTCAAGTTATTGGCTGCATGGTTTAATATTGAAGCGTTAAAGCCGGTCCCCAACCTGGGCGGCGAGCAAAGTATTTTCACCGAGGCCCAACGGATTAGAGCCTTAAGTGAGGCAGGTATCTCAGTGCCCGTCATCCTGGCCGAAAATCCTCAAGCCCTTCTTTTAGCGGATGCAGGGTCGCCTGAACAACCCGCGGAGACACTGCTGGAAAAGCTCAAAAAGGCGAGCAGTGTTGAGGAAGTGGATAAAGCGCTTAGTCAAAGCATTCAGGCACTCAACGCGGTTCATGAGCGCAATTGCTACCTGAGCGAAGCGTTCGCACGCAATATCCTTATCACCCACGACCAAACTGTCTTTATCGATTTTGAAACGGATCCAGGTAAAGTACATACCCCAATCAACTGCATGGTGCGCGATTGGTACTGCTTTATCTTTTCACTCTATGGCAAACTCTCTAAATCACCGATGCAAATCGAACGTTTAACCCCTGCGCTGATTGATGGATTGCACAGCGCCCGGCAGGAAGTTCGAGAGCAGTTTAAAAAAACGCTGCCCAAACTACTCCGCTTGCAAAAAATCCCATTTAAATATCTGGGTAGTGATGGCCGCAAAATTAGCGTCACGTTGCAGGCGTTGGCGATGCTTAATCAGCGTCTTTAATGGAACGCGCAATGCCTATCTCCCCCGAGCAGCTGGTTATTCTTGATCGTGACGGCGTCATTAATCAGGATTCTGACGCCTATATAAAGTCACTCGAAGAGTGGCTGCCCTACCCTTCTTCCATCCATGCTATCGCTAAATTATCCCAAGCCGGTTACACCGTTGCGATAGCCACGAATCAGTCGGGCATTGGTCGCGGTTATTACGATGCAGGCGTTCTCGGTCAAATGCATGACCGTCTAAATGCGTTGGTCAATGCCGCAGGAGGAACCATTGCGCATATCGCTTATTGCCCGCATGGACCCGCCGATGATTGCGAGTGCCGCAAACCCTTACCGGGCTTGCTGCATGATATTCAGCGTGCGCTAAGTTTATCGAGCTTATCCGGCAGTTGGATGGTAGGTGATAGCCTACGCGACCTGCAAGCGGGCGAAGCATGTGGCTGTCAGTCGGTATTAGTAAAAACTGGCAAAGGCGAGAAAACACTGACCAAGGGCGTGGGCCTGGAAAATGCCCACGTTTATACAGATTTAGCCGAGTTTGTCGATTGGCTGTTATCCCGTTCATCCGGCTAAATTTTATAGCTCAAAAAAATGCCGCTGGCTTTATAAGCCAGCGGCATTTTTCATTTCAAACAATGTTTCACGTGAAACATGTTATGCAAGCTTTCGCTCGGTGCCTTATACGTCCAGATTAGCGACCAAGGCATTGCTTTCGATAAAGTTACGCCGTGGCTCTACATCATCACCCATCAAGGTGTTAAACATCATATCAGCGGCGACGGCGTCTTCAACCGTAACACGCAGCATACGGCGGCTATCCGGGTCCATGGTGGTTTCCCAAAGCTGGTCTGGGTTCATTTCACCCAGCCCTTTATAGCGCTGTACCGAAAGGCCTCGCTGGCCTTCCTGCATTAGCCACTGCAGCACCTCAGAGAAGTGACCCACAGGCTTCTGACGCTCGCCACGGGAAATAAAGGCGCCCTCTTCAAGCAGCCCATTAAGGGTATCACCCAGCGCTGAAATAGCCCGATAATCCGCACTTTCAAAGAAGTCCAAGCCCCAGTCGTACTCGGTAGTCACGCCATGCGCAATAAGCGACACGGTAGGCAGTAACAAGCCACGCTCCTCATCTTCTTTCAGATAGAAGGTGTAACGCGGCCCGCCTTCATAGGCCACCATGTCATCCATGACTTTTTGCAGTTCAGCAATCCAGTTTTCCATGGTGACACGATCTTTAAGACTCGCCTCGCCCTGCAATCCTGTGACATGGATGATCTGCTTCAATACTTCAATCGGGTAAACGCGCGCCAGGCGATCGATACGCTTCATCACGTTACGATACTGGTTTACCAGGGCTTCCAGCTGCGAACCGGAGATACCCGGCGCGTCCGCATTCACGTATAGACCTGCGCCATCCAGCGCTGTCGTGGTCAAGTAATCGACCATGGCCTGCTCATCTTTAAGGTAGAGCTCTTGCTTGCCTCGCTTGATTTTATAGAGCGGCGGCTGGGCAATAAAAATATGGCCGCGCTCAATCAGCTCCGGCATTTGGCGGAAGAAGAAGGTCAGTAGCAAGGTACGAATATGTGAACCGTCGACATCCGCATCGGTCATGATGATGATGGAGTGATAGCGGAGTTTATCGGGGTTAAACTCTTCGCGACCGATACCACAGCCCAGCGCGGTGATGAGCGTACCCACTTCAGCTGACGAAAGCATTTTGTCAAAACGTGCTTTTTCGACGTTCAGGATTTTACCTTTAAGCGGCAAAATGGCCTGCGTGCGGCGGTCACGCCCCTGCTTGGCACTGCCACCGGCCGAGTCGCCCTCCACCAGGTAGAGTTCTGACTGGCTGGGGTCTTTCTCCTGGCAATCAGCAAGTTTGCCCGGCAGACCTGCAATATCCAGCGCGCCTTTACGCCGCGTCATGTCCCGGGCCTTACGTGCCGCTTCACGCGCACGCGCCGCATCCAGCATTTTATTAACGATTGCTTTGGCTTCGTTAGGCTTTTCAATCAGGTAGTCAGAAAACAGGCGGCCCATTTCCTGCTCAACGGCTGTTTTCACTTCACTGGACACCAGCTTGTCCTTGGTTTGTGAAGAGAATTTCGGGTCAGGCACTTTGACAGAAACAATCGCCGTTAAGCCTTCACGAGCATCATCACCCGCCGTACTTACCTTGGCTTTTTTGAGCAGGCCTTCCGCTTCGATGTAGTTATTCATCGTGCGCGTCAGTGCTGCCCGGAAGCCGGCCAAGTGAGTGCCGCCATCACGCTGAGGGATATTATTGGTATAGCAGAAGATGCTTTCCGTAAAGACGTCGCTCCACTGCATTGCCACTTCGACTTCAACACCGTCCTCCCGCGAGGCGGTAAAGTGGAAAACAGGGTTCAGAACCGTTTTATTGGAGTTGAGGTGATCAACAAAGGCTTTCAAGCCGCCTTCGTAATGAAACAGCTCTTCCTTACCGCTGCGATCATCCATTAGCCGAATGGCAACGCCAGAGTTCAGAAACGACAGCTCACGCAGGCGTTTGGCCAAAATATCGTAATGGAATTCAATATTAGCAAAGGTGTTCTGGGAAGGGCGGAAATGAACACGTGATCCGGTTTTTTCCGTTTTACCCACCACGCTAAGCGGTGCCTGAGGCACGCCATGGTGATAAATCTGCTCAAACACTTCGCCCTGGCGCCAGATGGTTAAGCGTAGCTCTTCAGAAAGCGCATTAACCACGGAAACACCCACACCGTGAAGACCGCCAGATACTTTATAAGAGTTATCGTCAAACTTACCGCCCGCGTGCAACACGGTCATGATGACTTCTGCGGCAGAGACGCCCTCCTCTTCGTGCAGCTCGGTAGGAATACCGCGACCATTATCGCTAACGGTTACCGACTCATCGGCATGAATAACCACGCGAATTTCACTACAATGGCCCGCCAAAGCCTCATCGATGGAGTTATCCACCAACTCGAAGACCATGTGGTGCAACCCGGTGCCGTCGTCGGTATCACCGATGTACATACCAGGACGTTTGCGTACTGCATCCAGTCCTTTGAGCACCTTGATGCTTGATGAATCGTAAGCCTGTTCGCTCATTGACCACTCCGTCGTGAAGTCTGTCTTGTCCCGTATCGTCTACCCATCTTGTACCAACTGGCCAAGCCCTTGCGGGTCATGTTTCACGTGAAACATGCTAACCAGGGTTTTAGATTGCCACATAGGTTGTAATGCGGCGGGGTCGACGCTGGTAATAAATGCCTGACACTGCATCTCTTCAAGCAACTGACAGAAACGCTGTTGGTGTTGCACATCCAGCTCTGCTGGCAAATCATCAATTAAATAAATGCAGTGACGCTGTGCCGTTCTTTCCAGAAACCGCCCCTGGGCAAGCTTGAGTGCGCTTACCACTAGCTTTTGCTGGCCTCTGGAAAGTACTTCAACAGCAGGCTGTTTATTAAGCCTGATACGCAAATCGGCACGCTGAGGGCCTTGTTGGGTAAACCCCATTTGCTGATCGGTGACTCGGTTATCCTGAAGCACATCAGCAAGCGTTTTCTGTTTGTCCCATCCTCGAGCGTAGTTAAGTTTTAAGCCAGGTAACGGAAGAAGTACATTCAGAGTTTCTTCAAAGACAGGGAGAAACTCACTAAACCATTCAAACCGCAACCTATCGACTACCTCGCCCCATAGCGCCAATTCTTGCTCCCAGGCCGCCATTTCCTGTGGGTCTATTCTACCACGCCTGAGTAATGCGTTCCGATGTTTCACTGCTCGGCGTGTACGCTTCCATGCTTCCAGAAAGTGATGTTTCACGTGAAACACTCCCCAGTCAAGAAACTCGCGCCGTCCGGCTGGGGACCCTTCAAGAAGCCTAAAAGCGTCAGGATTGATTAGTTGCAAAGGCATCGCCTCGACCAGCTCGGCCAAGCGTACCCCCTTATCCCCACGCAAACGCAGCTCTAGTTCACGCTGAGCCCGTAACCGGCGCACCCCTATGGAAATCTCTGGTTCCCCTTCCAGGCGCCCGTAGAGCGTCATATGTGCCACATCAGATTGGATGGCATGCTTTAGCTGACGGGTACGAAACGAGCGCCCCATCCCCAAAACATGAATGCCTTCCAGCAGGCTGGTTTTGCCACTTCCGTTCAGCCCAGTGATGATATTGATCCCCCGAGAAGGATGCATATCCAGCGGCGCTAAATTCCGTAACCCTTGGAAGTTAAGCTGACTCAAGCTCATGTAAACACTCGGGTAAAAGGCGTAACCAACCCTCAAGAGAAAGCGGCGCCCCTGCTACCAGAAGCGCCGCCCCGTTTGGCATTTATGAAACGCTATATTACAACCGCATGGGCATAACAACATACAGCGCATCGCCACCACCCGGCTCTTCAAGCAGCGCACTGCTATTAGGGTCGGCCAGCGTTATTTGCACTCTGTCTTCATTTAGTACGCTAAGCACGTCAACCAAATAGCCCACGTTGAAGCCGACTTCCATCGCAGAGCCGTTATATTCGACGGCCACGTTCTCTTCGGCTTCTTCCTGTTCAGGGTTATTCGCCATGACCTTAAGGTTGCCCTCTTCCAGGTATAAGCGCACACCTCGATACTTCTCATTGGAGAGAATCGCCGTACGTGACAGCACCTGACGCAACTCGGCGCGTTCAGCAATGAGCACCTTATCGCCATTGCGTGGTACGACGCGCTCATAGTCAGGGAACTTCCCGTCAATCAGCTTGGACGTAAAGGTGAAGTCACCGGTATGAGCACGCACATGGGTTGAACCCAACGTCAGGCTTACCGGCTCATCGCTATCATCCAACAGGCGCGAAAGCTCAAGAATACCCTTACGAGGTACAATCAGCTTCTGCGGCTGGCTAACCGCGACATCAACAGGACGTGAACACATCGCCAAGCGGTGGCCGTCTGTCGCCACCGTGCGTAGCAAGTTACTTTGAATTTCCAACAGCATGCCATTGAGATAGTAGCGAACATCCTGCTGCGCCATGGCAAATGATGTGGTTTCAATAAGATGCTTTAACGTGCCCCGTGGAACGCTTAACTCCTGACTGCTATCGGCATCTTCAATATTGGGGAATTCAGCCACCGGTAATGTCGAGAGCGTAAAGCGTGAACGACCGCTGCGCAGCACCGCTCGGCCATCTTCAACGGTCAGTTGGATATCGGACTGATCAGGCAGCGATTTACAAATATCCATCAGCTTACGAGCAGGCACGGTTGCCGCCCCTGGCTGGTCAACCTGGCTTGCGACAGTACGCCCGATGAGTTCAACCTCAAGGTCCGTACCGGTTAGTGCGACCTGGTCACCTTCGACCTGAATCAGCACATTAGACAGTACAGGTAGCGTTTGGCGCCGTTCTACCACGCCTGCCACCAGAGTCAGCGGACGCAGCAATGCCTCTCGGGAAATGGAAAATTTCATCAACACTCCGGTTTATATCCTGAAAACCTGCAGACGGCAGGCCAATCCCATGGATGATTTAGCTGGTTAAAAGGCGCAACAGATTTTTGTAATCTTCGCGAATATCTGCGCTCTCCTCTTGCAAGGCTTTCACCTTGCGGCAAGCGTGAAGTACCGTTGTATGATCACGGCCACCAAACGCATCGCCAATTTCCGGCAAACTATGATTGGTCAATTCCTTGGCTAGCGCCATGGCCACCTGCCGGGGGCGAGCGACTGAGCGCGAGCGTCGCTTGGATAATAAATCTGCCACCTTGATTTTGTAATACTCGGCGACTGTGCGCTGGATATTATCTACACCCACCTGCTTATCTTGTAGCGCGAGTAAATCTTTTAGCGACTCACGAATAAAGTCCTGGGTAATCGGCTTACCCATAAAGTGTGAGTCAGCAATCACTTTTTTCAGTGCCCCTTCCAATTCACGTACGTTCGAGCGAATTTTTTGAGCAATAAAGAAGGCCGCATCATGAGGTAAATCAACTTTGGCCTGGTCGGCTTTTTTCATCAAGATGGCTACGCGGGTTTCAAGTTCGGGCGGCTCAATAGCCACCGTCAAGCCCCATCCAAAGCGCGATTTCAGGCGCTCCTCAACACCACTGATCTCCTTTGGATAACGATCAGAGGTGAGAATCATTTGCTGGCCGCCTTCCAAAAGCGCATTAAAGGTATGGAAAAACTCCTCTTGGGAGCGCTCCTTGCCAGCAAAAAATTGAATATCATCAATGAGTAACGCATCAACACTGCGATAAAAGCGTTTGAAGTCGTTGATCGCATTAAGCTGAAGTGCCTTGACCATATCGGCAACAAAACGCTCAGAATGCAGATACACCACCCGGGCATTTTCCCGGCGGCCAGCCAGCGCATTGCCTACGGCGTGCATCAAGTGCGTTTTACCCAGACCTACCCCACCGTATAGAAATAGTGGGTTATAGGCACCACCCGGATTTTCTGAAACCTGCCGAGACGCCGCACGCGCCAGTTGGTTGGATTTACCTTCCACGAAGGTATCAAACGTAAAATTGGGGTTCAGCCCACTGCCGTGCTTAAGACTACCTTCGACCTGGACCTGACGCTCGTTAGTCCGCCGGCGCGGCGTTTCTTCACGCTCACGCAGCTGATCAATTTCACGCTCATCGGCAATATCACCGCGCGGGGGCGTATGCACTGAAGGCGCCGAGGTTGAAGCGGAAACAGGATTACCCAAATCACGCGGCTGGGGGACTGCCGCTACTGGACGACGGCTACCTACGGTCAGGCTTACTTTGGGTGGTTTAGACGGCGCAAGCTCGCGGATCAGCTCACTGATTCGCTTGGCATACTTGTCACTCACCCAATCGCGCACAAAGCGATTAGGCGCCAGTAAGCGCAACTCATTGGACTCTCCTTCTTCTGCCTGCAAGGGACGTATCCAGGTATTGAATTGCTGAGAATTCAATTCGTCCTGCAGGTAGTCCAGGCACTGTTGCCAAAGCGCGAGTGACACTCATCTCACCATCAGTTGAAAACGGCCGACCATTGTAGCGCTCTAAAGCTTGGTTATCCACACGGGTTTGGCTAACAATTATGCCTGTGGACAACTTATCGTAAGCACGTGGGACAACCCGCTGATGGAGTGGGGACAGATCCGTTTTTAGCGTTTTCCCACATCTCTACACACATCAAAACAACAGTTTATAGACCGCTTATACGACACTTATGCACATTGTTTTTATGATTTTATCATATTGATTAACCTATTTATTATTCACTTATCCACAAATAGTATCCCCACTATTAATAACAACAAGATTTAAAAACCTTATTAGTAATAATAGCTGTTTTGATTTTCGCGTAAAAAAGCCGGCAGGCCCCATGCCCACTGCCTTTTTGTTGGTTTTTATGCAAGGAAAAATTGCACCCGGCGCGGGAAGCCTCTACAATTTCCGGTCTTGAATTGAAACTCCCCGGCTAGTTTCCTCACTGGGCCGGGTCTTTTGGATTCACATCCGTCCTAAACCACGTGGGAATTACGAGTTATGAAACGCACTTTTCAACCCAGCGTTCTCAAACGCAAGCGCATGCATGGCTTCCGTGCTCGCATGGCAACCAAAAACGGCCGTGCCGTTATCTCTCGCCGCCGTGCGAAAGGCCGCAAGCGTCTGAGCGCCTGATCTCGGATTGCGTGTGCCGCCTCAAGGCTTTCCCCGGCGTTTGCGTCTTTTAAACGCTGGGGATTTTAGTCACGTGTTTGAACAAGCTGACCTTAAAGTTCATGGCAAAGGTATGATGGCGTTAGCGCGCATGACTACCCGAGGGCATCCTCGCATTGGACTAATTGTCAGCAAGAAAAATGCAAAGCGCGCTGTAGATCGCAACCGCTTTAAGCGTCTAGTCCGAGAGTCCGCCAGGCTTCGCCAGGATCACCTTCCCTCCATGGATATTGTGATATTAGCCAAGCGCGGTGTGCAGGATATCGACAATGAAACGCTTAGTCGGCAGTTGCATGGTATGTGGAAACGCCTTCAGCGTGACGCGCAAACGCTATCAATTGCACCACCGCTTGATGGCGTAACACGTGACACTTGACGACACACCTCGCCGCTCGACCTCGGCCTGCCGCTTGGCAGGCTTTCGTGTGTCATGGGTCGAGTAAATGACACTGCGCCATTAGCATGTTCATCACCCAGCGGGCAGAACCCTCATGGACGTAAAACGACTTCTCTTACTGATTCCAATGGCAGTACTTGCCTATCTACTGGTGATCCAGTGGAATCAGGATTATGGGCCGACAGATTACGACTCGACGCCTGAAATTACGCAAAGCAGTAGTGACGCCCCCTCAGCCAATGCTGAAAGCAGTAACGACCTGACGGTTCCGTCAACGTCGGCACCCAACAGTGCGGTAGACGACGGGCTGGCAAGCAATACTGAAAGCGAAACATCTAGCCGTGACTTTATTGCAGTGGCTACCGATGTTCTCGACGTGCGCATTGACCCGCACGGCGGCGACATTATTTATGCTGCGTTACCTCAGCATAAAATGACGCTGGATACTGAACGCAACTATGTGTTGCTCTCGGATAATTCAACGCGTAGCTATGTTGCACGTTCCGGCCTACAGCTGGATGGGCAAGCAAGTCGTATTGAATTTACCCCGGAAAGCAATGCCTATCGTCTGGCAGATGATGATGACCAGCTGGTCGTTGATTTACGGGCAGACGTTAACGGCGTTGATATTATCAAGCGTCTTACATTCGAACGTGGAAATTACGCGGTCAATGTTGATTACTATATTGCCAATAATACCGATGCGCCGGTAAGTGCTCGTTTTATTGGCCAATTAGCGCGTGATAACAGCCCTGACCCGTCAAGCGGCGTTGCCATGGGTATGAACTCCTATATTGGGGCAGCGTACTCAACGCCAGACGAACGTTATGAAAAGATCGATTTTGAAGACATTCAAAACCGTAACTTTGAAAATCGTGAAGCCCAGGGCGGCTGGATTGCGCTTATCCAGCACTACTTTGTTTCTGCCTGGGCACCGCCCCAAGACCAACAAAACCTTTACTACGTCACCACTGACTCAAGTGACCGTAACGTGGTGGCGTTTGCAGGCCCCACCAGCAACATTGCGGCGGAAGGTGAAGCGACACTGGGCGCCACGCTCTACATGGGTCCCAAGGTTCAGGATCACCTTGAGCAAGTGGCACCCAACCTGCGCCTGACCGTTGACTATGGCTGGTTATGGTTTATTGCCAACCCGCTGTTCTGGTTGCTGGATAAGATCCACGACATCGTGGGCAACTGGGGCTGGTCAATTGTTCTGCTGACGGTTGTGGTTAAGCTGGTGCTCTTCCCGCTGTCTGCCAAGGCTTATAAGTCAATGGCACGCATGCGGAAACTGGGCCCGGAAATGCAGCGTCTTAAAGAGACCTATGGCGATGATCGTCAGAAAATGTCTCAAGAGATGATGAAATTCTACCAAAAGGAGAAGATCAATCCTTTAGGTGGCTGCTTACCCATCGTCATACAGATGCCGGTGTTTATCGCGCTTTACTGGATGTTGCTGGAGTCGGTAGAGCTGCGCCATGCGCCGTTTATCTTCTGGATTCACGATCTATCGGTGAAGGATCCTTACTTCATCCTGCCAATACTGATGGGTATATCCATGTATGTTCAGCAGCTGCTGAACCCAACACCTCCGGACCCCATGCAGGCGAAGATCATGAAGATGCTGCCGATTATCTTCACCTTCTTCTTCCTGTGGTTCCCGGCGGGTCTGGTCATCTACTGGGTAACCAACAACATCATTTCGGTCGCGCAACAGTACTTTATTACGCGTAGTATCGAAAAAGACCCCAGTGTGGGTAAAGGAATGCGAACCAAGTAATCCTTGTTAACCACGCTCCCAGACCCCCGCCCTCGTGCGGGGGTCTGGCGTTTTAGAGACGACAAATTCACAATGTACGCATCCATTAATGAGGCGCGCCATGGCTGAACGACTTTATACCCAGGATACGATTACTGCTCTGGCGACACCGCCTGGGCGTGGCGGCGTAGGGATTATTCGCGTCTCAGGGCCTGCCTGTCGCGATATTGCAGCGTCCATACTCGGCCACTGCCCGGCGCCTCGGCATGCCTATCACGGCCCCTTTAAGGGCGCTGATAGCATTATTGACGAAGGCATCGCCCTGCTGTTCAACGGCCCTCACTCCTTTACTGGCGAAGATGTGCTGGAGCTACAGGGGCACGGTGGCCCCATTATCATGGACATGCTGCTTGAGCGTTGTGTGGCCTTGGGCGCGCGGTTGGCGCGGCCTGGTGAGTTCTCCGAGCGGGCCTTTCTCAATGACAAGCTCGACCTTGCCCAAGCCGAAGCGATTGCCGACTTGATTGATGCCACCTCGCGTTCAGCGGCGGAAAATGCCGTGCGCTCACTGCAGGGCGAGTTTTCTACCCGCGTCTCCCATCTGGTTGAGCGGCTTATCGAGCTGCGTGTCTATGTAGAAGCCGCCATCGACTTCCCTGAAGAGGAGATCGACTTCCTGGCGGATGGTCATGTCGCCCAGCGTTTGGAAAGTGTTCAGCAAGCACTCAGCGACGTGCGCAAAGCCGCCGGCCAAGGGGCGCTGTTACGCGAAGGCATGAACGTGGTCATTGCCGGTCGCCCCAATGCGGGTAAGTCCAGCCTGCTTAACGCGTTGACCGAACAAGAGACCGCCATTGTGACCGATATTGCAGGCACCACGCGGGACGTGCTGCGTGAGCACATCCATATTGATGGCATGCCGCTGCACATTATTGATACAGCGGGCTTGCGTGATACCCCGGACGCCGTTGAAAAAATCGGTGTCGCCCGCGCCTGGGCCGAGATTGAGAAAGCCGACCGGGTACTGCTGTTGGTGGACGCCTCTACCACCGAGGCGACCGACCCCATGATGATCTGGCCCGAGTTTGTTGCCCGCCTTCCCGATCAAAGCCGTTTAACGTTGGTACGTAACAAAATCGATACCAGCGCTGAGCAGGCTGGAATTGATTTATCCACAGCCACGCCCACGCTTCGCCTTTCGGCCAAAACCGGTGCGGGTGTGGATAACCTAAAAAACCATTTGAAAACCGTGATGGGCTTTGCGGCGACCACCGAAGGACGCTTCTCCGCACGTCGGCGTCACCTGGATGCCCTCGACCGGGCAATGGCAGCGCTTGATACCGGCCGTGCCCAATTGGATGGCTACGGCGCTGGAGAACTGCTGGCCGAAGACCTGCGCGACGCGCAGCAAGCGCTGAGTGAAATTACCGGCGAGTTTAGCGCCGATGACTTGCTGGGCGAGATTTTTGGCAGTTTCTGCATCGGCAAGTAATACGCTCACTTTTTGGATCGGCGGGGGCGGCGCTGCAACCCCCGCACACCTTCCAACACAAGTACCAAAACGGCCAACCAGATGGCGATATACGTTGGCCACTCTTCAACGCTGATTGACTCACCGAGCAGTAACGAGACGCCCAGTAGCAGCACGGGTTCAACGTAAACCAGCAAGCCAAACAAGCTCAAATTGAGCAGCGGGGCAGAGAGTGCCTGAAACCCCAAGGCAAGGGTGCTAAGCGCCCCCAACCCCATGACGAGTCCGATCGTATCGGCATTGAGCGCTTCCAGCATGTGGCCGCCATCAAGAATAAAGTAAAGGCTGACCGGCAAGCTGAGCAGCATATCGAACCAGAGCCCGCCAATATGGTTAGTATCCGTTTTACGCCGCAGCCAGAAATAAGCCGGATAGCCCAGGCACACCGCCAGGGTCGGCCAGGCCAGCGTTTGCGCGATCGCCAGCTGATTGACGATACCCGCTATTGCAAACAGGCAAGCCATCTTCTGAAGGCGCGACAGGCGATCTCTGAAAGCGATTTGACCAATAATCACCATGGTCATCGGCATGATAAAATAGCCCAGAGAGACCGCTAACCCATGGCCGTTGCCTGGCGCCCACATAAAAAGCCACAGCTGAAAGCCCAACAAAAATGCCGATACTAGTCGTGAAGCCCAGAAGCAAGGTTCCGCCAGTAGTCGATGCCCGATGGCCACTAATTGCACCCCGTAACCTCGCCACAGCACAAACACGCTCAGACAAGGAAACGTCAGCAAGACTCGCCAACCGTAAATTTCCTCTCCTCCCATGGCCGAAAGCAAGGACGTATAGGCAAACAGTAACGCAAACAGCGCCGAGGCAATCACATTCAACGTGACGCCCAGTGTGGTGTGGTGATCCGTGCGCATAAATGACTTCTAGTCAGAAAATGTAGCGTTATTTTATTGCGGTATGCTTGATAAAGGCGCTTGTATTACCTACCGTCAGCGATAAATTTTCTCACTTGGCAGCGTAAATGATACTGGATAAATTTGATCAAACCCTGCTTGAGCTTCTGCAGAAAGATTGCCAGACGCCGCTTCGCGAGCTGGCTGAAACCGTCCACCTGTCAACGGCTTCTGTACAGCGGCGCATACAGAAGTTGAAAAGCAATGGGTTTATCCAAGCAAACGTAGCCGTGCTTGACCCAGACAAGCTGGGCCAGGTCATTACTCTTTTGGTGGAAGTACAAGCAGATAAAACCCACACCGCAGATCTAGAGCTCCTCAAGGCCCAATTTTCCGGGCCTGAAATTCAGCAGTGTTACTACGTGACCGGCGAGGCAGACTTCATGTTGGTACTACTGGTGCCCAGCATGCGTCGGTTTCAAGAGCTAAGCGACACGCTGTTTCACCATAACCCCAACGTTAAATGGTTCAGAACAATGGTGGTGCTGGAGCGTGTCAAAACGTCTCTAGAGGTGATCTAGCGGCAGCTACTCCTCAATCCACCACTGCGCCTCAAAGCGGCTTTCACTTCCAAGGCAACGGGTTACCTCTGCCATTGCGGTCTTCAGGCGCTCATCAAGCCCCCAGGGCGGGTTAACGACCAACATACCGCTACCGTACATACCGTGCGTTTGCTCACCTGGCGCGCGCAGCAAAAGCTCGCTGCGCCATATTTTGCGAATACCGCTTGCCTCTAACCCGTCCAATAACGCGTGATGATGCCCAGCGGGTAGCAGGGGATACCACATCAGTAGTATGGCGTGGCGCGCCTTTTCAAGCGTGTATATCGCCGTATCAACCACTTCCTGGTACTCCGCTTTACGCTCAAAACTAGGGTCAATCAATACGCAAAGCCGCGGGGTAGGCACCGGCAGCATGGCTGTTAAACCCGCTAAACCGTCGCCATAAATACGTTTTGCCTGAGGAGGAAGAGACTGCGTGTTCAAGTGCTCATGCTCACCCGGATGAAGCTCAAAAAGGCGCAGCTTATCGTGCTCGCGCAATGATTGGCTTAGCCACCATGGGGAGCCGGGATAGTGCGTTAACGCACTGGTACTGGGCTGAACGCTGGTGACAGCATTTAACCAATCACAGAGTAATGGGTCGGTGAGTACCTCGCGTTCGTGCCATAGCGGCCAAATACCCTCACGATACTCCTGAAGCCGCTGCGTCTCTTTGGTGGCGAGTGGGTAAAGCCCTCTTCCCGCATGCGTATCTATATATGTAATGGGTGTTTTTTTACGTAATAAATAATCAACGACGGCGTAAAGCGTCAAGTGTTTGTGTACATCGGCAAAATTACCGGCGTGATAGGCGTGTTGATAAGACAGCATGGTAACTCGCAGATAAGTGAACGAAAAAAGCCCGCTATGGGATCATAGCGGGCTTTAAACGGTAATGCGCGGGGGAGTTATGTCTTACTTAGCCCTGGCCGTTACCGATTGGCGTCAGGGTGATTTCAACCCGACGGTTTTGTGCCCGGCCCTGCTCGGTATCGTTGCTGGCAACCGGCTGGTTAGCGCCGTATCCCATGGTGTTAAGACGCGAGGAGGACACCCCGTTTTGACTTAAGTAGTTGCCCACTGACTGAGCTCGGCGCTCAGAGAGACGCTGGTTGTAGCTGGCATCCCCGGTGCTGTCGGTGAAGCCGGCAATATTAACCCGCGTATCGGTATACTGCTTGAGCACGTTAGCCACTTCATTAAGCGCACTGCGCGCATCGCCGGTTAGATCAGAAGAGTCAAAACCGAACGTCACGCTGCTGGGCATATTCAGCACGATATCGTCGCCGCGACGGTCGATTTCAATGCGCGAGCCCTCCAGGTTCTGGCGAAGCTGCTGTTCCTGACGGTCCATATAAGCGCCAATACCGGCACCCGCAGCAGCGCCCACGGCAGCACCAATCAAGGCACGATCACGACGGCTGGTACTTCCGCTACCCGAAAGTGCACCCGCAGCAGCGCCTACCGCCGCGCCAATCCCTGTTCCCATGCCGGTCGATGAACGTTGCGTCTGGCCACCATAAGGGTCAGAGGTGGCACAGCCCGCCACTAAGATCGCAGCAGCCAACGGGGTCAGTAGTCGAGAAATACGCATCACTCACTCCTTGTATATTTTTGCGCTTGAATTATTCGTCGCTGATAAAGGCCAGCAACTCATTCAAGAATAATAGACCTTGAGGCGATGCACGCAGCTTTTCGGGCATTTCCATCAAAAGTCCTTTTTTGGCGGCGGTGTGTAAACGTGCCAGCAGTGCTTCCTGCGGCTGGCCGGTATGCGCCGACCAGGCATGCATGGCAACCCCTTCGGTTAAGCGAAGCGCATTCATGGAAAATTCAAGCGGCAGCTCGTCCGCCGCGATAGGCTGCTTGCCCGCCACGAAACCGCGTGGGTCATTATCACGCCGTAAGTAAGCATCCGGCTGGCGCGTTTTCCAGCGCCGCTCACTATGCCACTGCCCTTGCGGGTCAATCGTCGTCAGCTTACCGTGTGCCCCGGCGCCAATGCCCAGATAGTCGCCAAACTGCCAATAGTTGAGGTTGTGCTGGCTCTGCTTGCCAGGTTTTGCGTAGGCTGAAATTTCGTAGCGCTCAAAGCCTGCCTGCTCCAATCGCTGATGGCCAAGCTCCTGAATATCCCAAAGCGACTCCTCTTCCGGCAGAACAGGTGGCTGTGAATGAAACGCGGTATTGGGCTCAAGGGTTAGTTGATACCAGGAGAGATGGTCCGGTGACAGCGCAAGCGCCTGGTCAATATCATCAAGCGCCAGGGAGGGCGTCTGGCCAGGCAAGCCATGCATCAGGTCGATATTAATATTATCAAACCCCGCCGCACGCGCCTGGCCTACCGCAGTAATAGCCTCTTCACCGCCGTGAATACGCCCCAAGGCCTTCAACTGAGCGGGCTGAAAGCTTTGAATACCCAACGAGAGACGATTGATGCCCGCCTCACGGTAGCCCGTAAAGCGTGCCTGCTCGGTGGTACCAGGATTCGCCTCCATGGTGATTTCTATATTGGGCGCGAAGGGTAAGCGTCGGCGTATTCCATTAAACAGCCGTTCAAAGAACGCGGGTGACATCAGGCTTGGCGTACCGCCACCAATAAAGATGGTCTGAATCTGACGCTCAGCAGCTAACGCCAGATCGCCATCCAGATCATGAAGTAGTGCCTTTAAATAAGCTGCTTCGGGTAAATCACCGTTAGGTTCATGAGAGTTGAAGTCACAATAAGGGCACTTGCGTACGCACCAGGGCGTATGAATATAGAGCGATAACGGAGGTAATGGCTTAGCCATGTGCCACCTTAAGTATATCAACCAACCCTTGAAGCGCCCGGCCACGGTGGCTTAGCCGATTTTTTAAGTCACTGGGTAATTCCGCCACGCTCATTCCCTGGTCGGGTAGCCAGAACAGCGAGTCATAGCCAAAGCCACCCTCTCCGCGTGGATGAGCAAGTAACTCCCCTTCCCAGCTGTGCTGAACAATAACCGGTACCGGATCAGCAGGATGGCGCAAATACACCAGCACGCACCAGTAGCGCCCGGTGCGCTGACCTTCTGCACAGTCACTAAGCGCTGCCAATAGTTTTTCATTGTTACGTTGATCGCTTTTCGGCTCACCAGCGTAGCGTGCGGAGTAAATCCCCGGCGCCCCTGAAAGCGCATCGACCTCAAGGCCGGAGTCATCAGCAAGCGCCGGTAAGCCGCTAACCCGGCTCGCCTCACGCGCTTTTAAAAGGGCATTTTCAACAAAGGTTAACCCCGTTTCTTCGACATCATGGACGCCAAAATCTGCCTGTGGGCGAACATCCAACCCCAATGGGGCCAGCAGTTGATTGAACTCTTTAAGTTTTCCCGCATTGCCGCTTGCTAGAACAAGGGTATTTACCGTGGCCATCACATTTTCTCCAAACGTCAGTCTGTAAGTGTACGCCTAACAAAATCATACTATGGCTAGCAAAATGTTACCAAATGCATATAAGGACTTGGTTAAAAAATAACGTCTGTTTATTTATTAGATCATTAAAAACATATATTTATATTAAATTCACCGTTTTACATCTTAAAGGTAGCGAATTGTTTTAAAAAATACTAGTAACAAAACTTTACGAAACTACACTTATAGACAACACTTGTTTCGTCGTCAGCTCACTCCTCCTTACCAAAGGCCTTAACATGAAAAGGGAACCGTCCTCCGACTTGGTGTATATCCTGACCGAGCAGAGTCCTCAATCTCAGCTTTTTGCTGAATACTTAAATAAACGCACCGGCTATCAGGTGAGCATTTACTCGCGTCATTCGGCCCTGTCTGCAGATACATCAGGAAAGCTGCTGCTTCTCATCGATAGCGATCACATCACTAGTGATGCACTGCCTGAATGGCAGGACCAGTTACCTGAAGCGCTATCAAAAGCAACGCTTGCCGCGTTCAATATTCGCAACATGAACCATGCGTTAGAGGCACTTTCCTGTGCTCATTTAAAAGGCGTTTTTTATCGTGAACAGAGCCTGGAGATTATTTGCAAAGGCGTTCACGCCTTGCTCGATGGTGAGTTATGGATGTCGCGTGAATTAATGGCTCGGCTGATTCTTTTTTATCGTAAATCACAGAACAATGCGTTTAGACCTACTTGCGGACTAACAAACCGAGAAATTGAAATTATTTCGTTACTAAAAGCAGGCTCTTCCAATCAACAAATTGCTGATCGACTATTTGTTAGCGAGCATACGGTTAAGTCACATCTTTATAACATCTTTCGCAAGATAAATGTGCATAACCGTATACAGGCTTTGAACTGGATTCATCAAAATCTGGGCCCTATTCTTCCGGCTATTGATAAACCCCGTGGGCTAAAAAACTAATAGTACAACTAGTTTGAGGTTATATCATGATGTCATTTCGTCGTTGTTTAACATCACTCTGCGTACTTCTACTGTTTTCTTTATCGCCACTAATGGCCAGTGAAACACTCTCCCAGGAAGAGGTTGAGCGATTAAACGAACAAAAAGAAATTGATTCTATTAATCAATTATCGAGTCCCGATGGTCCTGAAATAGAAAGTGTTAAAAGCGCCAGCAGCGAGCTGACCGGGGTGATGGTAGACCGCACGATTACCATGGCTGGGAAGACATTTTACCGAGCCTTTAGCCAGCGCGCTATGGACAACCTGATTATTGGCAATGCCACCATCACAATCCAGGAACGACCTGATGCTCGCTGGGGCAGCCAAATATGGGTGATGGATGGAAATCGCATGTATTTTCGCACACAGCTTTCTCCAAGGATCAATGAAGCGGATCGCGCCGCAGGAGAAGCCGTACAAATCGTCGAAGAAGCGCTGCTACGCCAACAAATAGCGTCAGCGTTAACCTCCGACAAAGACCTGGGAAGAGAGGAGATACGTTAATGAACACTATAAAAACCACCCAACACACGTTGCTAGCCATAGTGCTGGGCACGCTGATAGCGTCAGCGGCCTCTGCCGGTGAATTGATTTATCGCCCCCTGAACCCCTCTTTTGGTGGTGACCCCTTTATGGGCAGTTATCTATTGAGTAAAGCTCAATCGCAAGATACCAATAAAGACCCGGATTCAAGAAGCATAGAACCCATTTCCTCCACCGAACGGCTTATTCAAAACTTGGAGAGCCGTTTGATTTCTCAACTTATTTCAGATGTTGGTTCCGGCGATGTCGGTGAAGGGTCTTTTGACAGCGGTGAATTTAGTGTGGTTGTGCGCGATGAAGGCGGGCAATTGATTGTACGTGTGATTGATAAAGTGACCGGTGATGTGACGAATATCAGCGTTGGTGGCTTGTTTAACCCTTAACCATTGAGCCTGCCCCCGTCACGAAACTTAATAACCAAAAACCAATAAGGCCTTAAAAGCCTCTCCCATATCCTAGATGCTGTCAGGGGAACATCATGAAATTCATTGCTTCACTTATAATGCTTGCGCTGCTCAGCGGATGTGCGGGCATGGTCGCAAACTCTGAAAATTTAGAAGGCGCTGAGGCTACGCTTACGCCCCGAGGGGTAACCTATCAGGATCTCATTTCCTTACCACCACCTGCCGGCAAAATTTTTGTATCGGTGTATGATTTTAGAGATCAAACCGGGCAATATCGGCCTGCCCCAGCCAGCACGTTTTCAACAGCGGTTACCCAAGGTGCAGCGGCAATGCTAACCGGTGCGCTGGCCGACTCGGGCTGGTTTATTCCCCTTGAGCGGGTGGGGTTACAAAACCTGCTCACTGAGCGGCGCATCATTCGTGCAGAATTTGAGCGCTTTGGCCAACCCGATTCGCTTCCTTCACTACGCGCGGCCTCGGTAATGCTGGAAGGCGGCATTATTGCGTATGAATCCAACGTGCGAACAGGGGGAGCTGGCGCAGAGTACTTTGGTATTGGCGCCTCAGGACAGTATCAGGTTGACCAGGTAACGGTTAACTTGCGAGCCGTCGAGATATCGACAGGTGAAGTACTCGCTAACGTCACTACAACAAAAACCATCTACTCCAAAGAGTTAAGAGCGGGTATCTATCGATTTATTGATTTCCGACGCTTATTAGAAGCTGAAGCAGGCATTACCACGAATGAACCTGTTCAATTAGCGGTCATGTCAGCCATTGAATCTGCCGTTATTCATTTAGTAGCTCGTGGCGTTGAGAATAACCTTTGGAACCTCTCAAATGGCGTAAACTTTCGGGAAACTATTTTATCTGACTACTTAACAGCACCAACTCCCATGCTATAAAAACGTTCTCCATAAAGACTATCCCCGTAAAAACTGTCTCCTATGACTGGAAGGTTCATCGCAATCGGCTTAGCTTACGCTAAGCCGATTTCTTTATAGCTAAAACAACCTGCTATTTAAGCGTATGAGAAAGATCATCAATAATGCATAGAAAAGCACTAACAAACACATCGCTTAAATAACAAAAAGATGGATGGCAGAAAATTTAAAAAAGCCCAAACTCAATGTACCAGGATAAAATCATACCAACATTGAGAGCTTAAAAAAATGATCCGCACACTAACTAGCATTCATTACCTCTCAGCGTTACTTCAAAAAGTAAACGTTAATACTGTTTTGTTAATGACGGTACTTTTATTCGTTACAGGGCATGCTAGTGCGGAAACAAACCGTATTGAGCAATATTTTAATCAGGCTGACCCACACGCCTACCAAGGTAACTACAGCATTATTTCTCAGATAGGTAATAACAACAGGGCAACGGTTAAACAATCTTACTCTGCTGCTTACCAGGCCGGTAACTTCTCGCATATCAGCCAATACGGTAATAAGAACACGGCCTCAATCACTCAAATTGGTGCTAGAAATTACGGCGTTATTCTTCAAGACGGTAATTATCACAACACCCAAATAAGCCAGTCCGGGAGCCAGCAAGAACAGGCAACGTATGTTTCCCAGACAGGATTAAGAAGCGACATACACGTTTCACAATCGGGGAGTGGCTATCGCAGCATAGGCATAGAACAGCAAGCATTCTCTGGCTATACACGACCAGTCACCGTCGAAACCTACTGAGCAATACTTCTGTTGTCTCAGTAACAACCAAAGCAAGCATAACAGGATGGGGAAACATCATGAAAATCCAAATCACAACGATCGCTGCCGCCGTTGCCTTTGCTATGAGCACGGCTGCTTTCGCACAGTTTGCAGGCAGTGACTCAACTATTTACCAGGATGGTGATCGCAATACCAACGCTATCACCCAGTGGGGCACGCAAACCTCACGTGTGTATCAAGAAGGTCGTGGTAACGCCACTACCGTTTCACAAGATGATATTTCAGGAGTGGCAACAACGCTGCCTGGCCAGAACAACTCGGATATTGACCAGGTTGGTGGCGGAAACTCGGCAGGCGTTACTCAATTAGGTGCGAGGAACAGCTCAACCGTATACCAGGAGGGCATTAGTAACGATGCAGCCGTTGACCAGGACGGTTCTAAAAACGTTTCTGTGACAACGCAAACTGGTATTTCCAATAACGTCAGTGCGACTCAGAATGGCCGTCTTAACGATAGCTATGCTTACCAGCAAGGTTCCAACAATGAAGCGACCGTTGATCAGGAAGGTTTTGCAAATATTTCTGTGACAACGCAAACTGGCCTTTCCAATGACGTCAGTGTGGCTCAGGATGGCCTATTTAACGATAGCTATGCCTACCAGCAGGGGTACGGCAATGAAGCGACCATTACTCAGGAAGGTTTTGAGAACAAGTCCGTCGTTGAAGAAATCGGCAGCTTCAATGAAGCAACCATTACTCAGATTGGCAACGATAACGATAGCTACGCTCACCTAAACGGTCATCATAATGTGGCCAACGTTAGCCAGAATGGTAACTCACTTGAAAGCACCATTTTAGCCAGTGGCAACCATAATACTCATGACGTCATGCAGTCTGGCCGTGGACATGACTCCTATATCAATACCCAAGGCAACGGTAACGTGCATAACGTTACCCAAAGCGGTGCTTTCTGGGGCGGTGCTCATACCTCCAGCATCGTGACTTATGGCCATGGCAACCTTAATACAGTAAGCCAAGGCCATTAAGCATAGGGCGTACGCATCCAAACCGTCCCACCCGGGGCGGTTTTTTAATGTTTACAGAAAATACCTTAAAAACGGGTTAACGAACCCCGACCGTTACCGTTGACCCTAGCCCTTGGGTAGATGAGCGCGAGCGGTTGCCGCCTTTCTGAATATCCACATCCAGGCGCTGGCTATCACTTAATAATGTCACCGTACCCTCAAGCGACGACCCGATAAACGTATACTCTTTGGGCACCGTAGCGTGCTCTTCAATATGCTCGATAGTTTGACCATCGTGAGTGATGCGCCAATGTGCGGAGAACTCAGCACCAGGCGTTCCTCCCATCGCAATATGGATCTGGCTCATGCTCTGCTCCTCAGAGGCAAAGGTACTAACGGAGAGTCCCATAGCAAACACCGCTATAAAAACCTTTGGAAGAGTCGATAATTGTTGTTGCATGATAGCGACCTCACTAACGATAAAGCCGCTCGGCATGAGCGGCTTTATAGTTTAGCAGAGCAACGTCTTTCCGTTACATTGAGTTACATAATACTAAAGGCTTTTTCTGCAGCATCCAACGTAAATTGGATATCCTCGGGCGTATGAGCGCTCGACATAAAGCCTGCTTCAAACGCCGAAGGGGCCAGATAAACGCCGTGATCCAGCATCGCGCCAAAGAAGCGGCGGAACGCCTCGGGGTCACACGCGGTTGCCTGGGCAAAGTTATCCACACGGCGTTGAGAGGTGAAAAACAGCCCAAACATGCCCCCCGCTGACTGTGTCATCATGGAGACACCGGCTGCATTAGCACGCTCTTTCAGGCCACTGCAAAGTGTTTCAACCCGCTGAGAAAGCGCGTCATGAAAGCCGGGGACCTGGAGCTTGGTTAATAACGCAATACCTGCCGCCATCGCCAAGGGGTTACCCGACAGCGTACCTGCCTGGTAAATCGGCCCCATGGGGGAGATGTTTTGCATAATCTCGCGCTTGCCACCAAACGCGCCTACTGGCATACCGCCACCAACAATCTTACCCAGGCACGTTAAATCGGGGATAATGCCGTAATGCGCCTGAGCACCACCCAGCGCAACGCGGAACCCGGTCATGACTTCATCGAAAATCAGAATGCTTTCATGCTCGTTACACACCCGGCGCAGTGTTTCCAAAAAGCCCGGCTGGGGAGGAATACAGTTCATGTTACCTGCAACAGGTTCAACAATAATGCAGGCAATCTGGTCGCCGATTTCAGCAAAGCATTCTTCAACACCTTCAATATCGTTATAGGAGAGCGTAATGGTGTGCTCGGCAAGAGACGCGGGAACACCTGGCGAGCTGGGTTCGCCATGGGTGAGCGCGCCAGAGCCCGCTTTTACCAGCAACGAATCTGAATGGCCGTGATAGTTACCTTCAAACTTAACGATCTTATCGCGCCCGGTGGTGCCGCGTGCCAAGCGGATCGCCGACATGGTGGCTTCCGTACCAGAACTGGTCATGCGCACCATTTCCATGGTGGGGATCATTTCGCAGATCAGGTCTGCCATGGTGGTTTCCACCGCGGTCGGGGTACCAAACGAGAGACCGTTGTCCAAACGAGCACGTACCGCTGCCAACACATCCTGGTCCGCATGACCGGTAATCATCGGGCCCCAGGAACCTACATAGTCCACGTAGCGGTTGCCTTCCACATCAAACAGATAAGCGCCCTGGGCGCGCTCCATAAATACCGGCGGACGGTGCAGGCCTTTAAACGCACGTACCGGCGAATTTACGCCACCTGGAATATGGCGGCTAGCAAGCTCAAACAGTTCAGCAGATGTGGTCATGGCGTCCTCAATATCAATGGCGTAGCGCGAATAAAATCAAAAGCGAACCGGCCGTGGCAAGCGATTAGGTAAACACTGCCCGCTAGGCGGCTGATATCCATGAGACAAACTCTCCCAGGTAAAGTGCTGGGCCTGTTCACAGGCCGTCGACAAACGCTCACCGGCGGCCAGGCGTGCAGCAATGGCAGATGCCAAGGTGCAGCCTGAGCCGTGAAACCGTTCCGGCAGGCGTGGCCACTGCCATTGGCGCGTGGTATCCGGCGAGTGCAGTGTATTAACAACCTGCTGCTCGTTACCTGGAACAGGCTCATCAGTCGCGGTTACTAAAATAGCCTGGCAACCCTGGGATAAAAGCGCGACGGCGCGCGCCGTATCATCCAGGGGGCCGTCAATCTCTGGGGTGAGCTGCTTAAGCTCATAGCGGTTGGGAGTTAAGATATCCACAAGCGGTAGCAGGCGGGTCGCATAGAGGCGTTGCAATTGGGGTGTGGATAACTCAGTACCGCCACCGGCTTTAAGTACCGGGTCGGCCACAACCGGGATGCCTGGAAAACGGCGAATAATCTGCTCGGCTGCTCTTAGCGTTGCCTCATCTGCCAACAGGCCCAGCTTGATCGCAGCAACCTGCATCCCGCTAAGCGCCTCTGCCATTTGGCGCATCAACGCGGGGTCTGCCGGAACGACATGGCTCACGTTATGGCAGTTTTGCACCGTTAACGCGGTGGGAATCGTCACTGCCCAACCGCCGCAGGCGGCAATGGCTTCGCTATCTGCCACTAAACCCGCTCCGCCCGTCGGGTCATGGCCCGCCAGTACTAAAACAACCGGTGAAAGAGGTTGGCGCATCAAAAAGGTTTCACAACGGCAAGTAGAATAATCGCCACTAGCGCAATCACCGGCGCTTCATTGAACCAGCGAAAGAACGTGTGGCTTTTCGTGCAGCGATCCTGGGCAAACTGTTTTAAGTAAATCAGACAGACGTGATGATAGGCGATCAGCAGTACCACAAAGGTGAGTTTAACGTGCATCCAGCCTTGGCTGAACCAGCCGGGCACCAGATACAGCATCGCCCCGCCAAAGATAAGCACCAGTATCATGGAAGGCGTCATGATGCCGCGATAAAGCTTACGCTCCATGGTTTTGAAATAGGCGATAGCTTTATCGTCGCCTTTATCTCGTGCCATGGCGTGATACACATACAGCCGCGGCAAATAAAACAGGGCGGCAAACCAGGTCACCATGGTCATTAAATGCAGGGCCTTCAACCATAGATACATTGTCTCTCCTTATACGGGCGAATCATTCGCTTTCGGGTCAGTACGGGTATTTGGGTCAGCGTCAGTATTGGGGTCAGAATAGTAATAATAACGCTCAATGGCACCACGGGTGATGATACCTGAAATTCGCTGCCGCTTTGGCCGATAACCGTGCACTACATAAAGCGCGCCTAAGGCATCGTCTTGAAGCTTTACAAACGCCTCTGACAGGGTGGCCTGTAGGCCAATCGGCGCAAGTTCCAGGCGCTGGCCCGGAATTTCCAGTAAATCGACGGATTCATTATCGGGAGGAGCATCGCCATCAAGCGCTTCATCGTGCTCCAAAAGCCACCGCGCCAGCGCCGACGCTTTTAACGCCAGTACCGATTTTTCTTCATTTGAACGCTCAATAATCAGCCAGACAGGATTGGTTTCCAGTAGTTTACGTGCCTGCTCAAACGTCACCTTGCGCTCAGTACGTACCAGGCTTCGCTCCATCACCGCAGGCACCGACACGCGGGAAAGCGCCTGCATTAACGGCTGTTGAAGCGGGTGCAGCCCATAACGTACGGAACTAATAAAAAATCCTTCGCAGCCGGTAAGCTGGCGAGACGTCAGGCAGGCAACCACCACCACCAACATACCCGGCAACATGACATGCGGCGTATGAGTAAGCTCCAACAGCGCCATTAACGCCGCAAGCGGCGCTTGCAGCACCGCCCCCATCATGGCCGCCATGCCTAACATGGCGTAAATGCCTGGGTCTGACGCTTTATCAGGCCATAGCCAGCCACCCAAAATACCGCCCAGCGCGCCTGTCGCAGCACCAATCACCAGCGTGGGGCCAATAATCCCGATGGGTACGCTACCTGATACGGTCAGGGCGGTAATCAAAAGCTTGGCAATCATCAGCGCCAGCAACACGTTAATGTCCAATTGATTATTAAGCGCCGCCGCCACACTATCGTAGCCAATTCCCTGAACCTGCGGAAACCACCATGCCACCACCCCGGTCGCCACCCCCACACAAGCCAAACGAAGCCACAACGGCCATGCCTGCATACGTTTGTTACGTGAAATATGAATAAATAGCCCCGCCAATAGCCCGACCACAAAGCCGAGTACGATGACCCACGGTAAATTCATGAGCGAGCCCAGCACGACCTCGGGGATACGAAAAGCCGGCTCATTGCCATACACCATCTGCGCAATGAGCGCCGCCATCGTAGAGGCTAAAATCACCGGCATAAAGCTCATCAGGGTATACTCCATCATGACGACTTCCATGGCGAAGATAACCCCGGCAACCGGTGTATTGAACGACGCAGAAATCCCCGCCGCCGTCCCACAGGCAACCAAAACGCGCAGGCTGTTATTGGGTAACCGAAGCTTGACTCCCAACCCGCTTGACGCGGCAGCGCCTAAATGAATAGCCGGGCCTTCCCGTCCAGCAGAGAGCCCACCAAGAACCGACACCACCCCCACCCACCATTGATTCAGCCAGTTTCGCATTGGGAAGCGGCCCTGGTGATAAGAGAGGCGCTCAATAACGTGCCCTACTCCCATCTTTTGGGCAGCGGCTTTTTGCCGATAAAGCAGCAGCCCCAGCACGCTAACGGCAATAATAGGCAGCAGTGAGCGCAGCCACGGAGGCAGTCCTTCAAATCCTTCCGGGTTTCCATCCGGCATATAAAACACCGCCCCCGCTTCGAGCAGTAGCCGGAAGGCGACCATCGCCGCCCCCGTAATGATCCCCGACACTAACCCCAATACGCACAGCTGAGGCAGCGCATCAACATGGGCCAACTGGCGTCGAAACCCCTCGAGGGTGAAATCTGATCGGGAAAAACGCGCCACGACGACCTTCCTTTACGCATGTAGTGTAGTTCTCTTGTGTATCATAGCCCGATACGCTTCGACAGCCTGCGCCAATCTGTTTAGGCTGTTAATTATTACCCTGTCTCGAATGTGCAACGTGTAAGGAGTCGTTTGTGATTAAGGTCGGCATTGTCGGCGGTACCGGTTATACCGGCGTTGAGCTACTGCGGTTACTCGCCCAGCATCCCCATGTCAGCGTTGAAGCCATTACCTCGCGCTCGGAAGCCGGCGTAAAGGTATGCGATATGTATCCCAATCTGCGCGGCCACTACGACACATTGACGTTCAGTGAGCCCGATGCAAAGCAGTTGGGCGATATGGATGCGGTATTTTTCGCCACTCCCCACGGTGTTGCCCACGCCTTGGCAGGTGAGCTTTTGGACAAAGGCACACGCATTATCGACCTGTCGGCTGACTTCCGCCTGCGTGATGCCAAGGTATGGAGCGAGTGGTACGGCCAACCTCACGGTGCGCCTTCGCTGCTTGAAGAAGCGGTCTATGGCCTGCCCGAGATGCACCGCGAAAAAATCAAAACGGCGCGCCTAGTGGCCGTGCCTGGCTGCTACCCAACCGCTGTACAGCTAGGCTACCTGCCGCTACTGGAAGCCGGACTGATTGATCCTCAACAGCTGATTGCCGACTGTAAATCGGGCGTGACGGGGGCAGGCCGAGGGGCCAAGGTGCCTTCACTACTGGCGGAAGCCAGTGAGTCCTTCAAAGCTTACGGCGCCTCAGGGCATCGTCATTTGCCCGAAATCCGCCAGGGCCTTGGCGATATGCAGGCGCACCCGGTGGGGCTGACCTTCGTTCCTCATTTAACGCCGATGATTCGGGGCATTCACGCCACGCTCTATAGTCAGCTCACCACCTCGGTGGACGACCTTCAGGCGCTGTTTGAAAATCGTTATGCAAGCGAGCCCTTTGTTGATGTGATGCCTGCGGGCAGCCATCCTGAAACGCGCAGCGTTAAAGGCATCAACACCTGCCGCCTGGCCGTACATCGCCCGGAGAACAGCAACACGGTCGTGGTGTTATCGGTCATTGATAACCTGGTGAAAGGCGCCTCGGGCCAAGCCATCCAAAACCTCAACCTAATGTTTGGATTCGAGGAGAACATGGGCCTCACCGCCCCTGCCTTGATGCCATAAGCCACGTACAAAATCCCGGCAATAGTTGACCCTTTTGCTGGGAATTATCCATAATCATCTTCCAATGCTGATTATTCGTTCTTAAAGCTCGCGGGAGGTACCCATGAGCGGTGCAGAAGCCTTTGTTCCAACCCCATTAATGATGTCCGATAGCGCACGTAAACGTATCCGTGCCCTAATGGATGAAGAAAATAACCCTGCGCTAAAACTGCGCGTCTACGTCACCGGCGGTGGCTGTTCAGGTTTTCAGTACGGCTTCGATTTTGCCGATACGGTCGCCGAAGACGATACGCTCATTGAATTTGGCACGGCGACCCTGGTGGTCGACCCTCTCTCCTACCAGTATCTGGTTGGATCGACGGTGGATTACGAAGAGGGCCTCGCTGGCGCACGCTTTCGCATTCAAAACCCCAATGCCACCACCACCTGCGGCTGCGGCGCCTCTTTTATGGTGTAGGCGCGTTATAACGCTAGCAAAGCGTTGGTACCCATGACTTGACGCCTTGGTGGTTTCTCGCCAAGGTTAAAAGGTCAACAATTGCTCTAACGCGGTGTGAAGAGAACGTCGTCTCTTCTTTTCACCGCTTCAGGGCTATAAAACATGGGGAAACCAATGAAAACCATACTAACGACAACTGCTATCGCTTCCTCCATCGCTCTGGGTTTAAGCGGCGCCTCTGTCGCCATGGCCCAAATGCCATCTGTTAATGTCGCAACCGACCCAAGCTTTGTTCCTTTTGAAATGATGGATCCAGAAACCGGCGAGATGATCGGTTTCGATATGGATATCATTAACGAAGTTGCCGAGCGGGTAGGCTTTAACGTTAACCTCACTACCATGGAATTTGCGGGCATTATTCCTGCCGTACAAACCGGTAGCCAAGAGATCGCCATCGCCGGAACGACGATTACCGAAGAGCGCGCTCAAGTTGTCGACTTCTCCGACCCCTATTACGATTCCGGCCTGCAAATTATCGTTCGTGCTGATAACGATGAAGTTGAATCTATTGAAGACCTCGCCGGGCTCTCTATTGCCACGCGTATTGGCTCAACCAGCTACGATTTTCTACAGCAAGAGTTAGGTGATGATGCGGACATCACCCCCTACCCAGCCATGAGCGATATGTACATGGCATTACTAGGCCGCAATGTTGATGCCGTTTTCTATGACGCTCCTAATGTGGCTTACTTCTCCCAAACCCGCGGCGAAGGGCGTACCAAAGTGGTGGGGCCGCTTTATGAAGGTCAGCAGTATGGCATCGTGTTCCATAAGGGCAGCGAATGGGTAGAACCCACCAATGAAGCCTTGGCCGCCATGCGTGAAGACGGCACTTACGACGAAATCTACGAAAAATGGTTCGGTGAAGCCTCCGGCGAATAATCAGGCAGCGAAATATCTACCCAAGCATTTCGTCACAGGGTCGGGCGGCCACTCTCCCGGCCCTTTGACGTTATACGTCGCGTGTTTTTTTGGAGATAAGGCGTGGATTTCGACTTTCATTTTGACTGGGCAGCCGCGTTTGCGTCGATCCCATACCTGCTGCCGGGTATTCCCTGGACGCTGCTGATTTCATTTGGCGGTCTGGCGATCGGCTTTTTCATCGGTATTTTCTTTGGCCTGCTGCGTATTAGCCCGATCCGCTGGCTACGCTGGGTGGCCCTTTGCTACATAGAAGTGTTTCGTGGTACGCCTATCCTCGTGCAGGTACTGTTTATTTTCTACGGCCTGCCCCAGCTACTGGGCAGTCCTATCAATGCGCTGGTCGCAGGCATTGCCGCTATTGCGGTTAACTCGGGTGCGTATATTTCTGAAATTGTGCGAGGCGGCGTGCAGTCCATTGAGCGCGGCCAGCGTGAAGCATCCCTCTCGTTAGGGCTTTCGCGCGCTCAGGCCTTTCGCTATGTGATTTGGCCCCAAGCGCTGCGTCGTATGATTCCTCCGCTTGGCAATCAGGCCATTATCAGCATTAAAGATACCTCACTATTTTCAGTCATTGGGGTCAGCGAGCTGGTACGCCAGGGACAAATCTATATCGCGACGACCTTCACCGCCCTGGAGGTCTACTTTATGGTTGCGGTGATGTATTTAGCGATTACCTGGACCCTCTCTATTCTTCTGCGCCTGCTGGAGCGTAGAGGCATCGCAGGCTGATAAGGAAACGTACAATGACCGATACCGTGTCACCCACAACGCCCTCCATTGTGCGTATGCAAAAGCTGAATAAACATTTTGGCAACCTGCACGTACTCAATGATATCAATCTTGAAATTATCCCCGGTGAAGTCGTCGTCATTATTGGCGCAAGCGGGTCAGGTAAATCCACGCTGATTCGCTGCATCAATGGGCTGGAAGAGTTTCAGTCGGGCATGCTGGAAGTAGATGGCAATACGCTAACGCCTAACGGCAAGAGCAGTAAGGCACTACAAACCATCCGTACGGAAGTCGGTATGGTGTTTCAGCAGTTCAATCTATTTCCCCACCTTAGCGTGATCGATAACATCACCCTGGCACCCATGAAGGTGCGTGGCTGGAACCGCGACGATGCAGTGACAACCGCAAAACGCCTGCTGGATAGGGTCGGTATTGCCGACCAGGCCGATAAGTACCCCAGCCAGCTCTCAGGAGGTCAGCAGCAGCGTGTTGCCCTCGCCCGTGCCTTGGCCATGGAGCCTCGGCTTATGCTGTTTGATGAGCCTACCTCAGCGCTTGATCCCGAAATGATTGGTGAAGTGCTGGATGCCATGCGTGAGCTGGCGAAAGAGGGCATGACCATGGTGATTGTCACTCATGAAATGGGATTTGCCCGTGAAGTAGCCGACCGCGTGATTTTTATCCATAAAGGGGTTATTGCTGAGCAAGGAGCGCCACAACAGCTCTTCGATTCGCCTCAGCATGAACGCACTCAATCGTTTCTTGCCCGGGTGCTTAAACACTAATCTTTAGCACTCACCTTAAGCACGAATACCGGCAAAAAATACCCGCTTTAACGCATTTTTTATGGCCTGTCCTTGCGACAGGCCATTTTTTTTCCCTGTGGATAGTTTTTTTATTTTAAAACGCTACAACATGCCACAGCGCCCATGAGGAGCGCCTTTAAGGTGGACATGCAATGCTTTTTAGATGTGTTCACAGCTGCGGTAACAACGTCGGTATGAGTAGGTGGATAAGCCGTGTTTTTATGGCGCTGTGGGTAAGTAGCGGTTCCATCCACAGGGCCTACACCGTTTCTACGCAGCTAATACGCTGCTTAACCACGTAAAGGTCAACATTTTAAGCATTTGAATTTTATAAACTTAATAGAGTTATACACAAAAACTGTCCACACTAATAATTACAGCATTAACAGAACTTCTCTTATTTTATTTATATATTGTTATTAATAGAGAGTAACTGAGCAGACGAGGTGTGGAAAAACCTGACGGTTACCCACAGGGGGTTTATACTGGCGGGCTTGTTTAACTACGCCGACACGTCTGAAACTGACGAAACGGCCACATCATTCGTGCCAACTGGCGCAAGACGAGGTGTCTCTTGAATTACCCCGACCGCTTTGACGTGATTGTCATCGGCGGTGGCCATGCGGGAACTGAAGCCGCACTGGCCTCTGCTCGTATGGGCTGTCAGACCCTACTGCTCACACACAACATCGAGACCTTGGGTCAGATGTCGTGTAACCCTGCCATTGGCGGCATTGGCAAAAGCCATCTGGTGAAAGAGATCGATGCGCTAGGCGGGGCGATGGGGCTTGCCACGGATTTAGGCGGCATTCAGTTCCGGGTGTTAAACGCTCGAAAAGGGCCGGCAGTACGTGCCACACGTGCTCAAGCAGACCGCGTTCGCTACAAAGCAGCGATCCGCGGCATGCTGGAAAACCAGCCAAATTTAACGATTTTCCAGCAGGCAGCTGGTGATCTGATTGTGGATAACGATACAGTTCGTGGCGTCGTAACGGAGACCGGTATTCGTTTTTATGCCGAGTCCGTTGTGCTGTCGACGGGTACGTTTTTAGGTGGTGTTATTCACATCGGCCTGGACCAAAGTCGCGGCGGTCGAGCTGGTGATCCACCCTCGAATGCCTTGGCTGAGCGTCTGCGTGCCTTGCCGTTTCGGGTTGACCGGCTCAAAACCGGCACGCCACCGCGCATTGATGCCAAAAGCGTGGATTTCTCCCAGCTTGAAGAACAGCCTGGCGATACGCCAACACCGGTCATGTCCTACCTTGGTTCGCGGGATATGCACCCTCAGCAAGTCAGCTGTCATATTGCGCACACCAATGAGCGCACGCATGAGCTGATTTTGGCGAATCTTGATCGCTCACCGATGTACTCCGGCGTGATCGAAGGCGTGGGTCCGCGCTACTGCCCATCAATTGAAGACAAGGTTCATCGCTTTGCCGATAAATCGAGCCATCAGGTCTTTATTGAACCTGAAGGCCTGGATACCCATGAGCTATATCCCAACGGTATCTCGACCTCGCTGCCCTTTGATGTGCAACTGCAGGTAGTGCGCTCGATTAAAGGGCTGGAGAACGCGCATATCACACGGCCAGGCTATGCCATTGAGTATGATTTCTTCGATCCGCGGGATTTAAAACACTCACTGGAAACCAAATTTATCCACAACCTGTTTTTTGCCGGGCAGATCAATGGCACAACAGGCTATGAGGAAGCCGGGGCTCAAGGTCTGCTGGCTGGGCTCAACGCCGCGCGGCGTGCCATGCAGCAGGATGTCTGGTACCCACGTCGTGATGAGGCCTATCTTGGCGTGCTGGTGGACGACCTGATCACGATGGGTACCAAAGAGCCTTACCGTATGTTTACCTCCCGGGCGGAATACCGGTTATTGCTGCGTGAAGATAACGCCGACTTGCGACTGACTGAAAAAGGCCGCGAGTTAGGCTTGGTGAATGACCAGCGCTGGGAAGCATTTAGTAAAAAACGCGAAGCCATTACGTTGGAGACCGCACGCTTAGCCAGTATCTGGATTCAGCCAAGTAGCCCGGCTGCGGCAAAAATTGCTGAAAAAACCGGCAAACCACTCGCCCGCGAGTATCGGTTGAGCGATCTGCTCAAGCGCCCGGAACTAAATTATGCGGACCTTGCTGAACTGCCGGGGCTGGAAAGCGGCGTTATCAATGACGAAGCCGTTGCCGAACAGGTACAGATCCAGTCGAAGTACCAAGGCTATATCGAACGCCAGCAGGATGAAATTGATAAGCTTAAGCGCCATGAAGCAATGCCACTTCCCGCTGATCTGGATTACCAGCGAGTGGAAGGGCTCTCCAATGAGATCCGCCAGAAGCTGACCAACGTACGGCCTGAAACACTGGCCCAAGCGGCGCGTATTTCAGGCGTAACGCCGGCCGCAGTGTCTATTTTGCTGGTGCATCTTAAAAAGCGTCGTCTGATCGCCTCGCCCGAGGTGGCTAACGGATGAGCGGATTAACAGCGTTGGTAAGTAGCTTGCCTGCGAGCGTCGCTGCTCGACTGGATAATGGATTAGCGCAGCTCGGTTTAACGGTAACGGCAAGCCAGCGTGAACAGCTGCTTGGGTTTGTTGCCCTATTGCACAAGTGGAACAAGGCTTATAACCTCACGGCTGTTCGCGATATTGATGATATGGTGGCACGTCACATACTGGATAGTGCGGCTGTCGCGCCTTATGTGCATGGCCCCAGATTGCTGGATGTGGGTGCGGGGCCAGGTCTGCCGGGTATCGTGCTGGCCATCCTTGATCCGGCGCTGTCCGTTACGCTTTTGGATAGTAATGGTAAAAAAGTCCGTTTTCAGCGCCAGGCTATCATGGAGCTTGGGCTAAAAAACGTGACTGCAAGCCAGGCGCGGGTGGAAACGTTTAGTGACCAGCCGTTTGATCAGGTAATTTCACGCGCGTTCGCAAGCCTGGTGGACTTTGTCACCCTAACGCGTGAACTACCCACGGAGAACGGACAGTGGTTGGCCATGAAAGGCCCTGGCGCTGACGATGAGTTGCGTGAACTGCCCAGCGGCATTCGACTGCAAACACGTCACCTGCTAAACGTGCCCTTCGATACGGCCGAGCGACAGCTATTGATTCTGAACGTTGATTCTGAACCCCAGGAAGGAGTTGAGTAAGTGAGCCAGATCATTGCCCTGACCAATCAAAAAGGCGGCGTGGGCAAGACCACCTCAGCCGTTAACCTGGCGGCTAGCCTTGCTGCTCTTGATCGTCGAGTGCTGTTGGTGGACCTTGATCCTCAAGGGCACGCCAGCATGGGCAGTGGTATTGATAAACACGAACTCGATAAAAGCGTCCTGGATGTACTGCTCGGCGATGCTACGGCCGCCGATACCATCGTGCGCGACCTGCCGGTCAACTATGATGTTCTCCCGGGTAACGGTGACTTGACCGCTGCGGAAGTCGAATTGCTGGATCTTGATAAGCGCGAAAGCTGCCTGACTACGGCGCTTGGCTCGGTTGCGGAGAAGTACGATGTGGTGCTGATTGACTGCCCACCTTCGCTCAATATGCTGACCGTTAATGCGCTGACCGCAGCGGATAGCGTGCTTATTCCGCTGCAGTGCGAGTTTTACGCGCTGGAAGGACTGTCGGCGCTGTTGGATACTGTTGAACAGATCAAGCAAAGCGTTAATCCTGATTTGGCGATTGCGGGTATTCTGCGCACCATGTACGACAAGCGCACCAGCCTAACGCGGGAAGTGGACAAGCAATTGCGAGACTTCTTTGGCGATGCGCTGATCAAGACGACGATCCCGCGCAACGTCAAAGTGGCTGAAGCGCCAAGCCACGGAATACCCGTGACGCAATATGCCCGCTTCTCACGCGGCAGCCAGGCGTACCGCGTACTGGCAAAAGAGATGATTCGTCGGTTATCGCTATAACGTATTGATTAGTACGAGGGAAAGCGAATGACGCGTAAACGCGCGCTAGGACGTGGCCTGGATGCCCTAATTGGTGCGGGCGCTCGTCGCCGTGACAGCCTGGAACTTACTGGTAGCTCTCCATTGGAAGCTCATGATGAGGCGTCATCCGTGATGGTGACCTCGGATGCGGCTTCTGAGCGTTTGGAGCGCCTTCCGCTTGGTCAGTTAACCCGTGGCAAGTATCAGCCGCGGCGTGATATTCAGCCAGAAGCGCTTGAAGAGCTTGCCGATTCTATCCGTGCCCAAGGCGTAATGCAGCCTATTGTGGTACGTCCTATTGGCGAAGATCGCTATGAAATTATTGCTGGTGAGCGGCGCTGGCGTGCAGCGCAGTTGGCCGAGCTCGACGTTATCCCCGCGGTTATTCGTGAGGTAAGTGACGAAGTTGCCTTGGCACTGGCGCTGATTGAAAATATTCAGCGTGAAAACCTCAACGCCATCGAAGAAGCGATAGCGCTTAAACGGTTGGGTGATGAGTTTGAATTAACCCAGCAGCAGATTGCTGACGCGGTCGGTAAATCCCGCACACAGGTCGCCAACTTACTGCGCTTGCTGGCACTGGACCCTGAAGTCCAAACGCTGCTAGAGCGAGGTGACCTGGATATGGGCCATGCGCGTGCGTTGCTATCACTTAACAGCGTTCAGCAGCGCCAAGTGGCTCATGAAGTGGTGAATAACGATCTCACCGTGCGGTCCACCGAAGCGTTGGTCAAAAAGGTACAGGCCAGCCAAAGCGTTGAAAAAACGCCGAGCCAGCCAAGTAAAACAGCGGATGTCTCGCGTCTGGAGACGCAGCTAGGCGAACTGCTTGGTGCCCCCGTTTCAATTGACCATGGCAACCGGGGGAAAGGCAAAGTGACCATCCGCTATACAAGCCTTGATGAACTCGACGGAATACTGGCGCATATTAAATAGGCTGCTTATTAATTAAATAGCAGGCTTATTAAGAAAACGTTAAAAAGTAGCTAATTTTCACCCTTTGGTCGCAAGTTGTCTCCTAAACACGTTAAATACGAGCAACTTTGGTTGAAGGTGTGATAGCGCTTCCCTATAATCCGGCGGTGCTTGTTAAAAGGTTAGGTGGGAAGGGTGGTATTAAGCAATAACGCTCGTATGGACAATGGCGGTATGGAGTAGTGAAAAAAGATGCAAACCGTATCCACTGCTCAGCGCCGTTCATTAGATTTTAAAAGGCTATTTGAAGCTCAACTTGCTGCAACGATTATTATCATGATGCTTGCTGGTGGTGTGTCAGGTATCTATGCAGCACTATCAGCATTCATGGGTGGGCTAGCAAGTGTTTTACCCGCTTTTTATTTTGTTTGGCGCGGCACTCGACGCAGCGCCAAACACTCCCAACGTAACGTACTTAACTTATATCAAGCAGCAATGGGTAAGTTTGGTTTGACGGTGGCATTATTTGCGCTGATTTTTGCGCTAGTACCTCCCTCAAACCCAGCTTTTTTCTTTATCGCCTACGTGGCGGCCCAACTCATGTACTGGCTAGCACCTTGGCTTGTACGTGAGAGGTCGACCCCCTAAACCTGAGGAAGCAGTATGGCAGCGGATAATGACGTATCGGCCATCTATTACATACAGCACCACCTCCAGAACCTTACGTTTGGTAAGCACCCAGTCAATGGCTGGTCAATTGCTTCCAATTCGGCTGAAGCAGTCGATATGGGGTTTTGGGCTATTCATTTGGACACCATGGGCTGGTCAATTGCTATGGGACTTCTGTTTATTTGGGTGTTCCGTAAGGCAGGCAAAATGGCGACAACCGGCGTACCCGGTGGTTTGCAGAACGCAGTCGAAATGGTTGTTGAGTTTATTGAGAACCTGACGCGTTCCACCTTCCATGGCCGCAACCCGCATATCGCCCCGCTGGCGCTAACGTTGTTTATCTGGATTCTGCTGATGAACAGCCTCAAGATCATTCCTGTTGACTACTTTCCGGTGCTCTTTAGCAAGCTTGGTGTGGAGTACATGAAAATCGTACCGACCACCGATGTGAATGCAACGCTAGGTATGGCGCTGGGTGTTTTCCTGATGATTCTCTACTACAGCGTCAAGGTGAAAGGCGTTGGTGGCTTTGCCAAAGAGCTATCGCTTACCCCGTTTAACCACTGGCTACTGATCCCATTCAATCTCATTCTTGAAATCGTTGGCCTCATTGTAAAACCGATCAGCCTTGCCCTGCGTCTATTCGGTAACATGTTTGCCGGTGAAGTTATCTTTATCCTGATTGCCCTGCTTCCCTTCTGGGCTATCTGGTTGTTGGATGTGCCGTGGGCCATCTTCCATATTTTGGTGGTTTCGTTACAGGCCTTCATTTTCACGACACTGTCGATCGTGTATTTGAGTGCCGCACATGAACATCACTAATCAAGAGCAAATTTTTGCACTATACCCTTAACCTAACCCCCTTGAAATTAACGCACTATCAGGAGCTTTATTATGGAAACTATCTACATCGCTGCCGCCATCATTATCAGTGTTAGTGCCTTGGCTACCGGTATTGGCTTCGCTATCCTGGGCGGCAAACTGCTTGAGTCTACTGCACGTCAGCCCGAGCTGGGTGACCAGCTGCAGACCAAAACCTTCATCATGGCAGGTCTGTTGGACGCTGTGCCGATGATCGGTGTTGGTATTGCGATGTACCTGATCTTCGTTGTTGCCGGTTAATGATTGCTTTACCGGGCGGTTAACCGCTCGGTTTTGTTTCACTCCGGTCGCCACGAACTTGTCAGAGGTACATCCCTGTGAATATCAACATGACGCTTATCGGGCAGACGATCGCCTTCGCGATCTTTGTCTGGTTTTGCATAAAGTACGTGTGGCCTCCGATCAGCAACGCGCTTAACGAGCGTCAGAAAAAAATTGCTGATGGCTTGGATGCAGCCAGCCGTGCTACTCGTGATCTTGAGCTAGCTCAAGAGCGGGCAGAACAGACGCTGCGTGAGAGCAAGGAACAAGCTTCACAGATCCTTGAGCAAGCTAATAAGCGCTCTGCTCAGATGATCGAAGAAGCTCGCGAGCAGGCCCGCGCAGAAGGTGAACGTCTCATGACGGGCGCACGCTCTGAAATCGAGCTTGAAGTAAATCGCGCGAAAGAAGAGTTACGTGCCCAGGTGTCTCATCTGGCCATCATCGGCGCTGAGCGTGTATTGGAAGCTTCTGTCGATGAAAATGCGCATCGCGAGCTGCTTGATAAGCTGGCTGCCGAACTGTAAGGAGGTGAATTATGGCGGAATTACTTACCGTCGCTCGTCCTTACGCAAAGGCGGCGTTTGAACACGCGCGTGATAATGATGTGCTTGATAGCTGGTCACAGGCGCTGGGTTTTTTAGGCACTGTTGTGGCCGATAGCGACGCTCGACGTCTGCTGGATAGCCCCAAAATCGAGAATGCAAAGAAAGTTGCCCTTCTGGTTGAAATGCTTCCAGAAACGCTGGGTGATGCACTGTCTCGCTTTTTGGAGGCTGTGGCTGACCATGACCGTTTAATGGTGCTGCCTTTTATCGCTGAACAGTTTGAGCGCCTGCGCGCTGAACACGAGCAGCGTATAGAGGTAATGGTAACGTCAGCGTATAAGCTGACAGCCGCACAAAAGACCAAGCTATCCAACGCGCTCAAGAAACGTCTGAATCGCGAAATCTCCATTACTACTCAGGTAGATAAGTCGCTCATCGGTGGTGTCATCCTGCGTGCTGGCGATACCGTCATTGACGGGTCGGTACGTGGTCGACTGAACCGCCTTTCCGAAGCGCTAACCGCTTGAGTCTGAGGGACATGGCATGCAGCAATTGAATCCTTCCGAGATCAGCGACATCATCAAGCAGCGAATTGAGAAGCTTGACGTCGCATCTGAAGCTCGTAATCAGGGCACCATCGTAGGTGTTTCCGACGGTATCGTGAAAATTCACGGCCTCGAAGACGCCATGTTTGGTGAAATGATTGAATTTCCTAACAGCGTTTTTGGCATGGTACTTAACCTGGAGCGCGACTCCGTAGGTGCCGTTGTCCTGGGCGACTACCTGCTGCTTGAAGAAGGCATGACCGCGAAATGCACCGGTCGTATTCTTGAAGTACCGGTAGGCCCTGAGCTGATTGGCCGTGTTGTTGATGCGTTGGGTAACCCCATCGACGGCAAAGGCGATATCAACGCTAAAATGACCGACGCGGTAGAAAAAGTAGCGCCTGGCGTTATTACCCGTCAGTCGGTTGATGAGCCGATTCAAACCGGCTTGAAATCCATTGATGCCATGGTACCGATCGGTCGTGGTCAGCGTGAGCTGATTATCGGCGACCGTCAGATCGGTAAATCTGCCATTGCCATTGATGCGATCATCAACCAGAAAGGCAAAGGCGTTACCTGTGTCTACGTTGCCATTGGTCAGAAACAGTCGACCATCGCCAACGTTGTGCGCAAACTCGAAGAGCATGGCGCGATGGAACATACCATCGTCGTCGCTGCGGGCGCTGCCGATCCGGCTCCGATGCAGTTCCTCTCCGCGTATTCCGGTTGCACCATGGGTGAGTACTTCCGTGACCGTGGCGAAGACGCGATGATCGTTTATGACGATCTTTCCAAGCAGGCAGTGGCGTACCGTCAAGTATCCCTGCTGCTGCGTCGTCCGCCAGGCCGTGAAGCCTACCCCGGTGACGTGTTCTATCTCCACTCGCGTCTGCTTGAGCGTGCGGCACGTGTCAACGTCGACTACGTTGAGAAGTTCACCAACGGTGAAGTGAAGGGCAAAACCGGTTCCTTAACCGCGCTGCCGATCATCGAAACCCAGGGTGGCGACGTTTCTGCGTTCGTTCCGACCAACGTGATCTCGATCACCGACGGTCAGATCTTCCTGGAAACCAACCTGTTTAACTCCGGTATTCGTCCGTCGATTAACGCAGGTTTGTCCGTATCGCGCGTGGGCGGTGCTGCCCAGACCAAGATCATCAAAAAGTTAGGTGGTGGTGTTCGTCTGGCCTTGGCTCAGTACCGTGAACTGGCTGCGTTCTCGCAGTTCGCTTCTGACCTTGACGAAGCGACCCGCAAGCAGCTTGAGCACGGTCAGCGCGTTACCGAACTGATGAAGCAGAAACAGTATTCGCCGATGTCGGTTGCAGAAATGGCGCTGTCTCTCTACGCCGCTAACGAAGGTCACATGGATGATGTGAGCGTCGATAAAGTGTTGGACTTCGAACGTGCGCTGCACGATTACATGAAGTCTGAGCACGGCGACCTGCTCGACAAAATCAACCAGACCGGCGACTACAACGGCGAGATTCAAGACGGCTTGAAGTCGGGTCTCGAGAAGTTCAAGGCGACTCAGAGCTGGTAATGTCCGGCCCGCCTGCGGGCGGGCTTGCCTACTTTCTGAGAGTCACGAACGAAAGGTAGATCGCTATGGCAGCTGCAAAAGAGATACGCACCCAGATCGGGAGCATCAAAAATACGCAGAAGATCACCAGTGCCATGGAAATGGTAGCTGCGTCGAAAATGCGTAAAGCACAAGATCTGATGAAGGCTGGCCAGCCGTATGCCAAGCAGATTCGCAACGTCGTAGGCCACATTGCTGACGCTAACCCCGAATATCGCCACGATTACATGATCGAGCGTAACGAGGTGAATCGCGTAGGCTACATTGTGGTGTCTACCGACCGCGGTTTGTGCGGCGGCTTAAACGTCAACCTGTTCAAGGCCGTGGTGAAAGATGCCCGCGTCTGGAGCCAGGAAGGCGCTGAGCTGGACTTCTGTGCCCTTGGCGCGAAAGGCAGTGCTTTCTTCCGTAACTATGGCGGCAACTTGATTGCCGCCAAGAGCGGATTAGGCGAAGCACCCACGGTCGAGGGTCTGATCGGTAGTATCAAGGTCATGCTCGAAGCGTACGATGAAGGACGGCTTGACCGCCTGTACGTGGTGTATAACGAATTCGTTAACACCATGACGCAACGGCCGGTTGTGCGTCAGCTTCTTCCTCTGTCGCCTGATATGGGCGAAGACGCTAAGCATGACGAAGAAAACGCCCGTCCCGAAAGCTGGGACTACCTGTATGAACCGGATGCCAAGGCGTTGCTAGACAGCCTGTTGGTTCGATTCATCGAATCGCAGGTGTATCAGGCGGTAGTCGAAAACGGTGCGTGCGAACAGGCCGCCCGAATGATCGCTATGAAGAGTGCCACTGATAACGCGGGCAACCTGATCGACGATCTGGAGATGGTTTACAACAAGGCCCGTCAGGCCGCCATCACCCAGGAAATTTCTGAGATCGTCGGCGGCGCTTCAGCCGTATAACGCCTAGGGAGCTGCTCAATAAAGCGGCTCCCGGCAGACAGGTTTCATTTGCAGGTTTTTGAGAGGAACCAAGATGAGCGGACGTATCGTACAAATCATCGGCGCGGTGATTGACGTAGAGTTTCCGCGGGACTCTGTGCCCAAGGTCTACGACGCGCTGAAGGTCTCTGGACAAGAGACTGTCCTCGAAGTCCAGCAGCAGCTGGGCGACGGCGTGGTACGCACCATTGCCATGGGCTCCACTGAGGGCTTAAAGCGTGGCTTGGACGTAGCCAACACAGGTGCCGCGATTTCCGTACCGGTAGGTAAGGAAACGCTGGGTCGTATCATGAACGTACTCGGCGAACCGATTGATGAAGCGGGTGAGATCGGTGAGCAAGAGCGTATGCCGATCCACCGTAAAGCACCCAGCTATGCCGACCAGGCAGCCTCTAACGAGCTGCTGGAAACCGGTATCAAGGTTATCGATCTGGTCTGCCCGTTTGCCAAGGGTGGTAAGGTTGGCTTGTTCGGCGGTGCGGGTGTTGGTAAAACCGTTAACATGATGGAGCTTATCCGCAACATCGCCACCGAGCACAGCGGCTACTCTGTATTCGCTGGTGTGGGTGAGCGTACGCGTGAGGGTAACGACTTCTATCACGAAATGACCGAATCCAACGTTATCGATAAGGTATCGCTGGTTTACGGCCAGATGAACGAGCCGCCCGGTAACCGTTTGCGCGTCGCGCTGACCGGTCTGACCATCGCTGAAAAATTCCGTGATGAAGGCCGCGACGTTCTACTGTTCGTCGATAACATTTACCGTTACACCCTGGCCGGTACAGAAGTATCTGCACTGCTTGGCCGTATGCCGTCTGCGGTAGGTTATCAGCCGACGCTAGCCGAAGAGATGGGCGTTCTGCAGGAACGTATCACCTCGACGAAATCGGGCTCAATCACCTCCGTACAAGCGGTATACGTACCGGCGGATGACTTGACCGATCCGTCTCCGGCAACCACCTTCTCACACTTGGACGCGACCGTTGTACTGGCCCGCTCCATTGCTGAGCTAGGTATCTACCCGGCCATTGATCCGTTGGACTCTACGTCGCGTCAGTTGGATCCGCTGGTGGTAGGTGATGAGCATTATGCGGTTGCTCGTGGCGTGCAGAACGTTCTGCAGCGTTACAAGGAACTGAAGGATATTATCGCCATTCTGGGTATGGATGAGCTGTCTGATGAAGACAAGCTGGCCGTTTCTCGGGCGCGTAAAATTCAGCGTTTCTTGTCGCAGCCGTTCTTCGTTGCTGAGGTATTCACTGGCTCACCCGGTAAGTATGTTTCTCTGAAAGATACTATCCGTGGCTTCCAGGGCATCCTCGATGGCGAGTATGACGATATGCCGGAACAGGCCTTCTACATGGTTGGCTCCATCGACGAAGCGGTCGAAAAAGCTAACCAGATGAAGAAGTAATCCCGTCCATTAGGGGGATTCGCTATGGCGAATAGCTTCATTTGCAATATCGTCAGCGCAGAAGCATCTATCTTCTCAGGCAGTGTTGAGCAGGTAGTCGCTTCCGGGATGATGGGTGACCTGGGTATTTTGCCAGGTCACGCCCCGTTACTGACAGAGCTTCAGCCGGGCCCGATTCGTGTCATTCACGACAATGGCAAGGAAGAGAACTTCTTTGTCTCGGGTGGCTTTATGGAAGTTCAGCCGGATGTCGTTACGATTCTGGCAGACGCCGCAGCACGTGCCAGCGACCTCAATGAGGCCGCTGCCGAAGAAGCGCGTCAGGAAGCGCTGAAAGCCTTTAATGAGAAGTCATCGGAGCTGGATTATACCCGTGCCTCCGCTGAACTTGCCGAAGCCGTTGCACAGCTGCGTACGATCCAGCAGCTGCGCAAAAAGGCGGGTAAAGGCTAACACTACGCGGTAAGCGTGAATAAAACGCCCCTTGAACCCGTTAGGGTTTAAGGGGCGTTTTTTTTGTCTGGTACACTTGTCATAAGCATTTAGTAGCATAATGCTTGTCAGCACTGACTCGTCTGCAGAGAAGGAGAACGCGATGTCATTGAACGATGAAATCTTGCAGGAATTAAAAACCGAGCTGCTGGACGAGCTGGTCAAAGAGGAACCGAAAAAAGAGCTATTATCCGAACGCTTGGCCGAAATTCGTTCGGCAGATATTGGTGAGGTGCTTGAAGAGCTTATCGAGGAGGACGAAGAGCTGTCTGCAGCGCTTTCAGTGCTCGATATACTTTCTACAGAACGCGCCGCTAATGTGCTTGGCTACCTGCCAGGTGAAAGCCAGCTGGAAGTCGTGGGTGAGCTAAAGGACACCCAGGTACTTAAGCTGTTGGAAGAGATGGGCTCTGACGAGCGGGTGGACCTGTTCAATCTTCTGGATGAAGATCGCCGAGAAGCGCTGTTACGGCGCATGGCACATCAGGAGCGGGAAGATCTCAAGCGGCTGGCAGGCTACGAAGAAGGTACTGCAGGCGCCATTATGACCTCTGACTATGTAGCGATAGCCAGTGGCATGACGGTGTCTCAGGCAATGATGCGCGTACGCCAGACCGCTCCAGATGCCGAGACGGTCTATCAGCTCTATATCCTGGACAACGATGGCAGGCTGATTGGTACGATGTCCCTGCGTCAGTTGATGATTGCCAGGCCCGGCGCGCTGGTTGATGACATCATGATCAAGGATGTGATCAGCACCGCTGTGGACGAAGCGCAGGAAGAAGTGGCTCGTATCGTGGCTCGTTATGATCTTCTGGCACTGCCGGTGATTGATGCCGACAATCGTATGGTGGGTATCGTTACTCACGATGATGCGATGGACGTGGCGGAGTCGGAAGCCACTGAAGATATCCACAAGGGGATGTCGATTGGCCAGTTGGAAGATGGCGTTAGCCGCGTATCGCTATGGAGCCTGTACCGTAAACGGGTGACGTGGCTAGTAGTACTGGTCTTTGCCAACCTGTTTTCCGGCGCGGGCATTGCTCACTTTGAAGGTATTATTGCCGCCCAAGTGGCGTTGGTATTCTTTCTGCCCTTGTTGATTGGTAGTGGCGGTAACGCAGGCGCTCAGGCGGCAACGCTGATGGTTCGCGGTATGGCAACCGGTGATGTAGGCGTTAAGGACTGGAGTAAAATGCTCGGCCGTGAGCTGTTGGTAGCTGGCTCCCTGGGGCTTACCATGGCCATCGCCGTCGCCCCTATCGGGATACTGCGTGCAGGCAACGAAGTCGCTATTATCGTCTCCCTCAGTATGGTCACTATCGTACTGTTTGGCAGTCTGTTGGGCATGTGCCTGCCGTTTGTACTGGAGCGCTTCAAGGTCGACCCGGCAGCTGCCTCTGCGCCGCTGGTCACCACCTTGATTGATGCCACCGGGGTATTGATTTACTTCTCTATTGCAACAGCAATTCTTACTAGCTTATAGAGAACAGCCGGTTAGCGCTTCACCCAGCCACGGCGGATAAGCGGCGCGAACAGCCAGTGATAAAGGCGCTTGGCGACGTGCTCATAAACCGGTAGCACTAGCCAGGCGCGGTTGAAACCCACCAGCACAGCCATAACGGCTGACAAAAGGGCAGCGCCTGCCATGTCCTGGGGAAAGTGGACGCCCAAAAAAATCCTTGCCCAGCCGACGGGAATAGCCAAGAGCAGAAGAAGGCCGCCGATACGTCGGGTGTAGCGGTGCAGCATCAAGCTAAAGGCCATGGTCAGAATGATCGTTAGATGATTACTGGGGAAGGCTGGGGTTGGCGCATGGGCCATCAACGTGGTGCCTGCCGGTACCGCAAAGGGCCGGGGCATCGGCCATAGCATCCCGATGATGCCACTTATCGCTAAGGCCAGCAGCGTCGCTATCAGCGCCTCCAGCAGTGGCTGCTTGAGCTGTTCACCGCCGCGCAGCCAACCGACTACCAGCAGCGCAGGTAGTAGCCACATCAATTCAACGGCGCACCCATGAGCAAACATGACCAGCCACTCAGGGGTGCCAGCGGCGGCGTTGAGCCTTTCAAACAAGGTAAGGTTAAGCGTATTCATTACGTACTGAAACCATAAGACCCGTCAGGTAGTTGAGTATTTGGCGTTTATCGAACGGCTAGCGCATCGCGCTACTGGCCGCTCGGGTGATAAACATGACTTCCACATGACCGAGCCACTCGATATCACTGGCGAGCGCTTTGAGCTGGCTAGCCAAACATTGCGGGGGCTGATGTACCGCATCGCCGATAATTAAAGATACGGATACCTTGTCATCCAGATAGTGCAGTTGAAGCTCGTTTAACGTGCGCCACACCGGATGCGCGTACCAGCGTTGATCAAGCGCGGCCTCAACCTCCGGACGTAGTGGCAGGCCGGGCATTCGGCTGGGGTCTCCTTCTCCAGCGTCATCTTCAGGGTCAACATGGAAAATAACGTCGGTGAGTAGCGGAAACTCATGACGTAAACGGCGGCTGACCTCATTACCTATCTCATGGGCTTCTGAAACGGTGATTTTAGGCCCGACCACGACATGCAAATCCACCATTACCCAACCTGCTGATTGGCGAGTGCGAAGGTCATGCACGCTATCCACGCCTGGTACGCTACAAGCTACGTCGTGCATTTGGCGTTGGGTGTCTTCAGGCAGTGCGGTATCGACTAATTCCCGCGCAGATTCCCACAGTAAATCCCAGCCAACCTTGCCTACGAGCAGGCCAACCACAATGGCAGCGACGGCATCCAGCCAACCCAAGCCAAATTGAGCACCAATCAGTGCGACCAGCACCACCGCGGTAGAAAGGGCATCGCTACGAGAGTGCCAGGCATTAGCCTCCAACAGCTTGGATTTTACCCGCTTGGCGACGCGCATGGTGTAGCGAAAAATCCACTCTTTACTGATCAGCGCAATAAACGTAATCACAATCGCCACGATGCCAGGCGCGGTGACTTCTGTGCCGCTAAACAAGCGCTCCAGGCTTGACCAGGCAATACCGCCTGCCACAAAGATCAGTACGCTACCCAACAGCAGCGTGGTGAGTGTTTCGATGCGCCCGTGACCATAGTGATGGTCGTTGTCGGGCTCCTGACGCCCGTAATGAATGGCGGCCAGTACAAAACCATCGGTGATTAAGTCGGAGAGCGAGTGGATGCCATCGGCAATCAGTGCGGCAGAACCCACCCAAAAACCGACCACCACTTTGACAATACTAAGCACACCATCCAACCAGGCACCGATATAGGTGACGCGCTTGGCTTCCTGATTATCTAGCTCGTGGTTGGGAACCACTGGCGTTTCAACGGTCTGAGTCATGGAATACCTGACAAGGGAGCGCTTTCAATAAAGCATTATTGTAGCGCACTGCAATATGATCTCTTAAGCCCTTTGTTCTAAGCAGGCTAATACGCAATACAAAACGATGGCAGCCATGGCGGACAATCCCCTAATGGAGGTGTATCCTTATGCGCCATTGTCATTCAACCACCCTTTTGATGTATAGGATGACCCATGGAGTGGCTCCAAATAGTGGTACTTGCTGCTGTGCAAGGGATAACGGAATTCTTGCCTGTCTCAAGCTCGGCGCACTTGATTTTAGTACCCGTATTAACCTCTTGGGAGGACCAAGGGCTTGCTTTTGATGTCGCGCTCCACTTGGGCAGTTTAAGCGCGGTAGTGGTCTATTTCCGGCATGAAATTTGGCAAATGATAGCGAGCAGCCTGGCAGCGCTGCGTGGCCGGGGGATCAATAAAGATGCCAGGCTCGCGATCTGGGTCACGCTTGCCACGCTGCCTGTGTGTATCATCGGTTTTCTGCTTCGTGATGTTATCTCGGTGTATATGCGCTCCACGGTTATCATCGCGCTCAGCCTGATTGGCTTTGGCCTGTTACTGGGGTACGCCGACTGGAAAAAACGCGGTACCCGCAGTGAATACCAAATGCAGCTAAAAGATGTGCTGATCATTGGCGGCGCCCAAGCGTTGGCGCTCATTCCGGGCACATCACGTTCAGGGATTACCATCACCGCCGCCCTTCTGGTAGGTATGAGTCGTGAAGGGGCTGCGCGGTTCTCCTTTTTACTTTCCATCCCGGTAATCGTATTAGCCGGTGGGTTAGAAGCCGTTGAACTTTTACATCAGCCCCAGTCAGTCGATTGGCTATCCATGGCGGCCGGAACGCTATTGTCCGGTGTTATTGCGTACCTGTGTATTCACTATTTCCTCGTTATTATTAAAAAAATGGGGATGCAGCCTTTTGTTGTTTATCGCGTACTGTTTGGTGCGTGGCTCCTCTGGTTTTTTTACATGTAGAGTAAGCTCATGACCCTATTTATGCCTGAATCAACACGGTTAACAGTAAAAGCGGTATGCATTATGTCGCTGTTACTGTTGGTTGGCTGTTCGGAAAAAGATCGTCCTTTGGAGTCGCCTGTCCGTTTAGAGGGCGGCATCTTTGGCACGTTTTATCAGGTAACCATTAGTGACCCGCTAACCCAGGAGCAAGCCAGCGATCTGGAAGCCGGTTTTTTGGAAGAGCTTGAACGTGTCGATGTGTCCATGTCGACGTATAAAGATGACTCTGAACTAAGCCTGTTTAACCAGGCGCCGCTTAATGAGTGGCAGCCACTTTCCAACGAGCTAATTGAAGTACTGGCGATAAGCCGCTCGGTGTCTGAACAAAGTAACGGCGCGTTTGATATGACCGTTGGTGGTCTGGTCAATTTATGGAGTTTTGGTCCTGAGGCTCGCCCGCAAGAAGCCCCTTCGGAGCACCAGTTGGCCGAGCGCTTGGCCGAAGTGGGCTTTGATGCTGTAGCGATCGATACTCAGGCCATGCAGGCGCGCCGTGAGCGTGATGTTTATGTGGATCTTTCCGGTGTCGCCAAGGGGCATGCAACCGACCGCGTGGCAGCGTACCTAAATCAGCAAGGGATAGAGGGTTATTTAATTAACCTGGGGGGAGATATGCTGGCGCACGGCTATCGTGATGACCAAAAGACGCCTTGGCGCGTAGGCATTGAAACGCCGCAAAGCGGCGCGCCACAAGCACAGCATATTGTGCCTCTTCACGATATGTCGGTAGCGACCTCTGGGGATTATCGCAATTACTTTGAGGCTGATGGGCAGCGCTTTTCACATACCATTGATCCACGTACCGGGCGGCCTGTCTCGCATAATCTTGCATCGGTATCGGTTTTCCATCCATCCAACGCCTGGGCCGACGCCTGGGCCACCGCGCTATTGGTAGAAGACAGCGATACCGGTATGGAAGTGGCCGTTGCGCAGAATCTGAGTGTATTAATGCTGATCCGCGATGGCGACCAGTGGCAGAGTATTGCAAGCCCTGCTTTTGTTGATGAGTTTGGCGAAGAACTCATCAATGAAAGCGGTATTGGTCAGTGGGCGTCTCCTAACGTGCGTCACGCAGAAGAAGGGTAATGAGAATGCAAAAAGCGCTAGATGTAGTGATTCTCGCAGCGGGTAAAGGCACGCGGATGCGCTCACACATGCCGAAGGTGCTTCACTCCTTGGCGGGAAAACCCATGGTGTCGCACGTGCTGGAAACCGCGGCGAGCCTAAGCCCTGCACGCACGCAGGTCGTCATTGGTCACGGCGCTGAGCAGCTGCGTCACGCATTGGCGGATGAAAACGTCACGTTTGCCGTGCAAGAAGAGCAGAAAGGCACGGGGCACGCCGCTGCTCAAGCATTGAATGAACTGGGTGACGGCATTGTTTTGATACTGTATGGCGATGTACCGCTCATTCAAAGTGAAACGCTGACAGCGCTGTTGGCCCATGTGAACGAACAACAGATGGGGCTGCTGACGGTTACGCTGGACGATCCAACGGGGTACGGCCGTATTGTGCGCAATGCGGCGGGCGATGCGGTGGCGATTGTAGAGCAAAAAGATGCCAACGACGCCGAGCGTGCTATCACCGAATGCAACACCGGCATCATGGCGATGACCAGTGCCCAACTGGCGCGTTGGTTGCCTAAGCTTTCCGCTGACAATGCTCAGGGTGAATACTACCTGACCGATGTGATCGAAATGGCGGCTAAAGAGGGGGTTAAAGTTTGCACCGAGCAGCCAGCTCACGCCGTTGAAGTAGAAGGGGTTAATAATCGTGCCCAAATGGCGCGGTTAGAACGCGTTTACCAAGCGCGCCAAGCGGACCTGTTAATGGAGCAGGGCGTGGCACTGGCTGATCCTGCAAGGATCGACGTGCGCGGAAGCCTCACCTGTGGTCACGACGTGTTTATTGACGTGGGCTGCATTTTTGAAGGTGACGTGACGCTGGGTGATAGCGTTAGTGTAGGACCTTACTGCGTGATCAAAAACAGTGCCATCGGTGCTGAAAGTAGCATTGATAGCCACAGTGTTATTGACCAAACGAAGATGGCTGGCCATAACCAGGTGGGGCCTTATGCGCGTCTGCGCCCCGGTACGCGCCTAGCGGTTAATGCCAAGGTGGGCAATTTTGTAGAAACCAAAAACGCCGAGGTAGGCGAGGGTAGCAAAATTAACCACTTAAGCTATGTTGGCGATGCCCGCTTGGGGCGTGACGTTAATATTGGTGCGGGCACGATTACGTGCAACTATGACGGCGTTAACAAGCATCACACTGAGATCGGCGATCATGCCTTTATTGGCTCTAACAGCGCACTGGTAGCCCCGGTTAGAGTGGGGGCAGGCGCAACCATAGGCGCTGGATCCACCATAGCAAAAGATGTCCGTGAGCGGGCCTTAGCGGTGACGCGAGGCAAGCAGCTGGAAAAGGCCGATTGGGTGCGTCCTACTAAAGCTGACAAGTAAACGCGTGGTACATCGCTACTTTAATTTATTCTGGGAGAACGGTTTATGTGTGGCATCGTCGCTGCTGTAGCGCAACGTAACGTGCAAGACATACTGTTGGAAGGGCTTAAGCGCCTGGAGTATCGCGGTTACGACTCAGCGGGCATGACTGTGTTGAACGATCATAACCAGCTTACTCGTCATCGCGCAGTGGGTAAGGTCGCAGCCCTTGAGAACGAGCTGAATAGTGCACCGCTGCCGGGAGCATCAGGGATTGCTCACACGCGCTGGGCAACTCACGGAAAGCCTTCAAAAGCCAATGCCCACCCGCACCATAGCGGTGACTACGTCAGCGTGGTGCATAACGGCATTATTGAAAACTACGAATATATAAAAGAGACGCTGCAGGCAAGTGGCTATACGTTTAGCTCGGAAACCGACACCGAAGTCATTACGCATTTGCTAGCGGACAAGTTGCAGAGTGGTCTCAGTTTGTTTGAGGCAACCCAGCAAATTGTGAATGGTCTGGGCGGGGCGTATGCGCTGGGCGTTATGAGTGTCAAGGAGCCGGGCATAGTAGTAGGTGCACGTCAGGGAAGCCCGCTGGTGGTAGGTGTGGGTATGGGGGAAGCGTTTTTAGCCTCAGACCCGCTTGCCTTGCTACAAGTAACGGATCGCTTTATTTATCTGGAAGAAGGCGATGTGGTCGAGTTAAGCGAAAAGGGTGCTATCCGGATCGTCGATAAAGATGGCAGCTCAGTAACACGGTCGGTACATGTTTTTGAGCATGGTGATGGTGTTGCCAGCAAAGGTAATTATCGCCACTACATGCTTAAAGAAATTTTCGAGCAGCCAGCGGTGATCGAGGCGGCCCTGGAAGGGCGTTTGAGCGCGGACAGTGTGTTGGTCGAGAGCTTTGGCCCCGATGCTCAAGCGCTTTTCCAGAAAACCCGCCAGGTCCATATCATTGCCTGTGGCACCAGTTATCACGCAGCGATGGTGGCCCGCTACTGGCTTGAACGTTATGCAGGCGTGCCGGTACAGGTTGAGGTGGCCTCCGAGTATCGTTACCGCCACCCGGTCGTACCTTCCGATACGCTATTCGTAACGCTCTCCCAGTCGGGTGAAACCGCTGACACGCTGGCGGCACTACGTTTTGCCAAGACCTTGAACTATGTCGGTTCGCTAGCTATTTGCAACGTACCGGGAAGCTCTCTGGTGCGTGAATCAGATATGACCCTGATGACCCGTGCAGGCCCGGAAATTGGCGTTGCCTCCACAAAAGCATTTACCACTCAGTTGGTGGCACTATTGCTTCTGACGCTTGCGATGAGCAAAGCGAAGGGGCAGGAAGAGCATGCAGGTATTGTGAAGGCGCTGCATTCGCTTGCTGATATTTGCCAACAAGTACTGGCCCTGGACAGCCAGATTGAGCAGCTCTCCCAGGCGTTTGCTGAAAAGCACCATGCGCTGTTCCTGGGCCGTGGTGCGCACTACCCAATTGCACTGGAAGGCGCGCTTAAGCTTAAGGAAATCTCCTATATTCACGCAGAAGCGTACCCAGCCGGTGAGCTTAAGCACGGCCCGCTGGCGCTGGTAGATAGCGAGATGCCGGTGATATCCGTCGCACCCAATGACGACCTGTTGGAAAAGCTAAAATCCAACCTGCAGGAAGTCCGTGCCAGGGGCGGCCAGCTGTTTGTATTTGCCGATGAGAACGTGGGTATCAAGCCGCATGACAATATCCGAGTCATTGAGCTGCCGCATATTCACGAAGCCTTGGCACCGCTTTTATATACGCTTCCTCTCCAGCTTTTGAGCTACCACGTCGCAGTGCTTAAAGGTACCGATGTCGATCAGCCGCGTAACCTGGCGAAAAGCGTGACGGTCGAGTAAACCACTGCCGGCTGGTATCAAACGGTTCGTTGAATGCTCTTACGGCAATACCCTAAAGGTTGGATGAAGTGTCCAACCTTTAGGGGCGAGAATGGTTTGCTGGTTAGCATGATGTTCAGTGTTACCCGCCTATTGCTCTACGTTTTCGTTCGCTTCGAGCCTCGCAAGTGGCGAGAGTACCGTGTGCCACACTTTTTCTTCCAAATGCGGCAACTGGCTTTTCTCCAGCTCAGTTAGGCCGTACTCATCCGGGTTTTTCAAAACGTCATGGAATTTGACGATACGGCAGTCGTAGCGATCACTTCATCTTCATTCCCCTCCAGATAATCCTTAAGTTTTTGCAAGATGTCATGGATATTGTCTAAATATGCATCCATCAGCGGGCTCCTTTTTTGTTTGATGGTCTTTTACAGGAGGGTATTTGCTCTTTGTGTACATGGGGGGACTTATCCAGCGTGCTATCGCGTTAGTGAGAGCGTGTTTATTAACGATGCTAACGATTGATACAACAAGAAATAAAAATACGATGGCGTTACGCACACTGGCATCTTGTTTTAAGTAATACCCGCGTTGTTATAGCGGCTGAACGACGATCTGATTTTTTAACAGCCATTATTCCTGTGATCTGCTGTCCTGAAAAAAAGAAGCTCATGGCCCATTGAATGAGCAAACGTAATAAGTTGTTCGGACACTATAAAACAGCGTTACAAGGTGCGACAATTAGGCGCACCTTGCGAGTCAGCGCTGCGTTGCAGCAGTTTATTAGCGTGCTTATCATGGTGGCACGCTCTCTCCCCACATCTGTCAGGATCACGCTGTCATGAAACCACAAAACGTCCTTGCACCTCGGCTCTCAGCTCGCCGGGTCGCTTGGTTGTTGATTGCTCTCTGTGCTGTTGTCTTTCCTTCCCTCTCTTATGCCGCTGCTGGCCCACTGAATTTAACGCTCTCTCTTGCCGGTATTACGTGTGTGGGTATCTTTGTACTTGCCTATGCTCTGGTAATGTCTGAAGAGCTTCTCCACATGCGTAAATCCAAGCCTGTTCTGGTAGCGGCGGGGCTTATTTGGGCCATTGTGGCATGGGTGTATGTGCAGGCCGGTATGCCTGAAGAGGCAGAAATCGCCTTTCGGGAAACGTTGCTCGAATACACCGAACTATTGCTGTTTTTGCTGGTGGCGATGACCTATATCAACGCCATGGAAGAGCGGCGTATATTTGACGCATTACGTGCCTGGTTGGTGCGTAAAGGGTTTAGCTACCGCAGCCTTTTTTGGATTACCGGTTTTCTCGCATTTGGTATTTCTGCGATAGCCAATAACATGACCACGGCTATGCTGATGTGCGCGGTAATCCTGAAAGTGGCTGAAGGTGATAACAAGTTTATTAGCCTGTGCTGCGTTAACGTGGTGGTGGCCTCCAATGCTGGCGGCGCATTTAGCCCATTTGGGGATATCACTACGCTGATGGTTTGGCAGGCAGGACAAGTGCCGTTTAGCGGCTTCTTTGTACTGTTATTACCCGCTATCGTTAACTTTATGGTGCCTGCGGTCATCATGAACTTCTTTATTGTTAACCGCCAACCGGCAGCGCTTACTGAAAACGTCTGGCTCAAGCGGGGCGCACGCCGGATCATTGCGCTGTTTTTGCTGACCGTTGCCATCTCCGTACTCTGCCACTCGGTTCTACACCTGCCGCCTGCAATGGGCATGATGTTTGGTTTAGGACTACTGCAGTTTTTTGGATACTACCTGCGGCGCAGCCTGCCGCGCTCGTTAGAGCGTAAACGGGTACGTTATTCACGCCGCGGCGACTGGAAGAAGCTGGAGCAGTTAGGCAGCGTGGTGCCGTTTGATATCTTTAGCCGTATCGCACGTTCTGAGTGGGATACGCTGCTGTTCTTCTACGGCGTCGTACTGTGTGTGGGCGGGCTTGGCTTTATGGGGTATTTAAGCCTGCTGTCTGAAACGCTCTACGGCAGTTGGAATCCCATCTGGGCTAACGTTGTGTTAGGGCTGATTTCAGCCGTGGTGGATAACATTCCGGTAATGTTTGCCGTGCTTTCCATGGCGCCCGATATGTCTGAAGGCAACTGGCTACTGATTACGCTTACCGCTGGTGTTGGGGGAAGCCTGCTTGCCATGGGGTCAGCGGCTGGTGTTGCCTTGATGGGCCAGGCACGGGGTATTTATACCTTTATGGTTCACTTGCGCTGGGTGCCGGCTATTTTGCTGGGTTATGCCGCGAGTGTAGCGACACACTTATTTATCAACGCCTCCATGTTCTAGCGGTTGGGTGTTAATCTTTAGGGATTAACACGGTATTGATAGAACACTAAAAAACGCCCCTTACCATTTTTGGTAAGGGGCGTTTTAGATGATAAATACGTTTAACAACAGCTAACGGATACTTTTAAACTTACAGGTCGTGACCGGTAATCACTTGGCAAATATCGGCAAAGCTGCTCGCGACGGGAACCACCGTACTAACTTGCTTACCCACGGTGTTTTGAATATCGGTGGCTGATATTAAGCCACGAATGGTCAGTGCGTTATGGTCGTCGTACTGAGTGATCAACAGGTGCTGTTCAGTTACGTCTTCCATGACCAAGACAAGGTCTTCAATCGTCAGCGCCGAGAGCTGTTCCAGCGTCATCGCACTGAGTTTATCCCAAGAGGTCATGATCATATCCGCGGTTATTTCGTCGCGGTCAAGATTGCGCTGCTGCATGGCCAGGTTAATACGGCGTGTGCCGATCAACTCTTTGGCGGTAAGAATACCGATGCAGTGCTCATTTTTGTCGGTTACAAACAGAAGCCGCACACCGCTATAACGCATTTTGAGATGCGCCTCGTCAACAGGCGTATCAGCGGCGACCGAATGAGGTTTCAGCGTTTGAAAGTCGGTAAGTACATCCAGCGCTGAACTTTCAGTCGTTAACTGCTTGGCACTCGGCGACTTAAGGCGGGGAGCGGCGCTGAATTTAATTAACGTTTTAGGTGCAAAAGCCACTTGATTCATCAGGGAACCTCCATTTTATTTGGCCAACTGCTTACTGCCAATCAGCCTGGTACCCTCAGAGTCACAGTTAATTCTTATCGGAACCTTAAGGCTTGAAAACTAGCCTTGGCCGCTGTGGCGATTAAGCGTGACCTGTACGCGCAAACCGCCCCCTGGCGCATCATCAAATACCAGGCTGCCCGCATGCTGCGCCACTATCCGTTCCACAATGGATAATCCCAACCCTGACCCAGCGCCGGGGCCTGCGCGGTGAAAGCGCTCTGTAACGGCCTTGCGAGCTGATAAAGGAATCCCCGGGCCCTGGTCATCCACTACTAAAATAATGGCGCTCAATTCCGCCTTAAGCTGCACGTGGATAGTTCCTTGAGGGGGAGAGTGCTGAATGGCGTTGCCCACCAGGTTTTGTACGAGTGCTCCCAAGGTGCCAGGGACTTCGTTTAACGCCCACTGGCCTTGTTCATCGGCCTCTAGCTGCAGCGTTTGCTGCTGTTGCTGGGCGAGGGGAAGTAGCTTGGCCAGCGCGTCACGTACCTCAAACAGCGCATCAACAGGGCGTAATGGCAGGCTTGTTTCATCCGGGTCAAGCCTTGCCAGCGTTAACAGCTGGCTGACCAAATGTGTCGAACGGGCAACGCCTTGGCGCAAATAATGAAGCGACTCCTCACGGTCCTGTGGGCTTTCTGCGGCCAAGGCGTTTTGGGCATGAAGGTCGAGTACGGCAAGCGGCGTACGCAGTTCATGGGCGGCATCGGCGATAAAACGTTTTTCGCGCTCGCGTAAACGCTGGATGCGCATCAACAGGCGATTGAGTGCACCGGAAATAGTCGCCAGCTCGTACGGCAGAGGCGCAAGCTTAAGGGGTTGAAGATTATGTGGGTCTCGGTTGCGGATTTGCTCTGCCATTCTCGACAGCGGTGAAAGCCCCCAACCGATGCTCCACCACAATAAAGACGTTAAGACGATTAACCCCATAAATTCGGGCAGCAGCGTACGCAGCGCTACCCGCCTGACCAAACGTAAGCGGATATCGTCACGCTCACCCACAATGACCCTGCGCCCCTCAGCAAGCGAAAGCGTATAGGTTTGCCACGTTTGCCCCTGGTACTGTTGCCGGGTGTAGCCACTTTGCGATACGGCAAGCGGCGCTAATGGTGCATCGGTTGAGCGCAGCAGTAGTTCATCGCCTTCCCACAGTTGAAAGACGAGCGCCTCAGGATTGCGCTGCTTGGTTTGCAGCGTATTTTCTACGCTTTGCAGAAGTGCCTGCTGATACGCGGGCGGAATAGGCGCTTGCATGAGCTCACCCAAAAGGTGAGCGTGACGGGCAAGGCTTGCATCGTGCAACTGCTGAATTTCGTGCGTGGCGTAACGGTAGCTAACCACGCTAATAACCATAATACTGAGCAGAAATAGCAGCAGTGTGAGCCCTAAGGTTCGCCGGCGGATAGAGTTCACTGTTCGCCTCCCGGCGGCGCTTTATCCATCACATAGCCAATGCCGCGTACGGTGCGAATCACCTCAGGAAACAGCTTGCGTCGTAAATGGTGAATATGAACTTCAATGGCGTTGCTTTCGACATCCTCATCCCAGCCATAAATCAGGCTGGTCAGTGTATCGCGGGTAAAGACCCGCCCCGGGTGGCCCATAAATTCCTGTAACAGGGTAAATTCGCGCCGTGAAAGGGTAATGACTTTACCCTGATAGCTGACGCTTAGGGTAAGCGGTTCCAAGCGGATGCCGCGACACTCCAGGTAATTATCCAATTGCCCCTGGCTGCGCCTTAGCAGTGCCCGTAAGCGGGCCTTGAGCTCTTCCACTTCAAAAGGCTTGACCAGGTAATCATCGGCCCCAGCATCCAGCCCCGCTATGCGGTCATTGATACCGTCGCGGGCGGTGAGTACCAATATCGGAATTTGGCTGCCTTGGCGGCGTACCGCCTTGATAATGTGGAGGCCATCCAAACCCGGCAAGCCCAAATCGAGAATGACAGCATCAAACGGCTCAGCCTCTTTTAGTGCCATAAGGGCACTATTGCCGTTATCCAGGTGATCAACCGTATAGTGTTCCGGCTTGAGCGCCAGGCGAATGCCCGAAGACAAGCTGGCGTCGTCCTCAACCAGCAGTATGCGCATGGTGTTAGTCACTCCTGTAGCAACGGCCCGGTAAGAAGTAACAAAAGGTAGCATCGTTAGGGGGAGTCAGTCAGGATTAACATCAACGAAAGCAGCACAGTGGCGCCCAGATTACTAATGAAGCCGACGGTCGATAGTGCATTTGTGAGTATTTGCCCTTCAACGCAGCGTAGGGAAGCCCTGCTTCACTTAGCGGCGGTGCATGAACCGTCCTTGCAATCGGCGCTGCACACCGCTCTAACGTCAGCCCCGCAGGCAGCCTGGGACGGGCTATGGGTCTATCAGCAGCACGGCCGTATTAGCGGTGCGCTGTGGGTGCAGCCGCTCGCTCACGCCACCGCACAGCTATGGCTTCCTTGCCAGGATGATCCAACAAGCCAAGCCTTACTAAGCGCTGCTCATGATTGGGTAACCACGCAGGGAATAACGCTTTGCCACGTGGTCTTGCCGCCCAGCCACTATGCGTGGGAGGCAACGCTGCTTGCGCATAATATGGTGCGCTTGGCCAAACTACACTATTTGTCCATTACGCTGGCGGCCACGGAGGCGGTACCTTCAACGGATTCGCCAATTTGGCTAGCACCTTTTAGTGAGCTAAGCACCGCCGTGCAAACCGACCTGATCGACTCCATTAGCCAAGGCTCGCTGGACTGCCCAGCACTGCGAGAATCGCTTTCCAGCGAAGCGCTGCTGGCCGGTTTTTATGATCAGGCACCTACGGCGCCGAACCATTGGTACAGCGTTAACCTGGGCGATGAGCGGGTGGGCGTGTTGCTGTTAGCGCCACGGTCGGCTCACTGCTGGGAGCTTTTATTAATGGGCGTCACGGCGCAATGGCGCGGTAAGGGCATCGGTCGAAACGTGTTAACCGAGGCTTTTAACCTGGCAATTAACCAAGGGGCAAACGAGATGATATTGACCGTCGATACTCGCAATACGCCCGCTTGGCGCCTTTATCAACAGGCGGGGTTCATCGGTTATGCCGAGCAGCGCCTGCTTGCCTGGAAAAATGCCTAGCTTACCGCTTCAAGCCCATAATGAAGCACGAGAATTTCTCTATTCAAAAGGTAATATTAAGCCTGCTTTTTAATTTTTCTTCTATACTGTGAGCGCGGTATTGAGGAATGCTTCTTTTATTCATGGAGGAAACGTTATGAAAATTTTGCTGTGGATTATTATCTTTATTTTTGCCGTAGGCCTTCTTACCCTTACGGGCGTCTTTAAGCTGATCTTCTAAACGTAGGCCTTTAAATCACTGTTTAGACCCTTTTGTTATTATGTCACTCGATAGGTGGCTCTCACCTATCGCCCTCTGGCTATCTGTGAAAAAAAGATATTATCTCCCGGTATATTTTCCTGGAACACGGTTATCGATACAGGATTAAACGCCGCTATTATGGCGATAAACGCCAAGGGGGCAGGGTGAATTTCAAATGTATGCTGGGCGGGATAGTTGCGTTAGGAGTGCTATCGAGCGCCGCACTTGCTGATGCAGAGGCCGAGGATGCAGCGCTTGCCGAGCGCCTTGCGCCAGTTGGCAAGCTCTGCCTGCAAGGACAAACATGCCAACGTGCGGTGGCCCAGCCTGAACCTGATGCTTCCTTGCCAGAGGAGCCTGAACCGGAAGATATCGCCGCCCAATATGATGGTGAAGCGCTGTATGCCAGGGCAGGCTGTGGCGCCTGCCATGCGGCAGGCATTGCGGGCGCTCCGGCAACGGGCGATAACGCCGCCTGGACTGCACGGCTTGCTCAAGGCACTGACACGCTTTACGTCAACGCCATTAAGGGGATTGGTGCGATGCCGCCCAAGGGCGGTCGGTTTAATTTCAGCGATGATGAGATCAAGGCAGCGGTCGACTACATGATCGAAGAGGTCGAATAGCCTATCCACAAGCGGTTCCGGTGTTCCACCTGTGGATAGTTTGGTCTGGTCGTTACCCCAACAGAGAGCGCAGCCCGGCAATTGCATCCTTGCCGCGCGCCTGCTTCTTGTCCGGGTCCTCTTTATCCGCTCGACCTTCCCACTCCAGGTCTTCCCCGGGCAGTTCATCCAGAAAACGGCTGGGCTGGCAATCCATCAGCTCACCGTAGGCTTTGCGCTGGCGGGCAAGCGTGAGCGTGAGCGTGCGCCGCGCCCGGGTAATACCCACGTAGGCCAGGCGGCGCTCCTCTTCCACCGTGTCCATTTCAATAGCATTGCGGTGGGGCAGCAGGTCCTCTTCAAGGCCCAGCAGGTAGACATGCGGGAACTCAAGCCCTTTTGAAGCGTGCATGGTGAGCAGCTGTACGCGGTCCGAGTCATCCTCTTCGGCCTGCTGTTCCAGGATATCGCGCAGCACCAGCCGAGAAATTGCCGCCTCCACGCTATCGGTTTCAGTCGCCTCTGAGGCGGTATCCTCTTCCGGGTCACGGTTAAGTGACTTTTCCAACTGGTCGATCAGTATCCACACGTTGGCCATACGCCGTTCAGCAATAGTGGGCGCACTGGCGTTCTGATAAAGCCACGCCTCGTAATCCATATCACGCAACATGTCGCGGATAGCGGCAATTGCATCGCCCTGATCCATGCGTTTGCGCACACCGTCGATAAAGTGGGTGAACCGGCTTAACCGCTCGACAGCGCGGGTGGGTAGCGTCTGTTCCAGGCCCATTTCATGACACGCTGCAAACAGGGAAATCGTCCGTTCGGTGGCATAGTTAGCCAGTTTCTCAAGCGTGCCTGGCCCAATCTCACGGCGCGGTACGTTTACTATCCGCAAAAAAGCGTTATCGTCGGCAGGATTGATGAGTAGGCGCAGATAGGCCATGGCGTCCTTGATCTCATTACGCGAGAAAAACGACGTGCCGCCGGACAGCTTGTAGGGAATTTGGTAATGCTGAAGCTTGAGCTCTAAAAGCCGTGCCTGAAAGTTGCCGCGATAAAGGACGGCAAAGTCGCGCCATTCAGCCTTTTCCTTGATACGCCGAGTCAGCATTTCGCTAGCCACCCGCTCAGACTCCGCCTCTTCATGGCGATTCACGATCACTCGAATCGGGGCGCCGTCGCCCATATCCGACCACAAGGTTTTATCGTAGACGTGCGGGTTATTGGCAATCAGCGTGTTGGCCGCGCGTAGAATTGTCCCGGTTGAGCGGTAGTTCTGCTCCAGCTTGATCACCTTCAGGCGCGGGAAGTCCTCGCCCAGCGTGATCAGGTTCTCGGGGCGCGCACCACGCCAGGCGTAGATTGACTGATCGTCGTCGCCCACCACGGTAAAGGTCGAGCGCTCGGCCATTAAAAGCTTCACCAGCAAATACTGGGACACGTTGGTGTCCTGGTACTCATCCACCAGCATGTAGTGAATCTTGCGCCGCCAACGCGCCAGTGCCTCAGCGTCGTTTTTCAAGAGCACGACGGGCAGCAGGATCAGGTCATCAAAATCTACCGCGTTGTAGGCTTTTAGATGACGGTTATAGGCTTCATAGACCCGAGCGGCAAAGTGGTCATCGTCATCGGCGGCAAAGGAAAGTGCGTCGCTGGGCAGCACCAGGTCGTTTTTCCAGGTGGATATTTTGCTCTGCACGGCATTGATCTGCTCGGCGTCGACCTGGGCGTCCTTGTTCATCAGGTCACGCAGCAGCGCCTTGGCATCTTCCGGGTCGAACAGCGAAAACCCCGGCTTGTACCCCAGCGTCTTCAGCTCGCCACGAATAATATTAAGCCCCAGGGTGTGAAAGGTGGAGACGGTAAGGCCATGACCCTCCTTGCCTTTCAACATTTGCCCTACGCGCTCTTTCATCTCGCGGGCGGCTTTGTTGGTGAACGTGACCGCCGCAATCCGGCGCGCACTCATTCCGCATTCCTGAACCAGATACGCAATCTTGGTGGTGATAACGCTGGTTTTGCCGGAACCCGCGCCCGCTAAGACCAGGCAGGGGCCATCAATGTAGCGCACGGCTTCCTGCTGGCGCGGGTTAAGGCCTTTAATGCGGCTAAGAATGGATTGCGGGGGCGAGGGCGTCATTAGGCACGTTATCCTTGGCGGTTTTTCATCTACAATCAGGCGTTTCTACGCGCATAACATGGATAGGCAGGTGGTGATGTTTGAAGTAGCGCTGTTTGAGCCGCGTATGGCACCCAATACGGGTAATATCATGCGCCTGGTAGCCAACAATGGCTGTCGTTTACATTTAATCGAGCCGCTGGGCTTTGATCTTGAAGAAAAAAAGCTGCGCCGTGCTGGGCTTGATTACCGCGACCTGGCTAATGTGACGCGTCATGCTGATTTTGCTGCGTTTCAAAACGCCATGCCGGGGCGACGTATCTGGGCGATTACCACCAAGGGTACACGGCCCCACAGCGAGGCAGATTTTGCGGCTGGCGATGTACTGCTGTTTGGCTCTGAAACGGCTGGTCTCTCTGCCGAGGTGCATCAGGCGCTGCCAGACGCCCAAAAGCTACGCATTCCCATGCAGCCCAATAATCGCAGCCTAAACCTTTCCAACGCGGTGGCTATTGTGAGCTATGAAGCGTGGCGCCAGCAAGGTTTTGCTGGCGCACTTGCTACTTAGCTAGGCGGCAATACCATAGCGGTCACGATAAGCACGCACGGCTTCTGCATAGGCGAGCATTTCGCTACCAGCATGCTCTTCAAGGTAAGTAAGTACTTGCTCAAGCGTAACGATGCTCACCACCGGCATGCCATACTCGGCCTGGACTTCCTGGATGGCGCTCTGCTCGCCCTGGCCGCGCTCCTGGCGATCCAGGGCAATGATTACGCCGCCTGCCCGGGAACCGCTTTGCTCAATCAGGCTCATGACTTCGCGGATGGCCGTACCGGCGGTAATCACATCATCAATGATCAGGATATCGCCCGCCAGTGGCGCACCCACAATGTTGCCGCCTTCGCCGTGGGTTTTGGCTTCCTTACGATTAAACGCGTAGGGCATGTCCTGGTCGTGATGATCCGCCAGTGCCGCAGCGGTCACTGCCGCCAGCGGAATGCCTTTGTACGCTGGGCCAAACAGCACATCGGCTTTCAAGTCGCTGTCGACAATGGCCTGGGCATAAAAACGGCCTAACTTGGCCAGCGCGCGGCCGGTCTGGAATAGCCCAGCGTTAAAGAAGTAAGGGCTTACTCGCCCAGATTTAAGCGTAAACTCACCAAACTTGAGAACGCCCTGCTCAATGGCAAAGGCGATGAATTCGCGCTGATAGGGTTGTAGAGTGGTAGCCACGGCGTTCCTCATTAGGCGGTGGGTGCATGTCAGCCTGAAGGCAACAATAAAACGCAGGTAAATAGCAAGAAATGGTTGGTCTCTTTACCCAAACGTCTAAACGTCGGGTATCATACAGCAGCGACGCAAAAGGGACGATTTATGAAAATTGCCAGCATCAATGTTAATGGTATACGTGATGCCGTCGACCGTGGCTTCCTGGACTGGCTGGCTCAGCAGGACGCCGATGTGGTCTGCGTGCAGAACATCAAGGCAAAAAGTTTTGAATTAGGTGACCATATTCTTTATCCGGAAGGCTATGAAGGCTATTTCCTGGATGCAGAAGAAGATGGGTTCTCCGGTGTTGGGCTTTACTGCCGCAAAATCCCCAAGGCGATCATGTATGGCCTGGGTTTTCCGCAGTGCGATCATGAAGGGCGCTTTCTGCAGGCGGATTATGACCGCTTCAGCATTGCTACCTTTTTGATGCCCGATGGCAGCGACCAGAAAGCCAAACAGGCGTTTATGGAACAGTATCAGGAGTACTTGACGAAGATGTCGCGCAAACGTCGCGAATACATCATCTGTGGTACCTGGAACGTGGCCCATAAAACGGTCGATTTGGCCAATTGGTCGGATAACCAGCTCACCTCTGGCTTCCGCCCTGAGGAGCGCGCCTGGATGGATCAGGTGCTTGGCCCAACAGGGTTTATCGACACCTTCCGCGAAATCAATCGCGATGCTGGCGAATACACCTGGTGGCCGAAGCTTGACCAGGAAGTGCCACGCAGCCGTCAGGAAGGGTGGCGGATCGACTATCAGTTAGTCGGCCCCAACTTCCGTCGTCACGTGGTCGACGCATGGATCGATAAAGAGGCAACTTTCTCCGAGTACGCCCCGCTAATTGTCGAGTACGATCTCGCCCTTTAAGCATCTTTCCCGCGTCGTCGTTAACCAATGAGCCGGCCATGGACCATGGTCGGCTCATTGCGTTGGCGATTAAACGGCCTAACCGCGAATACCCAGCGCCTCACGCTGATGCTCAAGTAGCTCAGAGCCCGCCTTTTCGGCCAAGTCCAGCATGGCGTTTAGCTCCGTGCGGTTAAACGCGCCTGCCTCGGCCGTGCCCTGTACTTCAATCAGCTCGCCGCTTTCGGTCATCACCACGTTCAAATCGGTATCGGCCTTGCTGTCCTCGGGGTAGTCAAGGTCCAGCACCGGCGTGCCTTTATAGATACCCACTGAAATCGCGCTGACCAACTGTTTAAAAGGATCGCTTTTAATCTTCTTCTCACGCTGCAGATAACGAATGGCATCCACTAGCGCGACACAGCCACCCGTAATTGACGCCGTACGCGTGCCGCCGTCTGCCTGAATGACATCGCAGTCCACGGTGATCGTGAATTCGCCCATCTTTTTCAGGTCGACCGCTGCCCGCAGGCTCCGGCCAATCAAGCGCTGAATTTCCAGCGTGCGGCCACCCTGTTTGCCACGTGTCGCCTCACGCCCACTGCGTGAGTGGGTCGCACGGGGCAGCATGCCATATTCCGCGGTGATCCAGCCCTGGTTTTTGCCGCGCAGCCAGCGCGGTACGCCCATTTCTACGCTGGCATTACACAGCACTTTGGTATCGCCAAACTCAACCAGTACAGAGCCTTCCGCATGACGGGTATAGTCGCGGGTCAGGCGGATCTCACGCAACTGGTTGGCCTCGCGACCACTGGGGCGAACAACTTCAGGACGCATAGCACCTCACAAAAAGCACTTCACAATAAGCGCGTAACTAGGAAAAGCCTCCTATTGTACACGTCTTCACGTTTAAGCCTGCCCTTATCGGGTAGACTGAGGAAAACGCGTTCTCAAAGGATAATCACCATGGCCACTTTACGTCGCGTACACAGCATGACCGCCTTTGCCCGTATTGAGGAGGCTGCTTCCTGGGGCACGCTGCACGTCGAAATTCGCTCGGTGAACCAGCGTTACCTGGAACCGCATTTTCGCCTACACGAAAGCCTGCGCGATCTCGAACCGCTACTCCGAGAAACCCTGCGAACCCGCCTGGTACGAGGCAAAGTAGAGTGCAGCATACGCTTTGAAAGCTCAGAAACCGTACAGGCCCCTACGGTAAATACCGCACGCCTGGCCGCGATTTCTGATGCGCTTACGACGATCCAGCAGCACGTGCCCAGCGCCGTACCGCCCACCACGCTTGAGCTTTTAAACCAGCCTGGTGTGATGGAAACCCAACACCTGGATCAGTCCGCCATCAAAGCCGCTGCCAAAACGTTGTTTGAGAAAGCGCTGGAAGAACTCATCGATGCCCGTGCCCGTGAAGGCGACAAACTCGCCGAAATGATCAGCACACGCCTTACCGCGGTAAGCGAACAGGTCGCAACCGTCAAAGGCCTGTTACCCCAGCTATTAGAGCGCCAACGTGCCCAACTGCTGGAGCGTCTGGAGATAGCCAAAACGGAACTCGACCCCCAGCGCCTGGAGGCCGAGCTGGTACTGGTGGCCCAAAAAGCAGATGTAGACGAAGAGCTCGACCGCCTCACGGCCCATGTTGAAGAAGTCAGCCGCCAGCTTACTCAAACAGGCCCTAAAGGCCGCCGCCTTGATTTTCTGATGCAGGAGCTAAATCGCGAAGCCAACACGCTTTCATCCAAATCCATCGTGGCCGAAAGCACTCGCTGCGCGGTAGAACTTAAAGTGCTGATTGAGCAGATGCGTGAGCAGATTCAGAATATTGAGTAAGGCCCAAGGTTGTTCGCTGAAATATACAAGATATTATTTTAATTGAATTTTTATTTAGGCGTTGTCTACGCTTGTCTACTGAGTTCCAGCTTAAGCCGCTGACAAGTGGGTAGTAAAGTGGGTAGTAAAATGTCATGCTTATCCATCAAGGAAGCACTGTTTGTGGAAGTACTACCCACTTTGAACGCAGCTGCTCTACGCCCGCCGTGAAACACGGCAAAAATCTTGAAGCGTTAGCGGAGGGGAGGGATGGGAAGCTTTACTGCCAAGAAGGCCCAGTCACTGATCAGGGAAGCCAAGCCGGGGCGCTATGGTGATGGCAACGGCTTGTACTTGATGATTCCTAAGGCAGGTACTGCCTACTGGATGTGCCGCTATACGTTCGCGGGCAAGCGTCGTGGCATGACACTGGGTAAATGTTCTCACCTGTCCCTCGCTGAAGCTCGTGAACAAGTGGTTGAAACCCAGAAGGCGGTTCGTAGCGGCACCGACCCTCTTACAGAGCGCAAACGTGAAGAAAAGATAACGATCAGCACGGTTCAGGATCTGTTTGACGATTGGTATCAGGAGCTAGAGAAGCGCCTTAAACACCCTAATATCCCAAAACGCGTATTTGAAAGAGATATTGCTCCCGCCATTGGCGCGATGACATTGGCTAGTGTTACCCCGATGGATATCCGAACCATCGTCAGAAAAGTGACAAGTAGCGGCCGGCCAACCATTGCAAACGATGCGTTGATGTATTTGAAACAGCTCTTTAATCACGGCATCAAGCTGGGTCTTCTTACCTATAACCCGGCTTCTGCTTTCAATGTCAATGATGCGGGTGGGGTCGAAAAAAGCCGCGATAGAGCACTGAGCATAGATGAACTCAGCTTTGCCTTTGCTGTGTTCAGGGAGAATCGCATTAGCTTTACGCGTGATAACTATCTCGCTTGCGCGTTGCTTGTTGTATTAGGAGTACGCAAAACAGAGCTTACAGAAGCTAAATGGTCTGAATTTGACCTGACCAATGCGAAATGGATTTTACCCGGAGAGCGTAGTAAATCAGGAGTTGGGATTGCGATTCCTCTTCCTCTACAGGCTATCGCCTGGCTAGATGAGCTTCAGGTTCGTGCTTGTGGTTCGCCGTATGTGTTTCCCAGTCGTCGCATCAGCAAGCAGCCTCATATGGGTAAGGACACACTGAACCGAGCCATTGCCAAGCTATTTGGTAAGGAGCCTGGAAAGAAGCAACAGTCCGAGAACAAAATGGGCGAGCTTACCGAATTTACCGTGCATGACTTAAGACGTACCTGCCGCAGCCTGTTGGCCGCTGCAGGTGTACCGGGCCACGTTGCCGAGCGCTGCTTGAATCACAAGCTTAAGGGTGTCGAAGGTATTTATGACCGGTATGACTATTACGAAGAACGGAAACAGGCACTGATCAAGGTTGCAGGGCTGGTTGAGCCATCTATCAACGATAAAGAAAATCTAATAAGCCCACTTGGTTTTAGCTAAAGGCCTAAGCTTATAACAATCCTTGATATCGCATTACATATTCTTATAACTTACACCGCCTATTGGTGCTTGAGCTATCCAGGTGCCTGAAGCGGGTATACATCGTGTGGTTGAGTTAGCTGAACGCAACCTGAATAAGGGTCAGTAAATTAACTGACCCATATTTTGCCTTGGTGTATGAATGGGGGTCTTATCCCATCAACATCCTTAGCGGCATCCACACCCCCATGGCGATCATTACCAGATTCTCGGTTAACGACACAAAGCCCAGCGGAACGTTGCTGTTACCGCCCACGCAGGCGCATTTAAGCTCACGCTTGTCGATATACACGGCTTTAAACACGGAGGCCGCCCCTACCGTACCGACAAATAGCGCCAGTGGTGCTGCAAGCCAAATTAACGCACCAGCCAGCATTAAAATGCCTGCAAGCGTCTCGGCGTAGGGGTAAAAATAGCTGTAGGGAACGTAGCGCTGTGCCAGCAGGTCGTAATTCAAAAACATACTGCTGAAACTTTCTACATCCTGCAGTTTCTGCAAGCCCAGCAGCACCATCGCTGAAGCAACTGCGAGCTCCGGCATTCGCACCGTAAATAGTGTGCCCTCGGTGACCCAGCTAATCGCCAAGCCGATCAGCAGTGCGGTGGTGAAAATAGCAATAACCGGCCGGTAAGTAGTTTCTTTTGCGTTGGGCAGGCCCATTCCAAGATGCTCACGCAGCTCTTCGTAGCCGCCGATGCGCTGGTCACCAATGTACACCTGGGGCGTCGTGGCGACGTTTTCCTGCTCCTTGAATGCGTCAATCTCGTCGCGGGACGTTAAGGTGTGGTCTTCGACCTTAAAGCCTTTGCGCTTAAGTAAATCCACGGTCTTCAAACCGAACGGGCACATATGCTCGGCGGTTTTCATCCGGTATACCCGCGCGCTTTGCTGTGATGATGCCATGGCAATCTCCCTCTTTTTGCCTTATCAAAGCTATAAATGTAGTGCCTGGGGTTGCCTATAGGTCAAGCATTGCTGTAAGGCTGTGTTTCCTCGTGTTATGTGTGCAACGAATCAAACTGTTGTTGAATACGCTACTTGTAGATACGGACAATTCGAGTGTATGGGCGACCAGTGAGACAATGACCAGGGATGTTGGGGCCAAACGAACTTATAGAAGGCTTGCCCCTTCGCAGGCTGCAAAAGGGCAATAACACCTATCATTTTCAAAACATTAACTTAACACCGGCAACGACCCCAGTGTCTTCTGTGTTATCGCCGCTGGCGCGGGAGAGATCCGCAGTGTCGCCGTACTCTTTTTCCCAATAAGCACCGATGTAGGGGGCAAAGCGACGGGACACTTCATAGCCAAGCCGCAGGCCTGCACGAACCGAGTTTAACCCTTTACCCACACCGAACTCTTCTACCTCACTGGCAGCCACGGCAATTTCGGTGCGCGGCTGTAGGTAGAGCCGCTGTGTGAGGCGCAGGTCGTATTCGCCTTCAAAACTTGCGGCCACGTCGCCATCTTCACTCACTCGCATAGCAACATCGGTTTCAATGCCGTAGGGCATCACACCTTGTAGGCCGACAACCCCATAGGTGCGTTCGGCGTGATCATCGGAGAACACACCGCCTTGGTAACCGATACCCCCCTGTAGCTCCCAAAAATCTGCCACTAGGCGGCTATAGAGTAGTTCCAGGGATTCAAACTCAGCATCTTCGCCGTCGCCCTGGACATTTTCGCCCTCTGACTTCAGGTAAACACGGTTGATATCACCGCCATACCAGCCTTGAAAGTCCCATACCACGGCGTCTTGGCCTTTGTCGGGAACGGTGTATTCAAGCCGGTCGAACAGCCCCATGCCCATGTTGTGTTCCATCGTGGGCGCTGGCCAGTGGTCCGGAGCCGCATAGCCATCTTCGGCAAAAGCGGTAGTGGCTGCGGCCATGCCGAGGGCGGCGCTGGCGAGGGTTACATAGTACTTGGTTTTCATACTGCCTCCTTAAGAAACCTGAACAACGCGGAACATGCCGGCATCCATGTGATAGAGAAGGTGGCAGTGGAACGCCCAGCTGCCCTCGGCGTCCGCGGTGATTAGCGCAGACACACGCTCGCCGGGCTTCACGTTCAGGGTATGTTTGCGCGGAATCAATTCACCCTGGCCGTTTTCAAGCTCCATCCACATACCGTGGAGGTGAATGGGGTGTTCCATCATGGTGTCGTTGACAAGGATGAGGCGCAGCCGCTCATTTTTCACAAAATGAATTGGGCCGGTCACTTCGCTAAACTTCTTGCCATCAAACGACCACATGTAGCGTTCCATGTTGCCGGTCAGGTGCAGTTCAAGCTCACGGCCTGGTTCACGGCGGTCAGGCCATGGCGTGAAGGCTTTTAAATCGCGGTAGACTAAAACACGACGTTCATCGGGGTCGATGCCGATGCCCGCCTGGTCGTAGCGAGAGCCGGGCTGGGCTTCACCGGCAACGAGCAAGCCATTTTCGCCGATTTTCGCCTGTTCACCCGCCATGCCACCCATATTAGAGTGATCCATGCCTTGCATATTCGACATGCCTGAGTGGTCCATCCCCGGCATGTTTGAATGATCCATTCCCTCCATACCAGCATCGTCACCGCTCATTCCCGGCATATTGGAGTGATCCATACCTTCCATATTTGACATGCCAGAATGATCCATACCGCCCATGCCGTGGGCAGCCATGGCTTCCATGCCGCGGTCGGCAATTTGGCGTCGTTCAGGGATGTCGGCCTGCATGCCTTCACGCGGTGCCAGGGTAGCGCGGGCGTAGCCGCTGCGATCCATGGATTCGGCGAAGATGGTGTATGCTCGGTCGTCTTCAGGTGAAACAAGCACATCGTAGGTTTCCGCCACGCCAATGCGGAACTCATCAACGGGAACGGGTTGGACCGGTTGGCCATCGGCGGCCACCACGGTCATCTTCAAGCCAGGTATACGGACATCGAAGTATGACATGGCCGAACCGTTAATCACGCGTAGCCGTACCCGCTCACCGGCCTTGAACAGCGCATTCCAGTTTTCCTGGGGGGAGTGGCCGTTGAGCAGGTAGGTATAAGTGCTGCCGGTGACATCGGCGATATCCCGCGAACTCATGCGCATTTGGGCCCACATACCGCGCATCTCGGCGGTTTGTGCGAAACCCTTTTCGCGAACATCGGCGAAAAAATCAGCAATCGTGCGCTCTTGGAAGTTGTAATAGCCTTCCATAGTTTTCAGATTACGGAACACCGACATGGGGTCTTCAAAGGTCCAGTCGGTGAGCAGTAACACATGCTCACGGTCGTAACGGATAGGCTCGCGCTCGGCGGCGTCGATAATCAGCGGCCCGGCATGGCCTAGCTGTTCCTGCATACCGGAGTGGCTGTGGTACCAGTAGGTGCCGTTTTGGCGTACGGGGAAGCGGTAGGTAAAGGTTTCGCTAGGGGCTATACCGGCAAAGCTAACCCCAGGGACGCCATCCATTTCCGGCGGTAGGATGAGGCCATGCCAATGGATAGAAGTAGGTTCATCAAGCAGGTTAGTGACGCGAAGCACCGCGTCCTGCCCCTCTTGTAAGCGAATCATCGGGCCAGGGCTGGTGCCATTGATGGTAATGGGGGTCGCCTCCTGACCATCAATCGGGTGTGATTCGCGACGAATGGCCAGTGATACCACGGGGCCTTCTTCAACACCCTGCGCGTAGACATTGCTGCGGCCCCAGGGGGTTGCCCAGGCGGGGGTTAGTCCCATTGTGGCAGCGGAACCTATTCCTAGGGCAGCGCCGCCTTTTAGGACCTGCCGACGAGAAAGCGGGTGAGAAATGATGCTTGAGCGTGCCATGTGTAACTCCCATCAATGATGAATGGCACCATCTTGATGGAAAAAGCTGAATCAAAGCTGAATAGCGATTAATTAGTCACTTCAATCGCTAGAGGCAATGTAATCGTAACGCGCAGTCCACCCAGTGGACTATGCTCAAAACGCGAGTGCCCTGAGTAGCGGGCAATTAACTGCGCAAGGATCGACAGTCCTAAGCCGTAGCCGGGACGGCGTTCATCCAGTCGTGTGCCACGCTCTCCCAAGCGCGAAAGATCCTCTTCTGCAACGCCGAGTCCGTCATCATCAATGGTGAGCGTGAGTGTGGTAGCGGAGACGGCAATATCGCAATTAACGCACCTATTCGACCATTTGCCAGCGTTATCGAGCACGATGCCTAATATTTCAGAAAAGTCGTGAGCCTCAATAGGTACTTGGTCTTTCTCGCCTGCCGAGTGGGTGAGGTTGAAGATACGCACAGGGTAAAGGCTGCGGAACATCTCTATGAGCCGTGAACTATCACGCGTGACGTTGGCCGTTCGCCCCGCGTTAGGGCCTGCAATACGTGATCGACGCAACTCAGCATCCAACTGGGCGTTAATATCCTCGATACGACTGAGCAGTTTATGGCGGCGGTTTTCATCAATAGGTCGGTTGCCGCGTAGTACTTGGGTAACCGCGGCCAGCGGGGTTTTTAAAGCATGAGAAAGATTAGTGACTGATTCCCGCGAGCGTTGTAAACGAAGATCAATATCATCCATAAACCAGTTCAATTGGTTGACTAACTCATCTAACTCAGAAGGGGCTACTAATGACAAGCGATCACGTTTACCTGATCGCAAAGCTTCAAGTTGTTGACGCAGTTGCCAAAGTGGCGTGAGGCCACGGTTAACCGCCAGCATATTGAGTATGATGAGCATCCCTAAAAGCACGGCGGCAATCCCACCGACCCACCAGTGCAAGGTAGCAAGTCCCGCTTCTACCTGAGAAAAATTCTCCCCCACCAGTAATACGCCGCTAGAACCCTGCCACTCAAAATGGCGACGGTAGACGAGCATGTGCTGATCGTTATCTCTAACGTCCACAAGAGCATCGCCGTTCTCGTCCAGGAGAGGCGCCAGCTGTTGCTGCCATTGCGGGTCGGAAGCGCTGACCGAACCGTTAAAGCGGAGTACGTAGAGATGATGAAAGACTTGATAGCCTTGGCTAACCAAGTCTAGCGCAGCCGGGACAGCCGTTTGGTCCTGCTCTAGCTGTGCGACCGCATGATTGGCTTCACGTTGTAAGCGCTCGCCTAAAAAATCTCGTGCCAGGCTCTGTAAAAAAAAACCGTGCAGTAGCCAAGTTGCGAGCACAACCAGTAGCGCCACGCCACCTAGCCATGCGAGTAGCCGAAAACGTAAACTGCGCCGATCAATGTGAAGCAAAGAAATACCCCTGGCCGCGGCGAGTTTGAATAATTGATTTGCCTAGATAACGGCGCAGACGAGCGACATAGACTTCGACCAAGTTAGGCGCGGCGGCATCCTGATCCAAGGCATAGAGCTGCTCTAGTAGCTGCTCTTTAGAGTGAATGCGATCAGGATGCAGCATTAAGTAGCGCAGTAACCGAAACTCTGTTGCCGTTAGCGAACGCCACGTTTCCCCTTCTAAGCACACTCGTTGACCTGCTTCATCCAACGAGACGCCGTTTAGCGTAATCACCTGCGATAATTGACCAGACTGCCTACGCAGTAAGGCCTTCAGACGAGCCATGAGTTCGGCCTCGTGGAAGGGTTTGGTGAGGTAGTCGTCAGCACCCGTCTCAAGACCGATGACTTTATCTTCCCAAGTATCACGCGCCGTCAAAATTAAAATAGGCGTACTGCGTTTCTGCTTGCGCCACTGGACGAGCAAATCCAGCCCCGATCCATCGGGCAAACCGACATCTAAAATAGCCAGCTCGTAATGCTCGGTTGCCATCAGCGATTTGGCCGCTTTTAATGAAGCGGCCAAATCAACCAGGTAACCGTTGTCCTTAAGACTTTCTGCCAAGCTTTCCGCTAGCAAATCATCATCTTCGAGTAGCAACAGTTTCATGGGTAAGCGTCAGATTAGAAAGTAAAATTGCCGTACATGCCGGATTCGTAATGGCCGGGAATGTTACATGCATACTCAAGCTCGTTAACATTATCAGGGACACTCCATAATAGAGTCCCGGTCTCGTCAGGCGCAATGGTGATGCCTGCCATGTTCATGCTGGCCATATCGTGACCGTCGCCGTGTGACATATTCGACATGTCATGACCTCCGCCATTGGCCATGTTTAGCAACATTTGACGATGCTCTTCTTGGGCTTCTTTGCTACCAATCACAAATTCGTGTTCTAAATTACCGGTGTTGGTGACTTCAAATTTAACCACCTCCCCAGCCGCCATTTCTAGCGCTTCAGGGTCGAACCACATATCGCCAGCTTCAAGGCTGATCGTGCGGTCAACGTCAGCCTCGGTTAGGCCATTGTCACCACTGCCTTGGCCGGGCGCAGCCCACGCGAAGCTGGTTAACAGGCTTAGTGAAAGGGCAAACAAAGACGTAGTGAAAGTGATTTTGCGCATGGTCATTACCTCGGAGGTTATTGTCACCCTTTCTTTATACGGCGTTAACCTGAAACGAGGCTGAACCCACGGGTAAAAATGATCTGGAGCAACCTTTCGTTGTCCGCAAGGTTGCAAGACTTGACCTTGGGGTAGCCCCAAGGTTGTAAGCTTAAAGCGTTATTGCTAGCTGATTTGGTAGGAGACTTAACATGATGAATGCGGATTGTTTTGCTTTTATGAACTCCATGGGTTGGTTAGGTTGGCTAATGCCGTTAACTTTTTTACTGTTGATAGGATTAGGTATTGCCTCGCTGACCAAATATTTGTTTAGTCACATACCTCAGGGAGACCGCTCATGAAACGTTATACCACTATAGTGTTATCTAGTGCCTTACTCTTAGGAGCGGCCTCGGCTCAGGCCGCGTTGCCGGATGAAGCCACACTTTACAAAAATCCGCAGTGCGGTTGCTGTGACGAGTATGCTCGCCACCTGGAAGCGCTGGGGGTCGATGTGACAATCGTCGATAACATAGAGCTCGGCGATATTAAACAGAAGGCGGGCGTGCCTTATGGTTTGGGGTCGTGCCATACCATCGAAATAGGCGACTACTGGATTGAAGGCCATGTACCGATGGAAGCTGTCACCAAACTTTTCGAAGAGCAGCCTGACGTAGATGGCATTGGCCTGGCGGGCATGCCGATTGGTACGCCAGGCATGCCAGGGCCTCAGGAAGAGCCATATGAGGTGTATACGTTTACCGACCATGAAAATGAGCAGTATATGACGCTTTAAAGTAAGCCGGGCTGACACTATGAATTCAAAACATCACTGGGAATTGGTGTATTAACGCAATACTGCTGAGCAAGTGAGCTGATTTCGTCCTCATTTAGATGCCTCTTTTGAGGTGAATCGCCCCGGATATTCTAGACACCCGTTAGGCTCTTAAAGTAACGCCTTTCATACTCAACCGGTGACAAGTTATCACTTGTGCCGTGTCGGCGCTTTGGGTTGTAAAACATTTCGATATAATTGAACACGTCGCGTCTAGCCGCTTCCCGTGTCGAATAAATCTGTCGCTTGATCCGCTCTCGCTTGAGGAGTTGAAAAAAGCTCTCAGCAACGGCGTTATCATGACAGTTACCACGCCGACTCATGCTGCCCACCAAGTGATTGGCTTTCAGAAAGCTTTGCCAATCTCCGCTGCTGAATTGGCTTCCTTGATCTGAATGCACCATCACAGTTTCTTGTGGCTTGCGTCGCCAGACTGCCGATAACAAAGCATCCAGCACTAACTCCGTCGTCATACGAGACTTCATCGACCAGCCAACCACTTGACGGGAAAACAGGTCGATCACCACCGCTAAGTAAAGCCAGCCTTCGTACGTTCGGATGTACGTAATATCTGTCACCCAAGCAACATTGGGCGCTGTTACTTCAAACTGACGGTCTAAATGGTTGGGTGATACAACAGCCGGTTTTCCGCCGCCATAGCAGCCAGGGCGTCGTCGATAGCCCGTCTGAGAGCGTAAACCTTCCCTACGCATCAGGCGGGCCACTCGGTGCTTACCGCAGGCTTCGCCAGCCTCACGCAAATCCTGATAGACCTTGCGATAGCCATATACACCGCCACTTTCAAGCCACGCATGCTTGATCAATCCCAATAGACGCTGATCATCCCGGTCTCGATTAGACAGTGCTTTTTTACACCATGCATAGTAGCCACTAGGATGCACGGCCATCATGCGGCACAAGCGCCGTACCGGATATTGACTCGCATGCTTTTGAATAAACGCGTACCTCAGTCGGACTCTCTGGCGAAGTACGCGGTGGCCTTTTTTAATATATCTCGCTCTTCTGACACGCGTTTTAATTCAGCCTTTAAACGACGGTTTTCAGCTTGGAGATCATCGTCTTCTTGCCGTTGTTCTACCGGCTTATCGTAGCGCTTGATCCAGTGGTACAAGCTGTGGCCTGACACGCCCAAACGCTCAGCGACCTCGGCAACTCGATGGCCACGCTCTACCACCTGTTTAACGGCTTCGATTTTGAATTCTTCAGTGTAACGGGGACGGCTCATGGATCCTCCTAGGTACCTTTAGTATAAGGCCTAGAGGTGTCTACGAAACCCGGGGCGATTCAAAAGCAAAAAAATTACAGACCTATATCACTCCTATGAATCCTACACACGGGATCACTTTGACGCCTATAGGAGTGTTATTTATGTCCTCGCCTTGCCTACGCTGTGCAGCCGCTTGCACTCTTAACCTTGAAATCGCCCAACGCATCGGCACGGTGAGCAGTAGTCTCGTCGGCGGTGCCATTGGCGCATGGCGTGCGTCCTATACTCCAACGTCCCCTTTGTCGATGGCCTCCTCCCGCTTCCCGTTAGCCAAACTGCCCGCTGCTGTGATGGGGGCTGTTTCCGGCAGTCAAGCAGGCTCGCGTGCCGCAGAATTGTTTTTCACGCAGAAACTACCGCCCGGTGTAGGTACGCCCTGGCTGTGCGTATCGTGCGGTCATACCTTCCGGCAATTACCCCGTCCCTTCACCGCACCCCAATAATGCGTTCCCACTAAGCGATATACCCCTTACTTTCCAACCATAAAGCGCTGGCGATTAACGTCAGCGCTTTTTTATTGCTAGGAGTTTTCATCATGGCTCATCTCGTTGAACAAATGGCTTACGCCGGCGCTACCCCTTGGCACGGCCTGGGACAGCAGCTATCCCGTCAACAACCGTTAGAGGTTTGGCAACAACAGGCCGGTATGAACTGGCATATCGAAGAAGCGCCGGTGCGTTTTATTGCCGAAGGGGCTAGCCACTTGGGCAGCATTCACTCGTTCCCTGAACAAAAAGTGCTTTACCGCTCGGATACCAAGGCGCCGCTATCGGTCGTGTCTCAGCGCTATAAAGTGGTGCAGCCCGAAGAGATTCTGGAGTTCTACCGTGACCTGACGGAGTACGCCGGGTATGAGCTGGAAACTGCGGGTGTGCTTAAAGGAGGTCGTAAGTTCTGGGCGTTGGCACGTAGTGGCTTAAGCACATCGCTGAAAGGCCAGGATGAAGTCAACGACTACCTACTGTTGGCAACATCCTGTGATGGCACGCTGGCCACAATGGCGACACCCACCACGGTACGGGTGGTGTGCAACAACACGCTACAGATTGCGGTGGATGGCACGTCGCAGGCAGTGAAGGTACCCCACCGTTCAGAGTTCGATCCTCGTGCGGTAAAAAGCCAGCTGGGTATTTCCGTTTCCCAGTGGAATGACTTCATGTACCGCATGAAGGCCTTGGCGGAACGTAAGATCGACCATCGTGAGGCACAGCAGTATTTTCAGTCGGTGCTCTGCGGTATCGATAAGCCGATAGATGACCCTTCCAAACTGCCCAACTACCGGGCACTCAACAAAGTGCAGAAGCTCTACCACGGCGAAGGCCGCGGTTCCCACCTCGACACGGCCAAAGATACTGCGTGGGGATTGCTCAATGCCGTTACCGAGTACGTGGATCACGACAAGCGGGCGCGTAGCAACGATACCCGATTGGATTCAGCGTGGTTTGGCCAAGGGGCGCAGCTGAAGCAGGAGGCATTGCAAACGGCTCTTGCCCTGGTGAGCTGACATGCTGTTTCTCATTATTTTACTGCTAATTTTCTTAGTTTTTGTCTTACCCCTCATTGGATAACGCAATAAGCCCAGCCCCTAACAGGCTGGGCTTATTGTTTTTAACGTGGAGCACATCATGGCCTCTCTTAGCCCCGATTTAGATATCGCTTTAACCCAGTTGACGGAACGACTGCTCACCCAGGATCAAACCTTTGCACAGACCTACGTCATGGCAAAGGGCCAGTTGTATCGCACCGAACTGCGCCTATGCCCCGTTCCTCCGCATGAACTTCCCGACGATCTTTAACCCCTATTGAAGGAGCCTTGTCATGGCCACCAAAACTAATGTGGTAAATCACGAGCCATCTGCATCCTCTTTACAAGCTGTTCCTGCAGCACCCACACCCCATCTTGCGGAGAGCACGGCCATTATTCAGGTGATTGAGCGTGCTGCGCTCAACCCGGACGTCGATATCGACAAAATGGAGCGCTTGTTACAAATGCAGGAACGGGTCATGGATCGCCAGGCCATGATGGCCTATAGCGCAGCCATGGCGGCCATGCAGACCGAACTCCCCAGCATTGAAGAACGCGGGCAAACCAATAACGGCTGTTACGCCACCTTGGAAGATATCGTCGATACCGTACGTCCCATCATGCAGAAACACGGCTTTGCTGTGAGCTTTCGTATTCAGACGCAGGAGCGCGGTATTGAGGTGACCGGTGTGCTGATGCATAAGGATGGTCACCGCGAAGAGACCAGTATGCTGCTGCCCGCTGATATCAGCGGTAACAAGAACGCGGTGCAAGCGTTTGGCTCATCCACCAGCTATGGCAAGCGCTACGTACTCTGCGCCCTACTCAACATCACCACACGGGGCCAGGACGACAACGGTAAATCCAGTACCAAAGTGGGTATCAAGCTAGTTACGCTCTTTCAGGCGGGACAGATCCAGCGGTTGATTGGCCAGTGCCCCGCCACGACCCAGGAATGGTTCAGCGGTAAGTACGGTTCAGCCGTGCAAGTGCCTCAGACTGACTTCGACAAGCTGCGCGCTTCACTTTCTAAGCGATCGGTTAAGTAACCCACCAGCTACCCCTTATGACAGGAGGCTTCCATGCAAGTGCTTAGTATGGAGCAAGGCACCCCAGAGTGGCTGGCGGCGCGGCTAGGTCGCGTCACCATGTCGGAGCTCAAAGCCTTGCTGGTTAAGGGTAAAGGCCCATGTGGGTTGGGTACCGGGGCGATTACCTACATGCACCAGTTAATCGGTGAGCGAATTACCGGGGAGCTGGCCGAGCCGTTTCAGGGCAACGCGCATACCCGGCGTGGGCATACGCTGGAAGGCGTAGCCCGTGCGCTCTACTGTGATACCACAGGAGAACCCAAGCCACACGAAGTAGGCATCATCCTTAATCACAATGTGGGTTACTCCCCCGACAGCTTGGTAGGCGCTAACGGCCTGCTTGAGATCAAAACCAAGCTGCCCAAGTTCCAAATAGAAGTGCTGCTCAACGGAGAGATACCCGATGAGCATGTGCCTCAATGCCAGGGTGGACTATGGGTCAGTGAACGAGAGTGGATCGATTTTGTGAGCTACTGGCCCGGTATGCCGCTGTTCATCAAGCGCGCCTACCGTGACGACTTCATGATTCGCATGATTGCTGAGCGAGTTGCGGCTTTTCATGAAGAGATGGAGCGGCGTATCAGCCAAGTGATGGCTGCGTGACGGAACTCATACCTCAAAACTCAACACGCTATCTAATGACATAGATGCCGGGGCCAACACCCCGGCATTTTTTTTCTGGAATCAACTATGACGTACTCAAAACTAAAAGCGGGCGAAGTAGCGGGTACCTACCACGTCACATCGCCCGTCACTGAAGCCGATATCATCAACATGGCCAAGCGCTTTGCGCGCCGCAAGCTGGCCAAAGGGTGCAAGATTACCCAGCCGTCGCAAGCCTTTGAGCACCTGCAATTATTGCTGCAAGACTACGAGCATGAAGTGTTCAGCGTTCTATTCTTGGATAGCCAACATCGCGTTATCCGTTTCGAGGAGCTTTTTCGGGGCACCATCGACACCGCCAGCGTTTATCCGCGGGAAGTGCTCAAAGCCGCGCTGGCCTACAACGCCGCTGCCGTCATTTTGGTTCATAACCATCCCAGTGGTGACCCGGAACCCAGCGATTCAGATAGGCGAATCACAGAGCGCCTGAAGGAAGCCTTGGAGCTAATGGATATCAAGGTGATTGATCACGTAGTGGTGGCGAGCGAAGGGTGCCAGTCATTTGCGGAGTTGGGGTATTTGTAGTGATACGGGAGGTAAAGCAAGAGCTGCCCAATGTGGTAGCTCTCAAAAAAGCTTCTTTTTTTGGCTGAAACAGATGCTATTGGTATCAAGGCTCTTGAGTATAAAGTGCGTTAATTGTTTAACGATGTATGACAGTCATGAAGCCCCTAGCACTCTAGAGAGCACTAG
>NZ_JBQSYV010000017.1:0-103614 GCF_052379685.1 Halomonas sp. 111
ATAAAGTGCACGTGTTAATGCTATGATGCGTCCCCAGCGACTATATCAACCGGCTGTCACTTTGGGTGATAGACGCAATTTGAGGTGAAGTGGTGAGTGAAACGGTACCGACATCGTGGTTAGTTTACTGCCGCCCTGGTTTTGAACATGATGCGCTGTCAGAAATGCAGCACCATGCAAAGCACCAAGGGGTACCCTGTGAACCTGCTTATGGGGAAGGGTGGGCCAGCCTAACGCGAACAGACGATGAACCCGTTAATGACTTGCACCGGCGGGCGGCTTTTAAAAGGCTTATTTTTGCTCGCCAGAGCCTGGCGGCCTTACCAGGACTCGCCCTGTCACGAGATGATCGATTAACCGCTATTTTAGAGCAGGTTAAAGCTAGCGGCTGGAGTTTTGAAGAAATCTGGCATGAAACGCCCGATACTAATGATGGCAAGGCGCTGGTTGGCCTGATCAAAGCCCTTACCAAGCCGTTGCAAAGCATGTTAAAAAAACGCGGTGCACTACGCGGCAAGGCAGGTGGGCGTCGGTTACATATTTTTTGGACCGATGGTGATCGCGCCCAGCTAGGCATAAGTTTTCCCGGTAATCGTAGCGAGCTGCTTAACGGTATTCGTCGGTTGCGCTTCCCTTCGCGTGCACCAAGCCGCTCTACGCTTAAACTGGAAGAAGCATGGCATGAGTTTATCCCACGCGAAGAGTGGGAGGAGCGCTTGAGTGCGCATATGCAGGCAGCAGATCTAGGAGCCGCGCCCGGTGGATGGACATGGCAGTTGGTGCAGCGGGGCATGTACGTTTATGCCATTGATAATGGGCCAATGGATAAGCAGCTAATGGCCACTGGGCAAATTGATCATCTTAAAGAAGATGGCTTTACCTGGGAGCCGCCTCAGCGTTTGGATTGGCTGGTATGTGACATCGTGGATAAGCCCGTACGGGTGCTGGCGATGGTTGAGCGTTGGCTAACGCGTAAATGGTGTAGAGAGGCTATTTTTAACCTCAAACTACCTATGAAGAAACGTTGGGATGAAGTAACGCGCTGTTTGGAAATATTGGAAGAAGCGCTTAAAAACGCGGGTGTTGGTGCCCACATAAACTGTAGGCACCTTTATCATGACCGGGAAGAAGTGACTGTGCACGTAAGACTAACCCACTAAGGTGTTAATAGCCCGCTTCATAGATGCGGATCGTCTCGTCTTCTGTTAATAGCGGTAAAATACGTTGCATCGCAGTGGCACGCGCATCGCTGGCGTGCCACTCTTTCCAGGCGCGTAAATCGCGCCATTTGGTAATCATCAAGCGTCGATCTGTATGGCCTTGTTGTGCCAGCGTTTCACCGCTGACAAAGCCTCTGACACCGAGCGAAACACGCATGACTTCGCGTGCGGCCTGTTCATACTCATCTTCAAGGCCAGGCATAATACGCCGTTCGATGATAACTTTAATCATGCTATCTAGTTCCTAAACCGAGGATATGAATGGCTGACACGACTGATGCCTCACCCCACTACGACACCGTTCTGGACACCACAGGGCTTTATTGTCCTGAACCTATCATGCTGATGCACAACAAAGTGCGTGATATGAGTTCAGGTCAAGTGCTTAAAGTTGTGGCAACAGATCCTGCTACCACGCGTGATGTACCTAAATTTTGTCAATTTTTGGGTCATGAGCTTGTCGACCGCAGTGAATCAGCAGAAAGCTACGTTTACTTTATACGCTTAGCGTAAAGATGTGCAGCCGTGCGCGGCAAAAAATCGACTAATGGTGAATAGCCTCGCACGGTGCGCATAATTAAACAGGTGTACCGCCTCGTACGTTAATCGCCTGGCACGACCATCATGGCTAATGTCTCAAGGGTAGCGGGATCTTCCTCAAGAATACGGTTAGCGATATGGCGCTGAAAGTAATAAACGCTCGGGTGGCAGGAGCGTGCACTGTAGAGGCACTTATCACCCAACAGAATGGGTGTCATTGTGGCCTTTTCTTCATCAGCAAGTAAGGCATCAATAGAGCCATCGCTGTACAAGCGCCATCCGTAAACGGGTTTCATATGCCACGGTGCATTGGGGTGATTCATGCACAATGCATGAGTGCCCAGGGTATCGGGAATTTGCTGGATGAGCGTAACGTCTCCCGACGCTTCATACTCAAAATAGTCAGCGGCAGCCGTCAGCTCGTAATATTTGTGGTCGGGCGGTGACTCAAAGATCTCTTCTGTTTCTGGATCGCGATAGCCAACAAAATAGCCGTTTTCCTGGCTATCCACCTCTTGGCAGGCGGTTAGTGTTTCCATCCAGGGCACCAACCCAACAACATGGCCATCGGCTCTTAAGCCCCAGGCCAGAATGGGCATGCCAAAATAGGAATCGGGGCTCGCAGCGAGCTGGTATACCATTTCCAACCCGTCTAACTCGGGCGCTAAACGAACCAAACTTTTTTGCGCCTGCTGACGCAGGCGCACGGTATCCAGGTCGATGACCTGGGCAGAGCGGGGTGACTGGGATACGCCCATGATGTCCCTCCTAATGCTGCGTGGCCACGACATTGGTAAGCAAGAAATGCTTACCGCATCCTTCACCAATAGCACAGGTTGCCCATAAGGTTAAGAGGGAGGCGAATATTTAATCGCTTAAACAGACTGAGTGCATTTCTCTAAGCGATAAGTGGTGCGTTTTGGCCTGCTGATACTGCTGCCAAGGCGCTTGTGCGTTATCAAGCGAGAGCCATTGGGTTTGGTAAACACGTACCGCTTCTGGCAAGGCAACGCTTTGGCTGTTTATCAGCTTGTTGATAGCGAGTAGCCACTGTTGCGCGTTAGCTTCAAGGAGGTTCAGTGCTTCAGTGTCCCACGCTGTTAAACACGCTTCATGGTGAGGATCATGCTGGCTTAAGTACTCGCTGGCGTCTTGCAAACGTTGTTCGGAAAGTAGCAGTGTGCGGAGTATCTCGGCGGTTAAGGGGCGTTCTTGAAGGTGCTTGAGGTGGTTTTCAAGCTGAGAGGAGTCTTGCTGCCATGCTTGGCTAAACTGGCTATCTACCATTTGTTGCAAATAATCGACAGCGGCAAGCTGCTGCGCAATCGCTGGAAAATCACTCATCGCTAGCGGTTGGCTTGCCCGAGAGAAGCTTTTTACCCACTCATCAGAATCGAAAATAGCATTCCAGCTAACAGCGGGTAGTTGTGCTGTTTTCAGAGCAGTAAGCTGTTCAAGGCGCTCTTTATCGCGCTCGCTTAACCGGTCTGGGACATCGCTTTCCTGGCATGCCGCCAAGCGTTGCCATAACTCACGCTCGTAAAGCCAGTGCTGGCTGGGCGGCGCAACCCGGCCAAGCTGATTGTTGCGGGCTGCAATCAGCGATGTGATGTGACACTCGCGCAACGCGTAAATATTGAGTATGCCATCGCGGGTTTCAGATACCTCAATCAGCCTTTCTTGGCGTTCTGGAAATGCCCCTATGTTGGATACTTCTGTGCGCTCGAGCGGAGGCGAGGACAGGTCTTCGGCCAACTGATGATGATAGGCGACCCATGGCTGCTCTGCCTCATGATCGCTGCAACCTGTCAAAACCGACATTGCCGTGAACATAACGAAGAGAAGCCACAGGTTTGTCACTTTTCACCCCTGTCGGCTAATCCATTTTAAACGCCAGGCCAACAACAGTGCGGCGGTGCTAAGCCCTGCAATCAAGCCTATCCAGTACCCATGAACACCTAAAGGCTCGGTTAAACCGCTTGCACCATGCACACCTAACCAGTAACCGCCTCCAAGGCCTACAAGCCAGTAGGACAGCACTGTAATGACCATGACGATGCGGGTGTCCTTATACCCTCGTAGCGCGCCTGCCAGGTTCACCTGAAGCGAATCAGAGAGCTGGAAGATGACCGCAAGGGCAATGAGGGTAAGGGTCAGCGCCTGTATCTCAGGGTTCGAGGTATACAAGGCAATCACCGGCTTGGCAGTTAGCCACAAAAAGAGGCTATTAAACGCCGCAATCAGTATGCTCACCACCACACCATTCCATGCAACCTGGCGAGCCAGTGTCAGGCGATGTTGGCCGAGGGTATTACCCACGCGTACCGTTAATGCCATGCTCAATGAAAGCGGCAGCATAAACAGAATAGAGGTAAAGCTGAGCGCGATTTGGTGAGCACCTACGGTTATCTCGCCCAGGCTGGCAACAAACAGGGCGATCAAGGTGAACAGGGTCACCTCAACAAAAATAGCCACGCCAATCGGCATGCCTACAAAAATCAGCTCTTTAATACCCGCCAGCTGTGGAGGCGTAAAACGGTGCCATAGCGACACGTTTTGGTAAGCACGCCCTCGGCGAGTGTACAGCAGCATGATTAACATCATGGTCCACATGGAGATAGCCGTCGCGATCCCACAGCCAAAGGCACCCATGGCCGGAATTTGTTGCAGAATATCGGGAACGCCGCTACCCAACAAATTGACCAGCCCGTCGCCGCCGTAGATCAGCAGGTAGTTGGCCGGAATATTCACGAGCAAACCGATGACACTGATCCACAATGATGGCCGCGTATGGTTCATGCCATCCGAAAACGCGCGTAATGCTTGAAAGAGGGCAATACCGGGCATACCGAACGCCACCGCTGAAAGATAAGCAGCTGATTCTTGAGCGACTTGAGCCGGTACATCCATTAATTCGAAAATGGGCATGACGCTGGTTCTAAGCAGAATCGCGGCGATAATGCCTAGAACCAAGGCCACCCATAATCCTTGATGAACCGCAGGGCGAATGGCATTGCTTCGCTGTCCGCCGAGGTGATAAGCGACAATAGGGGTAAGCCCCATGAGCGTGCCCGTCATAAAGAGCATCAAGGGCGCCCATAAACTGGTACCTACTGAGACCGCTGCCAGCGACGTAGCGTTAAAGCGTCCCGTCATCATGACATCGACTACCCCCATGCCTGCCTGGGCAAGCTGCGCGCCACAAATAGGCAGCGCCAATAAAATTAAGGCACGGGTTTCTGGCCAATAGGTGGTTTTGATATCGTCAGCAAAGCGGGCCAAGGAAAGGCTCTCCGTTAGTAAAGTAATCTATAAAACGCCGCTAGATTAGCAGGAGTCGCTGGTTTTTGCCGTTTAGACTTCAGCCTACCTAACGAGGGCCGTTATACTAGGCAAAAAGGCCTTAAATAACGAGGATATTGTGGTTCACGCAGATGACAAATGGTTACTTGAGGATATTACTGCACTCTTTGACGGCATTTTTATGCCGCGCTATCAAACCCGATTAGTGCGGGGTGAAGATGAGCCGCTTTATCGACCGGCAAGCAAGGAAGCGCCTTATCATCAGATTATCTTTGCCCGTGGGTTTTATGCCAGCGCCCTGCATGAAATTAGCCACTGGTGTATTGCTGGTGCCAAGCGCCGTCAGTTGGAAGACTATGGCTACTGGTATTTGCCCGATGGGCGTAATGCCCAGGAGCAGAGCGCTTTTGAGCAAGCCGAAATTGCCCCTCAGGCGTTGGAGTCACTGTTTGCTGACGCGTGTGGACGCATCTTTCATGTCAGCGTGGACAACCTGGGGGGCGATGTTGACGTCGATCGTGACGCATTTGCGGAGAAGGTAAACGCCCGAAAGCAGCGCTATTTACAAGAAGGCCTGCCCACGCGCGCCAACGCCCTTTATGTGGCGTTGACGTCGTTTTATCAGCGCAAAGAGCCACTAGCCGCTGCGATTACCCAAGGCCAAGCGGTCTTGGGTCAAGCGCCTGTGGCTGCTAATGCTTAATCCGTTTCGGTTAAGCGCTGGTGCAAGGACAGCATGACCTCAAGCTCATGTTCGGGGCGCATGGGCTCCAGGCCCAGCTCGCTGAATGTCTCACGTCGCTGGCGGTGCCATTCACCCGGTGTGATAGACGGGTAGAGCACCGATGCCGGCGCCAGTTCTACAAAAGGGTCCAACCCATACGTATCAAATAGACGCGCCAGCGCCGCCTCATCCTCACCATTGTCGCTGGTATAGAGAGTGGCGGAGAAGTAATCGTTTTCCAGCTCGCGAATCACCTCAAGGGGGCTAACGCCCAGGCTCTCAAGTTCCTCGATGCTGTAAGCGCCCATGGCATTGGTATCTTCCTTGATCCAGCTATCGTCTGGTTGGATCAAGGTTTCCTTAACGCGTCCATCGGGCAATGACCAGGCTATGGCAAGGGGGAGGCCATCTTCTTCGCCCGTTTCAATGGCAATAAATCCTGGGTAATCGGCCACGCTCGTACTCCTTTCAAGATTCTGTAGGCAGGCGGAAAAAGCGCTGTGCAGTTTGCGTCGTGGCGCTACCTAGTTCAGCTTCGCTGATGCCGCGCCACTGGGCAATTTCTTTTACGATCCACGGCAGAAGCGCTGGCTCATGGCGGCGCCCTTTGAGTTTAGCGGGTAGATTGCGGGGCAGCAGGTAAGGGCAGTCGGTCTCCACCATCAAGCGCTCCAGCGGAATATCGTTAACCAGCGGGCGCAAGTGATGGCCGCGACGCTCATCGCAAATCCAGCCGGTCAGGCCAATATGTATATCCAGGTCTAGATAGCCGTGCAGCGTATCGCGGTCAGCGGTAAAGCAGTGCACAACCGCGTCGCTGATATCATCGCGCCAAGCGGCCAATATTTCACGCATTCGTACGCCTGCATCGCGCTCATGTAGAAAAAGCGGCAGGCCGCTTTCAGCAGCTAGTGCCAACTGCGCTTCAAACGCATGCTCTTGCTCGGCAGGCGTCGAAAAATTGCGATTGAAATCCAGCCCGCATTCGCCAACGGCGACTACCTTCGGATGTGCGTGCAAGGCTTTCATCTTGTTGGCTAGGTCTGCATTCCAGCAACTGGCATCATGCGGGTGAATGCCCGCCGTTGCGAAAAGGCCGGGATATTGCCCGGAAAGGGCTATCGCCTGCTCGGCGTGCGCCAGGTCCGTGCCCGTGACAATCATTGTATTAACATGAGCAGCATGAGCCCGCGCGATGACGTCATCAAGATCACGATCAAAGCTTTCGTGCGTCAAATTAGCGCCAATATCGACCAACGGAGACGTAGGGCGAAATTGAAGCGCTTCAGGTAAAACGTTATCGACTGCCGATGAAGCCAAGCGTTACTCCTTCGTCGAAAATAGCAAACCAGTATTGTAACGCTAAGCACACGTATCGACTAATGCGCGAAGCTTCCCCTCTACTGCTGTCCATGCGTTACACTGTGCGCCTCACGACGATGGAGGATACTGCGTGACCTTGTTACGACTCGAACAGCTGCAACTTGCCTACGGCACCCAAGTACTGTTGAACCGCGCTGACCTTACGGTCGAAAAAGGCGAGCGGCTGGCGCTGGTCGGGCGCAACGGCACCGGTAAATCTACGCTTTTAAAATTAGTGGCGGGTGATATTCAGGCTGATGACGGCTCGGTTTGGCGAGCGCCTGGCTTGAAAATTGGAGTGTTGGCTCAGGAGTTACCTGAGTCATCGGGCATGACTATTTTCGACATGGTCGCACAGGGTCTGCCTGAAGCGGGCGAGCTGCTGTCTGAATATCAGCACTTGATCAACGATCCCGACCCGGACATGAATCGCATGGCGACGTTGCAAACCCGCATCGAAGCGATTGATGGCTGGTCGTTCCATCAGCGTATTGATGTTGTGCTAACGCGGCTGGGACTTCCTCCTGAAACTGAGATGAGTTCTCTTTCAGGCGGCTGGCGTCGCCGGGTCGCGTTAGCGCGAGCGCTGGTGTCTGAGCCTGATTTACTTCTGCTTGATGAACCGACCAACCATTTGGACCTGGACACCATTGCATGGCTTGAAGAGCAGCTTCTGGCTTTTAATGGTGCGGTGCTGTTGATTACCCATGACCGGGCGTTTCTTTCCAGGCTGGCGACTAATATTCTTGAGCTTGATCGTGGCAAGCTGGGCCGCTACCCGGGCAAATACGAAGAGTTTCAGGCGCGCAAGCAGCACGAGCTTGAAGTTGAGGCGCGGGAAAATGCCGAGTTCGACAAAAAGCTGGCGCAGGAAGAGACCTGGATACGCCAAGGGGTTAAAGCGCGCCGTACCCGTAATGAGGGGCGGGTACGTGCTCTTGAAGCCATGCGCGACGAGCGCAGCCAGCGCCGTGAACGCCAAGGCACTGCTAACCTGACCGTTGATAGTGGTGAACGTACCGGTAAGCGGGTAGTCGAGCTTAAAGGGGTGACTCAGCGCTTTGGTAACGACGTTATTCTGCGTAATGTGAACCTGGAAGTCGTGCGCGGCGACCGTATCGGTTTTCTCGGGCGCAATGGCGCGGGCAAAACAACACTACTTAAAATTCTGTTGGGTGAGCTAGCACCGACCGAAGGCAGTGTACAGCTAGGCACGAACCTTAAAGTGGCCTATTTTGACCAGCTGCGCGCAGGACTTGAACTGGAAAAAACGGTTTATGACAACGTGGCTCAAGGCAGTGACCGAGTCAGCGTCGGTGGCAAGGATCGCCATGTCATGAGCTACCTGCAGGATTTCCTGTTTACGCCTGACCGCGTGCGTCAGCCTGTAAAAGCACTGTCGGGCGGGGAGTCTAATCGTCTGCTCTTGGCCAAGCTGTTTACCCAGCCTGCCAATGTGTTGGTGCTTGATGAGCCGACCAACGACCTGGATATGGAAACCCTGGAGCTGCTTGAAGAGCTGTTGCTGGACTTTGACGGTACGCTGTTACTGGTTTCCCACGACCGAACCTTTATGGACAACGTGGTGACCAGCATGCTGGCTTTTGAAGGCGAAGGCGTTGTCCGTGAATACGTGGGCGGTTACACCGACTGGATACGTCAGGGCGGTAAGCTACCGCCTGCCCCTTGGGAAGGCGCGGCGCGTCAACAAACCGAGCCCACCAGCGCGGCGGTAGAAAAAGCACCTGAGAAGGCACCTGAAGAACCCGCTAAAAAAACCGTCAAGCTCTCCTATAAGTTTCAGCGCGAACTGGATGCATTGCCTGCCGACATCGAGCGGCTTGAAGCCAATGTCGAAGCGCTGGAGCAAGTGGTAGGCGATCCCGCGTTTTATCAGCAGGAGGCCAGCGCGGTAACAGCGAAACTACAAGAGCTAGAGCATGCTCAGCAGGCGCTTGAAGCCGCCATGGAACGCTGGATGGAGCTTGAAGCCATGGCCAACGGCGAATAGCGGAAACTCAAGTGTATGTTCCCAAAGGCGCCTGGTCGGTGCCTTTGGGGATAGTAGCTTTTTGAACAGAAGCGTTCGATATGCAAGTCAGGCGCCGAGAATAAGCGCGTATATTTATTCGTCGCTGCTCTCGCCCTTTTTGCCAACCCGTACGGCGAGCACATCACACTGCGCGCCGTGCAGCACGCCTGTTGACGTTGAACCCAGTAGCAGGGCAAAGCCGTGTCTTCCGTGGGAGCCAACCACAATCAAATCAACGTTATGTTCATCCGCGAAGCGATGAATTTCCGTGTCGGGCATGCCCACCACTACGTGCTGGTCGGCCTTGTCGATATGAGGGGTCGCAATTTCAGCCAGGCGCTGCTTGGCATGATCATCCAATTGGTCTTGAATGCTGGTAAGGTCCATCGGGATATCACCTCCATAGGCGAAACCCAAAGGCTCAAGGGTATGCATAATGGAGATTTTGGCACCATTGTTGCGCTCAGCGATAACGATCGCGCGCTCTAGTACCTTGTGAGAATCTTTTGTTAGGTCAACGGCAACCAGAATATGGTGATAGCTCATGGCTTATCTCCTTGGCGATAATTAACAAAGAAGCAAACTTTGTTAGATAACCTTTACTTTAAGCTGCATGGACAATCTTAACAACGATCTGCGTCATGGTTTTTTAAACGTGTTAACAGCGTACGACTGAAATAGGGTGGAAGCAGTGATGGTATGGTTAATTATCATTTTTGTATTGTTATTTGTGATGGCGCCGGTCATGTGGCTCAAGCCAAGCCCGCGTCAGGTAAGGCAAATGGCGTTACGTAACGGTGCTAAGCAACAAGGGGTCAGTGTTAAAATGGAAAAACCCCCGCTGCACCATTTTAGGGGCACCATGCCCGCTTATCGTTGGCACTATCCTCAGGATGCGCCAGGCCCGGACTTTGTGCTGCTACGGGACAGCAATGCCAGTGCCGCACTAGAGCCCTATTATGCTGGCTGGCGTTGGCGTATTGCACCGTTGCGCGATTTACCTGAAAGTGCCAGTGCGCCGTTAAAAGCACTCTTGGAGCGGTTGCCTCAGGATGCACTAGTGATTGAATCGACGCCTTATGCGCTAACGCTTTGGTGGTGGGAGTCGCAAACCGCCGAGCGTTTCTCCACTTATCTTGCAGACGTAAAGCAATTAAAGGGCGCGCTAAGCGGTTTGTCGGACCAGCCGCTAGGCAAGCCGTTGGATAATCGAGACGGTGCGCATCACCGCTAGGTGAGCATCTAAGCAGTAGGGGGGTCTTGCTCGCGCGCTTGAATGGCTAGCCCGTTTGATTCAATTATTGACAGCCATTCATTGAGCTGTTCAAGCTCACGCTCACCAAGCCCGACAAAGAACTCTTCACGGACTTGGGTAGCCACCGCATCAATTTTTTCTAAAAGCGGCATTGCTGCTGGCGTAAGGTAAATACGCTTGCTGCGCCGGTCACTATCACAAGCGCGTCGCTCAACCAGACCCTGCTCCTCAAGTTGGCCCAGTGTACGAACAAGTGAAGGGGCCTCAACACCAATCACTCGCGCCAGGTCGCACTGGGGATGTCCCTCACCCAAGCGCCAGATATGATAAAGCGTGACCCAGCGCGTTTGGGTAAGCCCCAAAGGAGCGAGCCTACGATCCAAAATTGAGCGCCACAAATGCGGCAGGCGTGCAAGACGAAAACCAATCGATGAAGCCATGGGCAACTCGCTACCAAAAAGTGGGAGGATAGATTGTCATTAGCTATGGCTTGGATTGCAAGCCATAGGCGGACTTAGTCGCTTGTCGGCGTGTCAGAACGTTCACTGCTTCCTGGCACAAAACGACGCAAATCAAGTCTGCTTAAACCGCTGGCGCGAATAGCGCTATCGGCTTTAGAGGCCTTTTGTAAGTCTTCCGATACCGTAAAACGAATCAGCCCCACGCGTTGACCACTATCCGTCATGATATCTATTCGCCAGTCACCTGATGGGTCAGCAGGAAAGTTAAGCTTATGACTCCATGCCCGATAACCCTGTTCACGCCCACCACTAATGTCCAGCCGGACGGTATCTAACGGTTCACCGTTATGACGCCAGGCGTGGTAAATAGTTTCGCTTAATCCTCGTGGGGCACGGATCGCGGTATACACATAAAGGCCGTTTTCACGAATAGCATCCGGCGTCAGCGCAATGGAACCCTGCGGTTCTCGCTGCTGAATATCAAGCGAAGGGGAGAGCGCACTGCTGGTCAACCAAAGGCTTGCGGGCGGCACCCAAATACGGCCTATCCAGGCAGCATACGCAAGTGCAAGCGTTAGCCCTAGAAATAGGCACCAGCGTTTTAACGAGCGCTGCTTGAGTAAATGCCAAAAGCTGGGAAGCGCTACCAGTACCATCAAGGACATTGCTAATAAAAGGCTTTGTCCGGTCGTGAGATGGAGCATGATCGGTAGCGTTACCAGCATCACCAAAAAAACGCACAGCGCATGGAAAATAAAATAGAGACTGCGCCAGCGGCCAGCTACCTTGTAATAAAGCGGGTCGATAATTGATAACAGCGCCATGCCAATGACCAGGAGAGCAAATAGCGTTTGTCCGCTGTTCCATACCGTCGTAATTAAAATGAACGGAAGGGTAAAAAACAGCGTCTCCTGGTGAATCATTTGGGCAATAAACGTAGTGGCGCCACGGTGCAGGGTAGGGTGGCCGCGCTTGGCCAGCCAGCGGCCAATTAAACTTTCAGAAAGCAGCAACGTCCAGGTAAATAGCAGCCCCAGCGCTAGCGCCGCACCTAGCCACTGCTGACGGTCGACCAGAAAAAAACTGCCTACTCCCGCCGAAAATGCCATGGGCGGCCATAGCCAGCTCCAGGGTTTAATGCGCTCCACTAAGCGTTCGGTAAAGTGCTGAATGGCTTTTATGCGCGTCGGTGTTAATAGGGCGCCCATGAATATATGACCCATAGTGAAAAAAATCATGATCCATGGGTTTCTGAAAAAAGTCGATGCCCAGTAGGTAATCGTCTTAATGTGTCCTTAATAACGGAATATTTAGGTGATGAGAAAGTGTACTTCTTGGCAGGGATTAGCCAAAAGTCAGGGCTTGACGTTGTTGGATAACTCAACCAAGCTAACGCTATCAAACGACCGTATGAAATGCTGGCGAACCAGCCAGGGACTTGTCGCTAAAACTTGCTGCAAGAGTCTGCTGACAGGAGCGCCAGTTCAAACCTGTGGAGAGAGCACGGATGATCTATCAAGGCAATGCCATCACGGTGGAGCGTCGTGACACCCTGAGTGGCCATCACATCGCGCGGCTTATTTTTGATTTAAAAGATGAGTCCGTTAATAAGCTTTCCAGCGCTGTTGTTACCGAACTGGGAGAGGCTGTTAGCGCTCTTCAGGCGGCAGATAACTTGCAGGGCCTGGTGATTGGCAGCGGCAAAGACGCGTTCATTGTCGGGGCGGATATCACCGAGTTTCACAGCCTGTTCACTAAAGGTGAAGCGTACCTTGAGGAGATGAACCTCAAGGTGCACGAGATATTTAATGCGATTGAAGATCTCCCTTTTCCAACCGTTGCCGCTATTAATGGCCTTGCCTTGGGTGGCGGGTGCGAAGTGCTGCTCACCACTGATTTTCGCGTGATGAGCGAAAAAGCTAAAATTGGACTTCCGGAAACCAAACTGGGCATTTTGCCGGGCTGGGGTGGTTGTGTACGCTTGCCACGCTTGATTGGCGCTGACAATGCGATTGAATGGATTGCCGGTGGCACTGAAAACCGCGCCGATGCGGCGCTAAAAGTCGGCGCTGTCGATGCCGTGGTCACGCCCGAGCAGCTAGAGGAGGCGGCGCTAGACATACTCGACCGCGCTAACGCTGGCGAGCTTGATTACCAGGCGCGCCGGGCAGAGAAAAAAGGCCCCTTAAAGCTCAATGCTATCGAACAAATGATGGCGTTTGAGACGGCCAAAGGGTATGTCGCCGGCAAAGCGGGCCCTCACTATCCAGCGCCTATTGAAGCTATCAAGGTTATTCAAAAAGGTGCGGGTGAAGAGCGCAGTCGCGCCCAGGCCATTGAGGCGAAAGCCTTTGCCAAGCTTGCGTTAAGCAGCGTGGCGTTTAACCTGGTCGGTCTGTTTATGAACGACCAGGTCGTCAAAAAGAAAGCCAGCAAGTATGAAAAGCAGGCACAGCCTGTTAAGCAAACGGCCGTGTTGGGTGCCGGTATAATGGGCGGTGGTATTGCTTACCAAAGCGCCTCTAAAGGCACGCCTATCTTGATGAAAGACATCAAGGATGAAGCCATTGAACTGGGCTTGAAAGAGTCCCGTAAACTATTCGCCAAGCAGGTTGAGCGTAAAAAACTCACCAGTGAGCAAATGGCAGAAAAGCTGACCAATATTCGCCCCACGCTCTCCTACGGCGACTTCGGCAATGTTGATTTGGTGGTTGAAGCGGTTGTTGAAAATCCCAAGGTAAAAGGTGCGGTGCTCAGCGAAGTCGAAGAGAAGGTAGGAGAGAATACAATCCTGACCTCCAACACATCGACCATTTCGATTAACCGCTTGGCTCAGAATCTGAAGCGCCCTGAAAATTTCTGTGGCATGCACTTTTTTAACCCTGTGCATCGCATGCCGTTGGTTGAAGTTATTCGCGGTGAAAAAACCTCTGACGCAGCCGTTGCGGCGACGGTGGCTTACGCTCGCGCCATGGGGAAAACGCCCATTGTGGTGAATGACTGCCCCGGCTTTTTAGTAAACCGTGTGCTGTTCCCCTATTTCGGCGGCTTCAGCTTCCTGGTCGAGCAGGGTGCCGACTTCCAGCGTGTTGATAAGGTCATGGAGAAGTTTGGCTGGCCGATGGGGCCTGCTTACCTGCTGGATGTGGTCGGTATGGATACGGCGGTTCACGCTAATGACGTCATGGCGGAAGGCTTCCCGGACCGCATGGCGCGTGAAGGCAAAACGGCAATCCAGGTGATGTACGAAAACGAGCGCCTGGGCCAGAAAAACGCCAAGGGTTTTTATGCCTATGAAGAGGATAAAAAAGGCAAGCCCAAAAAAGTAACGGATGAGCAGGCCTACGCGTTAATCGAGGAAGTGGTTAGCGACAAAAAAGAGTTCTCCGACGAGGATATTATTGCCCGCATGATGGTGCCGCTCTGCATGGAGACGGTTCGTTGTCTGGAAGACAATATTGTTGATACGCCTGCCGAAGCGGATATGGCGCTGATTTACGGTATTGGTTTCCCGCCTTTCCGCGGTGGCGCGCTGCGCTATATCGACGCCATGGGCGTGGCGGAGTTCGTCAAACTGGCGGAAGGATTGGCTGAAGAGCTCGGCCCGCTGTACGCGCCGACTGAAAAGCTGCGCCAAATGGCGAAGAACAATGAGCAGTTTTATCCCGCCCCCGGTCAGGCCTAAGTCACCGCGAACAGGAGAAATAAGATGAGTTTGAATCCCAGAGATATCGTGGTGGTCGACGGTGTGCGTACCGCCATGGCAAAAGCCAAACATGGCGCATTTCGTAACGTTCGAGCGGAAAACCTGTCCGCTGCTGTCATGCAGGCGTTGTTTACCCGTAATCCCAATCTAGACCCTTCAGAAGTAGATGATGTGATTTGGGGCTGCGTTAACCAGACCCTTGAACAAGCCATGAACATTGCTCGCAATGCGGCGATCATGACCGGCATTCCACGCTCGGTACCGGCGCAAACCGTTAACCGTCTGTGTGGCTCCTCCATGACTGCGCTGCATATTGCGGCGGCGAATATCAAAGCGGGCATGGGCGATTTCTACATCATTGGTGGTGTAGAGCACATGGAACATGTGCCCATGGCGCATGGGGTTGATGTAAACCCTGCGATTAGTAAATACGCCGCTAAAGCCTCCATGATGATGGGGCTGACCGCCGAGCTACTAGGTAAGATGCACGGTATTACGCGGGAAGATCAGGACCGGTTTGGCGTGCGTTCGCACCAGCGTGCTCAGGCAGCAATGGAGAAAGGCTACTTCGATAACGAGATTGTCGGTGTTGAAGGCCATGACCAGCGCGGCTTTAAAGTGCTGTTCAAGAGCGATGAAGTGATCCGCTCTGATGCAAGCTTTGAGTCCATGGCCCAGCTTAAGCCGGTGTTTGATCCGCGTAGCGGCACCGTCTCGGCAGGCACGTCGTCCGCGCTTTCCGTGGGTGCTTCCGCCATGGCGATCATGAGCTACGAGCGCGCCCAAGCGTTGGGGCTTGAGCCTATCGCTAAAGTGCTCTCCACAGGTGTAGCTGGGTGCGATGCATCGATTATGGGCTATGGCCCGGTGCCAGCTTCTAAAAAGGCGCTGAAAGCCGCAGGCCTTTCGTCGGATGATATCCAGACTGTCGAGCTTAACGAAGCCTTTGCAGCGCAAAGTCTGCCGGTATTAAAAGACCTGGGCTTTTTGGAGGCCATGGACGAAAAGGTTAACTTAAACGGTGGTGCGATTGCCTTGGGCCACCCACTAGGTTGTTCCGGTTCACGCATCAGCACCACGCTGCTCAACGTTATGCAACAGCGCGACACCACGTTGGGCCTGGCCACCATGTGTATTGGTATGGGGCAAGGGGTTGCGACGGTATTTGAGCGCTTGAAGTAACCAGCCTTATGCACTGATAAACGGCACCTATCAAGGTGTCGTTTTTTTTCGCCTTAAATAATCCCAGCCTCCAGGCTGGCAGCCACGGATAGCCCCAGCTCCTCGCATTGCTCGATAAAACCTGCCTGAAAGTCGCCTCGGCAAATAAGTGGCTCTTGTATGAGTCGCCAGCGCAGCCCGGTGGTAATGCTCTCAATGCCACGCTGAGTGCCGGTGCCATCGTGGCCTGCCCGAATATAAAACGCGAACGGTAAACCTTCGGTTTTATCAAGGCAGGCGTAGTAGCATCGATCAAATACGTCCTTCACTAACCCTGCCATATAGCCCAGGTTTTCAGTGGTGCCGAGAATAATCGCATCGGCTGAAAGAATATCGTCCGGTTGTGTTTCAAGCGGGGTGAGCGATGTTACCACCACCTTTTCCACGTCAGGGTGGGACGCGCCGTGCACCACAGCCTCCAGCATCTTTTGTGTGTTCTCGGAAGGTGCATGTGCAATGATCAGCAGTTTTTTGCATTCCGCCATGGCAGCCTCTTGTCTAATGAAGTAAGGACACGCAAAGGCAAGCAGCCATTCTTTAAAGTGGCGCGTTTACCGGATGCTAGAGTAGCAACCTGGCTCTTATGTGTCGTCACAGGTGAATACTTAGCGCTATGAGTGAGTACAGAGTGATAGGGATGGGGAGTGATAGGGGGGGGAGAACGATAGAGGTGGAAAACAATAGGAGTGAAGAATGGCTAAGCGCTTCAAGGTGGGCGATCACGTAAAATGGAACTCAGAGGCTGGCTATGTAGGCGGGCATATCACTCGCGTACATACGCAGGATACGACCTACAAAGGTCATCACCGTTATGCCAGTGAGGAGGAGCCGCAGTATGAAATCAAAAGCGACAAAACCGATCATGTTGCGATGCATAAAGACGCTGCGCTTACTCTGATGGATCACTAGCGTTGCGTCGAGCCGTCGACGTGCCACACTTACCCCCTCAATGTCCGCTCCGAGTATTATATGCCCACTGACAACACAATTAAGGTCTACTACGATGCGGTTTGTCCCCGCTGCCGCAAAGACAGGCAGCGTTATGAGCGTTGGGCAGGCGAGGGGGCAAGCGATATTCGTTGGTGTGATGTCAGTGAGCACCGGCATACACTGCAAGAGAAGGGTATAGAACCTGACACTGCGTTAAAGTCGCTGCATGTTGAGCGGGCTGATGGGGATATAGTAGAAGGCATTGATGCCTATCGTCTGTTAATGGCTCGGGTTGTCTTTTTACGCCCGGTTGCGTGGTTGATCGGTCTGCCGGTGATTAAACCAGGGTTAAGGAAGCTCTATGATGGCTGGGTAAAACGACGCTTAAAGCAGCAGGGTCGCTGGTCTTAAAAATGATGGTGGTAATTTGCATGGGGAGCCCATAGGAAACATGAAAATAAAGCAAAACATGTTATGTGTCCTGCTACTTGGGAGTGTGCTATTGGCAGGGTGTGCAGGCAAGCAACACAGGACGACATCGACCGCACCTCAAACGAATGATGAGCCTGTTCAGGCAGTACCCGTTGCAAGTGCCAGCAGTGTATCGGCGACTGACTGGGTGCCGCCGCTGTACATGAGCCCTGAAGAAGAGGCCGCTTACTATGTGAGCCGGCTTTCTGATCGCCGCTTCGTTTCCTATTACGGCGACCAGGATAACCGCCGGACCTTTTATATTGCCGCTGAGCGGTTAGGTGATATTGGCTTACCCGCAGTGCCACTTTTGTATGCGCGCTTGAATACCCAGGATGAGTACGAACAAATGCTGGTGCTTTACGCGCTTCAACTGGCAACACAAGATCCGCTGTTAACGTCTAAAACCGGTGGGAATTATGTGCAGCTACCCTCCGTGCTAAGCCCCGAGAGCAACGCAGAAAATGTGGTAATTGCGCAGCAGTGGTGGCAACGCAACGCGGGTTATCTGAATTAACGTTGATGCCTTGGATATTTACTACCACTCTGTAGACATAGTGATTGGCTAACCAGGGAGAAACTTATGGCATTTGCTCTGTCATCAATGGAAGTCACCAGCACCGCTTTTGAGCAGCATCAGGCGATTCCTGCCCGCTATACCGGGGAGGGCGATGATCTATCGCCTCCTCTTGAGTGGCATAACGTACCTGAAGGTACAAAAGGGTTTGCGGTTATTTGCCACGACCCCGATGCGCCGCTGGTAAAAGATGGCCGCTACGGGTTTGTTCACTGGACCCTTTATAACCTGCCCGGCGATATTGCCGGGCTGGATGAAAACACTCAGCTGGGCACTTGTGGCAATAACGACTTCGACAAGCAGGGCTACGGCGGTCCTATGCCCCCAGAAGGGCATGGTAAGCACCTTTACTACTTTTTAGTGCTTGCTTTGGATCAGCCAATGGATCTGCCAAAAGGTCTAAGTGTCGCGGCGCTATTTGAGAAGGTAGAGCCGCACGTATTAGGAATTGACCGGCTTGTAGGCACCTACCAGCGGGGCTAATGCCCCCTTGGACTGGAGCATTTTGCCTAACCGGTGTAGGCTCCATCGCTTTGCTGGTTTTTGTGATGGAGCCATTGATGAACGAATTACCTAATTGTCCTGCCTGCGCCTCAACGTTCACTTACGATGACGGCTTGCAGTACGTCTGCCCGGAATGTGGTAATGAGTGGTCGAAAACGGCGGATGCCGATGCCCCTGACGATATTCCCAGCGTACGCGATGCGAACGGCAACCCCCTTTTTGACGGCGATAGTGTGACCGTCATTAAAGATTTAAAGGTCAAAGGCAGCTCGTTGGTTGTTAAGGTCGGCACGAAGGTTAAGAGTATTCGTATTGTTGAAGGTGATCATGATATCGACTGTAAAGTTGATGGCATTGGCCCCATGAAGCTTAAATCTGAATTCGTTAAAAAAGCCTGATGCTCAGTTAATCAGGTGCTGAGCCATAACAAGCCTATCCCTGGTGGATAGGCTTTTTTGTGGGATAGCCAATAAAATTCTTAAATGATAATGATTGTTGTTTTTGATGGTAACGGCGGCGAACGTGCCAGAACTTGACGCAATTTGCCAAGAATTGGGCAATAGGGCTTCACATCGATTTTATACAGGACTAAAATGGTACCCAATTAACACGCAAGCCAGCCTGATGATTTGCTGGCTAACGGGAGTCGCTATGCTCAAGCTTTCTCGGCTGACAGATTACGCCGCTGTTGTGATGGCACAAATTGCGCGTCACCCAGAGGCATCGCATACGGCAGCTGACTTGGCGGAAGACGTACAGCTACCGCACCCAACGGTAAGCAAAACGCTTAAGATGTTGGTCCGAGCGGGGCTTTTAGCGTCACAGCGAGGGGCGCAAGGCGGTTATCGGCTTGCCAGACCCGCGTCACAAATTACCGCAGCGGATATTATTGCGGCGATTGAAGGCCCTGTCGCGATGACCGAGTGCAGCCATGCCCAGGGAGAGTGCGAGTTGGTCGCAACGTGTGGTGTGGCCGACAATTGGCAGCGTGTATCGCTCGCGATTCGTACCCTGCTTGAAAGCGTAACGTTAGCCCATTTGGCGGCATCATCGCCTCTCAAGCTACCCGTACAATTACCAATTCAAAGTATCAACCTATCGGCGGTATCTGCGTAGCTCTGGATATACAGGGTTCTGAACATACGCAAATCCCGATAAGCGTTGATACGCATTTATTTATAATTGACGGCGAGCGGTGCTCGCCACCAACTGCCCGGAGGGTAACACCATGGCAACCGAAGAAATGGAACAGTTGGTTCGTCGCGAATACAAAGATGGCTTTGTAACCGATATTGAAAGCGACACGCTTCCACCCGGTCTAGACGAAAATACCATCGCGTTTATCTCCAAGAAGAAGGGTGAGCCGGAGTGGATGCTTGAGTGGCGTCTTGACGCTTACCGCCAGTGGTTGGCCATGAAAGAGCCTTCCTGGGCGCATCTTGATTATCCGCCTATCGACTACCAGGCGATTTCCTACTTCAGTGCGCCCAAGCGCCCCGAAGATGGCCCGCAAAGCCTCGACGAAGTAGATCCCAAGCTGCTGGAAACCTACGAAAAACTGGGTATTCCACTACACGAGCGGGCGGCGCTTGCCGGCGTTGCAGTTGATGCGGTATTCGATTCAGTATCCGTAACGACGACCTTTAAAAAGGAACTGGCAGAAGCCGGTGTTATCTTCTGCTCCATTTCTGAGGCAATCCGCGATTATCCCGAGCTGATCAAGCAGTATTTGGGTACCGTCGTGCCGGTGGCCGATAACTACTTTGCCGCGCTTAACTCAGCCGTGTTTACCGACGGCTCGTTCGTATTTGTTCCTGAAGGCGTTACCTGCCCGATGGAACTATCGACGTACTTCCGTATCAATGCGGCCAATACCGGCCAGTTTGAGCGTACGCTGATCATTTGCGAAAACCGTGCTCAGGTTTCTTACCTGGAAGGTTGCACCGCGCCGATGCGCGATGAGAACCAGCTGCACGCGGCCGTTGTTGAGCTTGTCGCATTAGATGATGCCTACATCAAATACTCTACCGTCCAGAACTGGTACCCCGGTGATGAGAACGGCAAGGGCGGCATCTATAACTTCGTGACCAAACGTGGCGACTGCCGTGGCGCGCGTTCACGCATTAGCTGGACCCAAGTTGAAACCGGCTCGGCCATTACCTGGAAATATCCTTCCTGCGTGCTGCGCGGTAAAGACAGCATTGGTGAGTTCTACTCCGTTGCCGTTACTAACGGGCGCCAGCAGGCCGATACCGGTACCAAGATGATTCACATTGGTGAAGGCACGCGTTCCTATATCGTGGCCAAAGGTATTTCGGCAGGTAAGAGCGACCAGTCCTATCGCGGCCTGGTGAAAATTGGCCCGCGTGCCAAAGGCGCGCGTAACTTCACGCAGTGTGATTCGCTGCTGATTGGCGACAAGTGTGGCGCTCACACCTTCCCGTATCAGGAAATCGGTAACAGCACGGCAACGATTGAGCATGAAGCCACCACCTCAAAAATTGGTGAAGATCAGCTGTTCTACTGCCGGAGCCGGGGTATTTCCGAGGAAGATGCGGTCAGTATGATTGTTAACGGTTTCTGTAAAGATGTTTTCCAGGAGCTACCGATGGAGTTCGCGGTAGAGGCTGAAGCGCTCTTGAACGTGACATTGGAAGGCGCGGTAGGCTAATCGTTTAGCCGGATTGCCGTACACATTACTTTGATACGCGTCGCGCCAGCGACTCGCCAGAATTAGAAGGTTTATGACTATGTTGCAAGTAACTGATTTACACGTCACCGTTGAAGACAAGCAGATCCTTAAAGGGCTTACCTTGACCATCAACGCCGGTGAAGTACACGCCATCATGGGGCCTAACGGCGCGGGTAAATCAACCCTGTCAGCGGTGATTGCAGGTAAAGATGGCTACGAGGTCACCCAGGGCAGCATCACCTTTGAAGGTAAAGACGTACTTGAGATGGAAATTGAAGAGCGCGCCCAGGCAGGCTTGCTGTTGGGTTTCCAGTACCCGGTTGAGATCCCGGGGGTAAAGAATATTTACCTGTTGAAGTCAGCGCTGAACGCCCAGCGCAAGGCGCGCGGTGAAGAAGATATGCCGGCGCCTGAGTTTATGAAGCTGGTGAAAGAGAAGCTTGGCTCTATGAAAATGGACGCCAGCTTCCTGCAGCGCGCGGTTAACGAAGGCTTCTCTGGCGGCGAGAAAAAGCGCAACGAAATTCTCCAAATGCTGGTGCTTCAGCCTAAACTCGCCATGCTGGATGAGATCGACTCCGGCCTTGATATCGACGCCATGAAAGTGGTCGCCGACGGTGTTAACAGCCTGCGTGCCGAAGAGCGCGCGATTCTGTTGGTAACCCACTATCAGCGCCTGCTTGACTATATCGTTCCTGATAAAGTCCACGTCCTGGTTGACGGCCGTATTGTTAAAACCGGTGATGCCGAGCTTGCCAAAGAGCTAGAGGCTAACGGATACGAAGGTATTGAGGAGTCTGTGGCATGAGCGATACGCAAACCTTTCTGGACACGCTAAAAGCGCGTAGCCAGCAGCGCGAAACGGAGCCGTCGTGGATTGCTGCGCGTCGCCAAGCGGGTGCTGCTCGCTTTGAAGCGCTGGGCTTTCCCACGCGCCGTGATGAAGAGTGGAAATATACCGATGTTCGCACCATCGCTCAGGGTAACTTTACACTGGCCGATAATGGCGACTACTCACCCGCTCAGGCAGCAGCATTAACGCTACCTGTCGCGGCTTATCGGTTAACGTTTGTTGATGGTGTTTACGCCCCAGCGCTGTCGGATATCGACGCACTGCCCCAGAGCGTTCATGTTATGCCACTGTCAAAAGCGCTTGCTGAAAATCACGAAGCGGTGGGTGGCCCACTTGGCCGCTTAACTGGCGTGGATTTCTCTCCCTTCGCAGCCTTGAACACCGCGTTTATGGAAGAGGGCGCTGTGGTGCGTATCGCGCCGGGTACAGTGGTCGATAAGCCTATCGTGCTGCAGTTTCTCTCCAAGGCGAGCAGTGCGCCGGTGATGAGCCATCCACGTATTCTGGTTGAGGCGGGTGGTCGCAGTGAAGCCACGTTGATTGAGCACTATTGTGGTGACCAGGACGCAGCCAACTTCACCAACATTGTGGGCGAATTTATGTTGGACCGCGGCGCTATCCTGAACCACTACAAGCTTCAGGAAGCACCGCTTAACGACATGCATATTGCCAGCATGCATGTTGAGCAGGGGCGCGATAGCCGTTACACCTCGTATAACCTGAATCTGGGTGGTGCGCTGGTGCGTAACGACCTGATCAGTGACCTTAATGGTCAGGGGGCCGAAACCAACTTCTTTGGTTTGTTCTTCGGTCAGGGTCGTCAACACGTGGACAACCACACCAAGGTCAATCATAACGCGCCCTTGACGTTCTCCAATGAGAACTACAAAGGCATCCTGGATGACCGTGCGCATGGCGTGTTTAATGGCAAGGTGTACGTTAAGCGCGATAGCCAGAAGATTGAAGGCTTTCAGAGCAACCAGAACCTGCTGCTGTCTGACCGCGCCCAGATTGATGCCAAGCCTGAACTTGAAATTTATGCCGACGATGTGAAGTGCTCTCACGGCACCACGACCGGTCAGCTGGATGAAGAGGCTATTTACGCGCTGCGTACGCGTGGTATCGATGAGGCGACGGCGCGGGGGCTGTTGACCCTGGCCTTTGCCGGTGAAGTGCTGGATAAAGTGACGCTGGATGAAGTCGCTGAGCGCGTAGAGCTTGCGGTTGCCGGTAAATTGCCGGAACGCTTTAACCTGGCTGGCCTGGTAGAAACGGCCGTCGCGCTCAACGACTAAGTTCTACGGCCTACTAAGGAGTGATGAATGTCGTCTACGGTACTTGAGAAAGCGACAGCGAATGGCCAGGCACCTTTTGACGTTCTGGCACTACGCAATGACTTCCCGATCCTTCGTCGGGAAGTGCATGGTAAGCCGCTGGTCTATTTGGATAACGCTGCTACCAGCCAGACGCCTCAGCAGGTAATAGACGTGTTTAGCGATTACTACTCGCGCTATAACGCGAATATTCACCGTGGCCTGCATACGCTGGCCGATGAGGCGACGGTGGCGTATGAAAACACACGCCAGCGTGTTAAAGCGTTTCTCAATGCTGAAGAGGCGCGCCAGATTATCTTCACGCGTGGCACGTCGGAAGCCATTAATCTGGTGGCTCAATCATGGGGTCGTACCCACCTGGCAGCAGGTGATGAAGTATTGATCTCACTGCTTGAGCATCACTCCAATATTGTACCGTGGCAGCTATTGGCGGCTGAGCGTGGTTTTACCATTAAAGTGATTCCGGTGGATGAAACGGGGGCACTGGATATGGCGGCTTACCGTGCGCTGTTAAGCGAGCGCACTAAATTGGTCGCCGTGAACCATGTGTCTAACGCACTGGGAACCATTAATCCGGTAAAAGAGATGGCGGCACTTGCCCACCAGCATGGTGCGGTCATTCTAATTGACGGCGCGCAGGCGGCACCTCATCAGGAAGTGGATGTACAAGCGATTGATGCCGATTTTTACGCCTTCTCTGGCCACAAGGTTTACGGGCCAACAGGCGTCGGCGTACTTTACGGTAAGCAGGCACTGCTTGAATCCATGCCGCCCTGGCAAGGCGGTGGTGAGATGATCAAGACGGTCTCCTTTGACGTTGGCACTACCTTTGCGGATATTCCGCATAAGTTTGAGGCAGGCACCCCCGCCATTGCTGAAGTCATTGCCTTGGGCCGCGCACTTGAGTGGATCGAAGGTGTTGGCGTCGCGGCGATTGGAGAGTGGGAAGGGGTGTTGCTTGAACATGCTACTCAAGGCGTAAAGCGCATTGATGGATTGCGGATTGTGGGAACCGCGCCGCACAAAGCCGGGGTGCTATCGTTTGTTGTTGACGGTGCACACTCCCAGGATATTGGTCTGTTGATCGATCAGTTAGGCGTCGCCATTCGTACCGGTAATCACTGTGCGCAGCCGCTGCTTCAACACTTTGGCGTGGATGCTACGTGCCGAGCATCGTTTGCGGCGTATAATACCCTCGAAGAAGTGGAGGTGTTTATTGCCGCTCTCAATCGCGTTATTGGCATGGTGCGTTAAGGCAATCTATGAGTAACGAGAAAGCTATGGACATCGAGCAAATCGCGAGCCTTGAGCGGGGCCAGAAATTGCCACTTCAGCGTGACGTGGAAGCTATTGCGATTCCCTTTGGGAAAACGGATATCCTGGCGGAAGATAGCGTTGTTAGCGTGATGCAAGCCAAGGGCAGCTCGGTCAGTGTTGGCTTTGAAGGGCGCCTCTATCTCATAGAGGGGCGCAATTTAGATGCCTTGGGGCTTGAGGCGTTACCGCGCCCGACCCTGCACGAAAATGCCAGCGAGGAAGAAATAGAGCAGTTTGTATGGGACCAGCTACGCACCTGCTTTGATCCAGAAATTCCGGTGAATATCGTGGATCTCGGGCTAGTGTATGGGTGCCGTATTGAGCGACTGATTACGGGCGAGCAGGTCGTGACGATCCGTATGACGCTGACCGCTCCTGGCTGTGGGATGGGGGATGTCATTGCGGCAGATGCACGTAATAAAATTCTCGGAGCGCCCCAGATTAGCAAGGTCCATACCGAGATTGTGTTCAGCCCTTCCTGGAACCGTGACATGATGAGCGACGAGGCGAAACTTGAGCTTGGCATGTTCTAAGCGCCTCAGGATAGCCGGATGCACAGCGTCTTGCTAAGGTGGATCAAACGCCTGCTAATGTCGCTAGGAGCTTTATTGCTGCTGGCGGCATTGCTATTTGTAGGCGGTAATTTATGGGTAGTAGGTAGCACGGCACGCTACATCGAAAGCCAAGTGCTTGAGTGTCGCCCTGCGGATGTAGGGATTGTATTTGGCACCTCCCACTGGACTCGCAGTGGTCTACGTAACCCGCATTTTCATGCCCGCATGCGTACGTCAGCCCTGCTTGCCAACCAGCAGCGCGTGTCTCATTTGTTGCTGTCGGGGGATAATCGTACCCAAGCATATAACGAGCCGCGTGCCATGTGGCGTGATTTGCATCGACGAGGCGTACCTGCCGAGCAGCTCACCATGGATTTTGCGGGGTTTAGCACCTACGATACGCTGGCGCGAGCCCGCGACGTTTTTCAGCTTGAGCAGGCGCTTTTGGTGACCCAAAGCTGGCATTTGCCGCGCGCGATATTTATTGGTCGCGCACTTGGGTTGGATGTAACGGGATGCGTTGCAGAAGAGAACCCTGCAGCCGATGAGTGGCGTTTGAGAGCGCGCGAATGGTTGGCGCGAGTTGCGACGCTGGGCGATATCTATATATGGAATCGGCAGCCTTACTTTCTGGGCCCACCCGAACCCATTGAGCTTCAAAACGTCGTGCCATTCACTGCGCCGACGCTTGATAGGCTGGAACCAGAACAAGTTTTATAGAGCTTAGCGCTTTGCTTTACGTTTTTGCAGCGTATAAAGCTCGCGAATAAGCTTACGGCACCCCTGCATGCACTCATCCACCACCGGCTCAATGGGGTCGGGTAGCGGGTGGGTAAACAGGGTAGATAGTGCCTGCATCAAAACTCGCTCTTGCTCTAACAGCTCGTTGATTAATACCTGGCTATCGTTGCCCACAAAGCTTTTTAGACGGCTCCATAGCCATAAAAAATCATCGCGTTCAACGTCAGCATCTCGCGGCAGCATCTTTAAATGTGCCCGTGCAAGTTCCTGGAGAGAGCGCATCTGCTTTAAGCGCGCTGTATAGTGCGGCTTCAGCGCATCACGCAGCGAGGGGCGCAGGCGTTCGATATTGTCCTGGAAATAATCAATGCTGTCGGCCAGCGCTTCTAACACACTGTCCATCGCCACTTGGCGATTGTCGAGAAACATGAGCGTCTACCTCCTTCGGTGACGCAGATTGTGGGGGGGGCAGCAAATATTTGCCACCCCTCATACGGATTATTTTTGGTTTTTTCCCTTAACCTTTAGGCTTGGGCGGCGCTTTACGATTTGGAGAGGCATTTTTTTCAATATGTTCAATGATCAAGCCTGCAATATCTTTACCGGTTGAGTTCTCAATACCCTGAAGGCCTGGTGAGGAATTGACTTCCATAATGACCGGCCCGTGGTTAGAGCGTAAAAGATCGACCCCCGCAACGCGTAGGCCCATGGCTTTGGCTGCCCGAATGGCCGTTGAGCGCTCTTCCGGCGTAATCCGAATAACACTGGCCGTGCCGCCCCGGTGTAAATTAGAACGGAACTCGCCTTCTGCTGCCTGACGCTTCATGGAAGCGACGACTTTATCACCAATAACAAAGCAGCGTATATCCGCGCCGCGAGCTTCCTTGATGTACTCCTGAACCATGATGTTGGCCTTCATGCCCATGAACGCTTGAATCACCGATTCCGCAGCCTGGTTGGTTTCAGCCAATACAACGCCGATGCCTTGCGTGCCTTCCAGCAGTTTGATGACCAGTGGGGCGCCTTTAACCATGGTAATCAGGTCCGGAATATCATCCGGCGAATGGGCAAAGCCGGTAATCGGCAGCCCAAGTCCCTTGCGCGAAAGCAGCTGGAGCGAGCGCAGCTTGTCACGGGAGCGAGTAATGGCAACGGAGTCATTAATAACGTAGGTGCCCATCATTTCAAACTGACGCAGTACCGCACAGCCATAGAACGTTACTGAGGCGCCAATGCGCGGGATTACAGCATCGAACGGCTCAATTTCCTGCCCCTTGTAGTGAATAGAAGGGTGGTGAGATGCAATACTCATGTAGCAGCGCAACGTATCAACAACACGGGCCGAGTGCCCACGCTGCTCAGCAGCCTCGATGAGGCGACGTGTCGAGTACAAATTGCGATTACGTGACAGTAGTGCGATATGCATTCAGGACTCCGGGCCAAATAAAGGGCTAATCGTCATTAATTTAAGGCTCGCCATGTAAAAATGCAGCGCCCGGGGCCACTAGCAGGCGGCGCATGGCGCGGCGCCCTAATAGCATGGCGTGACGCATATTGCTGCGATCTGTCAATGTCAATTCAACAGGAAAGCTCATCTGGCCCATTTCCATCATCGTACGAACAACATATCGCCATTCGCTATGCCCATTTGAGCTGGTCACCCGGCGTCTATCATGCAGATGCATTTTTAGGCGATGAGCGGGCGTTTCTGGCCCACCGCTATGGGTGATAAAGCTAATCCATAGCTGCCCATGCTCATCTTCATGTGTTTCAATTTCCTCGGCATGTAGTGCTGATGTACGTGCCCCGGTATCTGCCTTACAGCATAGGTGAAGCCCCAGCTCAGGCAACGTCACCATCTCGCGACGGCCAATAACCGCTTTAGCCTGGTAGGGTAGTTCCTTCACGGCTGACTCCTTGAAATTCGTTAATAGCGCTGCCCATTTAACGGCTAGCCGCTGATGTCATGGCCGCCATACGTCGCTGTATGGCCGAACCGTTAGGGGCATCTCGTAACGCTACCATTATTGGTAGCCGTAAACGCGGTATTAAAGCAAGGTCGCGCACGACCGCAGAAAAGTTGGTCCGTTCATCCTCCGCCAAGCGGCTCAGGAAAAGCGGTAAACGATGCGCGTCTTCCAGTAAGAGCCAACCGCGACCAGCCATCGCAGCCAGTACATCGGGTCCACACGCATGAGCGTCTTCCAGCAAGCTTGTATACCAGTCGCCTACGCTTGGTTGGCACGTGCTACCCACCGCACGAATACAGGCGCAGAGCGTTTCAACATCGCCTTCACTCGCCGCTTTTTCACCTATCTCACGCAGCGCCAACACTATCGACGCCACTGCTAGAGGCTGATGCTCTAAACAGTAGCAGAGTGAGTGCACAACGCTAGTGGGTAGGGTGGCGAGCCGGGGGGCCAGGGTGTTGGCCTGGGAATCATCCATGCGTGCCGTGAAATCGGCGATTCCTTGAAGCCCTAGTGCTTGCCAGTCAATGGTTTGCTGGCCGGTCAGGTAGGCTTCAACAGGCTCGAAATGTTGGCTGGCGGGCAGTTCACGCTCTTGCGTTGCGAAGGCGTTGAGCACTGCCTGGAAGGTTACGTTAGGCGTAAAGGCGAGCGGATTATCCGTCATTAAATGATCCACGTCTTTAGCGTTCTGGCCTACGTATGCAACATTTTTCCCCAGGGTTTCCATCAGGCGATTTAAAAATCCATCGCGCTGAGCGGGGGAGAGCAGCCCCTGCTCGTCAAGAGGAAGCGATAAAAACCATATCGCCGGTTCGGGCATGTCGCCTAGCCGAAATATGGCCGCGAAGCGTGCCTGACCTTGCCAGGGCTCGGGCCAGGCACATTGGCCACGCTCAAAGCGACTCAGTGTGTCACGCGAGCAGGAACTCACGCGTCGGCCCATATAATAGAGCGAAACCTCGGCGCCACTACGTGTAAAAAAATCATCAATGGTCTGAATCGGTTGCATGATGTCCTTCCGCTTTGCAAGTCTGCACTCTACCTTGACCGCTGCACAGTGTCAGCCGTAACGGTCGATAAATTGGTGCTTTTTTATACGGATGATCAAAAAATGAACAACTTCCTGCAAGCCTCTTGAGAGTAGCGTTAGCGAGACCTTTCCATAGTTTATCCACAGCCTCTTGCAGGTTTTCTGTGAATCGGTGAATAACCCAAGTTGGCGGGGGATAAAGTGGTAACTCGTGGACAGAGTTGGGATAATGGGCATTAACCAAACTGATTTGATACAAGGTGTATATGAGCGTCCATCAACAGCTTCAAACCGCGCTTCTTGAGCTTGAAGCCGCCATGAAGGCCGCCAATTTATGGCGCGTCCCCACGCCGGATGTAACGGCGTTCGCAAGCCAGGAACCCTTCTGTATTGATACGATGTCGCTGCCCCAATGGGTGCGTTTTGTATTCGTGGCACGGCTGAATGCGCTCGCCGAAGCGAAAGCGCCAATGCCTGCGAAATGCGAGGTAGCCCCGGCAATGGCCGCCTATCTTATTCAGGAAAAAGTACGCCCCAGCGACCAATGGCTGGTCGTGCGTGCTTTTGAGAAAGTCGACCAGCTGGTTACCGAGAATTAATCGGTAGTACGTCGCCTTGTATGCGTTGCGTCAGAATTCGTTGGTGACGCATCCAAAAGCGATGACCGACGGGTGACCGATCAGTTGCGCGTTTGTTAGTACCGTTGTGCAATACGAAAAGGCCACCTCGCGGTGGCCCTGGTAACGCTCTATTTATCTACTGCGTTAGGACTCAATACGCTGATATTCACCGGCATCAGCGGTCATGCTACTTACCACCATAATGGCGATGAAAGAAGCGATGAAGCCGGGGATGATTTCATAGATGCCGGGGCCACCCATAAACTCGCCGTTCCAACCCAGTGCGATCCAGATAATAACGGTGAGAGCACCTACTACCATGCCTGCAATGGCGCCCGCTCCGTTGGTGCGTGGCCACATTAGTGACAGAATGATTAAGGGACCGAAAGCGGCACCAAAACCTGCCCAAGCGTTACTCACCAGGCCGAGTACCTGTGACTCTGGATCAGAGGCGATAATGGCGGCTATCAGGCCTACCAGCACGACACAAATCCGGCCAACGGTAACGGTCTGCTTTTCCGATGCTTGTTTGTTCAGGAACAGGCGGTAGATATCCTCTGTCAGTGATGAAGACGCCACCAGAAGCTGGCTGGAAATAGTACTCATCACTGCCGCCAGAAGGGCCGCAAAAAGGAAGCCGGTCACCAGCGGATGGAATAAAAGCTCTGCCAGGATAATAAAGATAGTTTCGGGATCCTGAATTTCCAGGCCATTACGAATAGCGTAAGCCCGGCCAAAAATACCGAGCGAGATGGCGCCAATCAGGGAAATAGCCATCCAACCCATACCAATATTACGGGCGGTAGGCACATCTTTCAGATGCCGGATAGCCATAAAGCGCACGATAATATGCGGCTGACCGAAATAACCCAGCCCCCAGGTCACCGCCGAGAGCCAGCCAATAAAGGTCAAGCCCTCTGTCCACGACAGTAGCGTTGGATCGACTTCATTAAGGGTCTGGGTTGCTTGGCTGAAGCCCCCACCGCCTTCGCCGAACAGCACCACTGCGGGCATGATAATTAGCGCCAGCATCATAATGCAGCCTTGTACAAAGTCCGTCAGGCTTACGGCCAAAAAGCCGCCCACTACGGTATAGACAAGTACCACGCCCAGCGTGATGATGATGCCGGTTGCATAATCGCTTAGGCCACCAACATTCACCAAGCCAGAAAACGCACTTTCGAATAGCTTACCGCCAGCCACCAGGCCTGACGCGGTGTAGACCGCGAAGAAGATGACGATGACAATCGCCGAGACCGTTTTCAGCGACATTGCCCGGGTCGGGAATCGGTTAGCCAAAAAGGCCGGGATGGTGATTGCATTGCCATAGTGAACGGTCTGTTCACGCAGGCGGGGTGCAACCAGAAGCCAGTTGAAGAAGGCCCCGACGAACAGACCGATGCCGATCCAGGCAGAGCCCAGGCCCGATACAAACATCGCGCCAGGTAAACCCAGCAGCAGCCAGCCACTCATGTCTGAGGCACCCGCTGAAAGAGCGGCTACTTTAGGACTTAAGGTACGACCGCCTAGCACGTAATCTTCAGAGGTGGATGTCGATGTGCGCATCGCATAAAGCCCGATGCCGATCATCAGCGCAAAGTAAGCAAAAAGGCTGATCCAAACGCCAATAGCCATGAAATTCTCCCGTTTATCAAGTCGGATAGCACCGACCGGTGAGTGCGCTTACCGAGCCATGCTTGGTAATAGCACAGACTTATTGTTGTTAACCCTATTTCTTGTTAACCCAGCCTCTTGTTCACGCTGTGACCTGCAAACATTTGGCGAAGGTACCGTCAAAAAGAGGTTTCAAGCGTTTATTTGCCATATTCCCTGTGCCTAATGCCCCCCTTCTGTGGAGGGGGCATGTAAAGGCCGTTACGCTTTTATTTTCAACCATGAGAGATCCTTTTTGAGGAGTTCAGGTTTTCCATTTAGATGAGCTATTTACTCATCGCCTAGCGCCAGCAAGGACGCATTCCCGCCTAAAGCGGCCGTATTGTTAGTAATCGTCTTTTCAGTGATAAAACGCTGCAGGTAATTCGGCCCGCCTGCTTTAGGGCCTGTACCTGAAAGCCCTTGTCCACCAAAGGGTTGAACGCCTACTACGGCCCCAATGATATTACGATTAATGTACACATTGCCCGCACGAATTTTCTGTGCAATGCCCGCAGCAAAGGATTCATTACGGCTATGGACACCAAACGTTAGCCCGTAACCCCGGCTATTGATATCGCTGATCACCTGGTCAAGCTCGCTGGCCTTATAGCGCACAATGTGCAGTATAGGGCCGAATTGTTCGCGGGTTAACGCATTGATACTGTCGATAGTAAAGGCCACGGGGGCCACGAAGGTACCGTTTTCGGTGTGCTCGGCTGACATGGGCGTTTCGGCGACCAGGCGATCTTCCCCTTTAAGTTTTTCGATATGCTCAAGCAGGCCCTTGCGCGCCTCCTCGTCGATCACCGGGCCAACATCAGTACCCAAATCGCGCGGATCACCGATACGCAGCTCGTTCATTGCGCCTTTTAAAATCGTGATGACGCGGTCGGCAACGTCGTCTTGCAGGTAAAGAACTCGCAATGCCGAGCAGCGTTGACCAGCGCTTTGGAACGCAGACTGGATAACATCCACCACGACCTGCTCGGGAAGCGCGGTGGAGTCGACGATCATGGCGTTCATGCCGCCGGTTTCAGCAATCAGCGTGGGCAGCGGCGCATTTTCACGCGCAGCCAAGGCACGGTTGATGATCTGCGCCGTGTCGGTGCCGCCGGTAAAGACCACGCCAGTAATGCGCGGGTCAGAGGTCAGCACGCTGCCCACGGTCGGGCCATCGCCTGGCAGCAACTGAACCACATCGCGTGGCAAGCCCGCTTCATAAAGCAGCTCGATCACCCGGTGGGCGACAATTGACGTTTGCTCGGCAGGCTTGGCCAGCACGGTATTGCCCGCAACCGCCGCCGCAACAATCTGCCCGCAGAAAATCGCTACCGGGAAGTTCCACGGACTGATCGCGGCAAACACGCCTTTACCGCCCATGATTAGCTGGTTGGATTCACCGGTCGGACCAGGCAGCTCAATCGGCTCGCCGAAGGAGTCTTCCGCGCGCATGGCGTAATAGCGGCAGAAATCGACGGCTTCTTTGATCTCGTCCACACCGTCCGTTAAGAGCTTGCCGCCTTCGCGTGAGCAAAGGGTCATAAGCTCCGGCATGTGCTCTTCCAACAGGTCAGCCAAACGGCGCAGTACGGCAGCGCGTTCGGTAACCGGCGTGGTTTCCCAGCGCGGGAAGGCATTCCAGGCAGCGTCAAGCGCCTTGGTGGCCTGTTCTTTAGTTGTCCACTGAACGCTGCCTACGCTTTGACGGCGATCAAAGGGGCAGGTCACGTTGTGGGTATTGGCAGCATCGTCCGCCACATCGAACGCCAGCAGCGGTTTGACCGGGTACTGCTTATCCATAAAGACGGCCATCTTATCCATTAACGGATAGAAGTGGCTGCGGATATTCAGGTTGACGCCTCGCGAGTTGCGCCGCTTGGATCCGTAAATATCCTTGGGTAGCGGAATCTGCGTATTGGCTAAGGATGCCTGCTTACGCAGAGCCTCTATGGGGTGCTGGCAAAGCCATTCCACCGGTACTTCGGGGTCGACCAATTGGTGAACAAACGACGAATTCGCGCCGTTTTCCAGCAAGCGGCGAACCAGATAGGGTAGCAGGTCTTTGTGCGCGCCGACTGGCGCGTAAATGCGGCAGTACGTACCTTGGGGAGCGCGCTTCAAGGCAGCTTCATAAAGGGCTTCGCCCATGCCGTGCAAACGCTGGAACTCAAACGGACGACTATCGTGATTGGCTAATTCAAGAATAGTCGTAACCGTATGCGCGTTATGGGTCGCAAACTGGGGGAAAATGCGCCCGAGGGTATCGTTTGACAGCAGGAACTGAGCACAGGCCAGGTAGGCAACATCCGTGCACGCCTTGCGGGTATAGACGGGATAGCCGTCGACACCCAGCTGTTGAGACTCCTTGATTTCGCTATCCCAGTAAGCGCCTTTCACTAAACGCAGCGGAATTTCATCACCTTGCTCATCCGCTAAGCGATTAATGTAGTGCAGTACCGGCAGGGCGCGCTTGGAGTACGCCTGCACGACCAGTCCAAAGTGTCCCCAGCCTTTAACCGCATCGCTTGAGTAAACGTCGCGGAAAACTTCCAACGAAAGCTCCAGACGGTCAACTTCTTCGGCATCAATGGTGACCGCCACATCCAGCTCGCGAGCTTTGGATACCAGCTTGATAAGTGTATCAACCAGCTCTGCCAGCACCTGTTCGCGGCGACCAAACTCATAGCGGGGATGCAGCGCTGAGAGTTTGATCGATACCGAAGGCTTGGGCGTTTTATCACTTAAGTGCTGGGACGTTTTACCCACCTGCTCTATGGCGCGGGCGTAGTCGTCAAAGTAGCGTTTGGCATCATCGCGGGTGCGTGCGGCTTCACCCAGCATGTCGTAGGAGTAGGTGTAACCTTTATTGAATAGCGGCTTGGAACGTTTTAACGCTTCTTTAATATCACGGCCCAATACGAACTGTTTGCCCATGATTTTCATCGCTTCAACCATCGCGCGACGAATCACAGGCTCACCCATACGATTAACCATGCGGTTAATAAACGTCGCAGGTTGGCCATCTTTAGGATGATCAAGCTTCAAGACACGGCCGGTCATTAACAGGCCCCATGTGGAGGCGTTCACCATCCACGACTCACTTTTGCCGGCATAAGATTGCCAGTCAGCGGGGCCAAGCTTATCTTCAATTAGCGCATCAGCGGTGGCTTTGTCGGGAATACGCAGCATCGCTTCAGCCAGACACATCAGCATTAGCCCTTCGTGGGTATCCAGGCTGTACTGCTGTAGGAGCTCATCAATGGTATCTACCGCCGTGTCCATTGCACGAACATCGTGGATGAGCGCTGCGGTGTTGGCTTCAATGCGGGAAAAGTCGTCGCGATCCGCATCCAGCCACGTGATTAATTCGCTGACGTAGGTTTCTTCGTCCACAAGGTAGTGGTCGCTCACCTGAGCCATCAGCGTATCAAGGTCCGTTTGCCAGGTGGCAGAGTCACGCATGTTTTTAGCGTTGAGCATTGAGGCCCCCGTAAATTTACATAAAACGAGTAGGTGGTAGGGCATTTCGCCCAAGCTGCGCTCGAATGTAGAGTGGTCTGTGTTTCGGTGTATGTCGTTTTCTCGGTAAAACGTGTCAATTTCGCGGCAAGCAAGGCTACTTTGCGACCTTAGTAGTGTGTGCTTGATGCTGCCAATGGTTTTTTGAGCATAGTGGAGGATGCTGTCGTTAGCGAAACCGGTGCCTCTTGGCGTAGAGCACGGGGCGATATGCCGTAGCTGCGCCGAAACGCATGAGAGAGTGCGCTCTGGTTGGAAAATCCTGTTTGAATGGCAATGTCGGTTAACGGCAACCGACTTTGCAAAATCAGCTGACGAGCCGCGTGAAGTCGTCGGCGCTTAACGTATTGCCAAGGCGAAAGTCCTGTCTGATTACGGAAGCACTCTGAAAAGTGGGCTTCACTTAGGCAGGCAAGCCTGGCCAAGTCAGCAACGCGCAGCTCATCGGCCAAGTGACGGTTAATAAAGCGGTCGATAAGAGAGACATCAATTCTGCGCAGAGAAGCCGATGGGGTATGCCCAAGGCGCGCTTTGAGCGAGCCCAGTAGTGTGGCGGCCAAACGGTCTTGCTGAAACGAGACAGGAGAGGTATCGAATCCTTGGGCAAGCTCGCTTTCCATAAACGCCAGGTAGTGGCGTAAAGGGTTATCTAACGCAAAAAAACGTGGGACATCAAACAGGGCGACCAACTCGCGGTGTTCACCTGTTAGGGCGGGCGCATTTTCTGGCAGATCAATAATCAACTGCCGGTTATGCCCATGGCCTGAGTAGTAGTGCTCGTGATTGGCAGGCACGATACAGCCTGAGAACGCATTTACACGTCCGCCGAGCCCCTCAATTTCAAACTCCGAGGAACCACACAACGTAATCACAATTTGGTGAAAGTCATGTGCGTGATGATGGGTTGCGCTCGCCAGCGGTATTTTGCGAATAGTACTGGGCATCAGGTTGTCTCCTCGGCGCTTTCAACCGCATCTACGTTTGACGCAAGGCGGTATGAGCCGCCAGATGATCTCGTAATACTTGTAGCTCCGCTTGCCCTTCCTGATTTAACAGCGGTTTGCCTTGGGCGATTTGCCAGCGTCGCCCATGCAGCTCCATTAAACGCGACGCTCTGCGTCGAATGCCGTCCAGATAGTCATTATGACGTATTGGATAGCCGATAATCGTATCCCACTCGGCTTCGCTCACTTGGCTATTCAGGGCCTTGTCAAACAGTGCCAGCAAATCCTTTGGCTCGGTACGGTAGCGCGGCGTACCTACCGTCATCAGGGCTAATAAAACAGCACCTATCACCAGCAGGCAGACGCCGAGTACCAGTAGGTACAGTGCCATGCATCCACTCCTGTGCTCTTTCATGAATTGAATGTTTAAGTATACGCGCGACCTCTTGAAGACAAAAATTTTAAACGATGGCGAACTTTTTCGACGCAAGGTGTCTGAAGTAGTACGACAACGTAGCGATAGCAGTCGCTAATAGTGTTGTCCTAGCTATTGTTTCTCGATCCCTTGCTTCCGCTGCCTTTTGGGCAGCGGTTTTTTTATGCGCCACTGTTTTTTCCTACGTACATCGTTATCAATGGCGGCGAATGGTTAACAAGGCCATAAGAATATCGCGCCGGGTCACGATGCCGACGAGTCGCTGTTGTTCAACCACCGGGTAAACCTTGGGTTTGTCTCCGAGCATTTCCTGGGCAAGGTCTGTGATGCTTTTGTTAGGTGTGGTGGTAAGCACCTCTTCGCGCATTAGCTCACCCACCAGTGGCGACTCATGGTCATGGTATAAGCAGTCAAGCACACGGCCTAGTACATCTTTCTCAGAAATATAGCCGATTAATCGATCTGCCATATCGACTACCGGCACACCAGGCAGGCGATGAAGTGCCAGCCCCTGTGACAGCGTGGTAATTGAGGTAGATGGCGTGACGCGGTAACAATCCTTGGACATGATATCGCGGACAATATGCGGGCTTGGATGTTTCATCTTGGCACTCCTTACGCACACTTTCATTTACCTTACTTGTGTGTGCAGCATTTGGCGAAGGCATCGTGGCTAAGTGCAACGTTTATGATGTTATTCGATAATAGGGTGAGTAACGTCTTAAACGTATTTACTCACTGTAGATGATTTAGGCGTAGTTGATGTAGGTGGACGCCACGCCTATTCAACGCTTTGCTGAACGTGACTCAAAGGAGCTTTACATGGATGCACGCGAATACCTGAACCGCAAAGGCGTCGGTGTCGAGCGGGAATCTGACCGCCCCAATACCCTTGAGGAAAAATCCTGGGAGCGAGCCCGCGGGGCAGGGGAGCAGCGGCCCAAGTCGGGTACCCCTCATGATTGGGAGGATTGGGAGCGCTATCACGACGAGCTGGCGAAAGATGCCAGCGAACTAGAGCAAAAAATTGATAAGCAGGCACATCGAAAAGAGACACTTGAGGCAACGCCTGCCGAGCAGGCGCACGTGGCGGTAGAGCACTTTACGCCTCCTAAACCATCGTCGGCGCCCCATCCGCATGTCGCCAACCCCGATGCGCAAGTTGTAAGGCCTGACATCACGCTTAGCGAGCCTCACTCAAGTGCTGATCAACCTTCGGCCAGGCGTGCGGATAGCGAGCCAGGCGCACTCAAGGCAGCCTATCTCGCCCTGGCTGTTTTGCTCCCGCCGTTAGCACTGGGGCTCACCGGCGCGGGAGGCACGCGCCTGCTTATTGGCATTGTGTTAACGCTGCTGGGTTGGCTGCCTGGGGTTATCTATGCACTTGTGTGGCTCCAGCGTCGTTAACTTATTGCTTGGTTGTTGGTTTACCTGTTGGCAGGCCCTAAGAAATCCGTATAATTTGCGTAAACTATTTCTAAGAAACGAGGTTTACGGTGGGCTATCTAATTAGCGTGACAGCGCTTTGGGCGTTTTCCTTTTCTTTAATCGGGGTTTATCTAGCGGGGCAGGTCGATAGTTATTTCGCGGTGCTTGTGCGGGTAACCTTGGCGATGCTGGTTTTTTTACCCTTTTTGCGCCCCAGCCTGCTACGCGGCAAACAGCGTATTACGCTGATGGCGCTTGGCGCCATTCAACTTGGGGTGATGTACACCTTTCTTTATCAGTCGTTTCTACTGCTTTCAGTGCCAGAAGTGCTGCTCTTCACCATCTTTACGCCGGTGTATATCGCTTTACTGGATGATCTGTTGTTTGGCCGTTTCACGCCTATCTACTTACTTACCGCGCTATTGGCCGTTGTGGGGGCTGCTGTCATTCGCTATGACGGGATCGACAGCGGCTTCTGGCTCGGTTTTTTTGTGGTCCAGGGGGCCAATCTCTGCTTTGCGCTAGGCCAGGTTGGGTATCGCCGCTTGGCCGCAGACTTGCCGGCTGACCTTGCGTGGCATAACGTTTTTGGATGGTTTTTCATTGGCGCCATGGTCGTTGCACTACCGGCTTATTTACTGTTCGGCAATAGTGCGGCGTTACCCAGCACACCGCTGCAGTGGGGAGTGCTTGCCTGGCTTGGTCTGGCCGCCTCTGGTGTGGGGTATTTTGCCTGGAACCAAGGCGCTACCCGCGTCGATGCCGGTACTTTGGCGATCATGAATAATGCACTCATCCCGGCCGGGTTATTGGTTAATCTTGTCATCTGGAGCCGTGAGGCCGATATCGTTCGACTACTGCTGGGCGCACTGATCATGGCGGCCTCGCTCTGGTTGAATCACTGGTTACTCCAGCGACGTAAGGTAGCGACAGCCTAAGGGTTTCTCTTGATTTGGTTAGGCGTATTTGCCCGATACTCCCGGTATCCCCATAATGTCAGGCTGATGCTAGCGAGAGCCGCCCATGCCTAACACGTCACCACCCACTTCAGCGCCGCTAACCGGCCAAGGAAGCTCACGGCCCTTTAAAACGATTGGCTTAATTGGGCGCTTGGGCAGCGAGAAAGTCATCGACTCGTTGCAGCGGCTCATTAGCTACCTGGTCGAGCATGATTACAGCGTTTTGATTGAAGACCGTACGGCAACGGCGCTTCCCCAGCACGGGCAGCCGGAAGCCAGCCGCCGTATGCTGGGCGAGCTTTGCGACCTTGTTATTGTGATCGGCGGGGACGGTAGCCTGTTAGGCGCCGCCCGCACATTGTGCCGCAGCGGGACACTGATGTTAGGCGTTAACCGTGGCCGCTTAGGGTTTCTTACCGATATCTCGCCTGACGAGCTGGAAAGCCGAGTGGGCGAAGTATTGGCGGGCGAATTTGAAATTGAGCAGCGTTTTTTGCTGGAAGCGGTGCTTTATCGTAATGGCGTTGCGGTCGGCAATGGTGATGCATTAAATGAAGTCGTCGTGCATCCGGGTAAAGCCGTCCGCATGATTGAATTTGAACTGTTTATTGATGGTCAGTTTGTTTACAGCCAGCGCAGCGATGGCTTGATTATCGCAACGCCTACCGGCTCTACCGCGTATGCACTTTCCGGCGGTGGCCCCATCATGCATCCCAAGCTTGATGTCGTGACGCTGGTGCCCATGTTTCCGCATACGCTTTCCAGCCGACCGATTGTGATTGATGCCGCCAGTGAGATTCGAATTCATATTGGTGAAACCAACCAGACCTACCCGCACATTAGCTGCGATGGACAAACCCGAGCGGTTGCTAAGCCGGATGATGTACTGGTGATAAAGCGCAAAGCCGAACGTGTGCAGCTTGTGCACCCTATCGGACATAACTTCTATGATGTGCTGCGCAGTAAATTGGGTTGGAGCCACCGGTTAGGGGATTAAGCATGACAGGCTACGACCTGATTGGTGATGTTCACGGCTGCGGTGCCACGCTAGTCACCTTGTTAGAAATGCTGGGTTACCGCGAACAGCGTGGCGTTTATCGCCATCCGCAGCGTAAAGTTATCTTTTTGGGTGACCTGATTGACCGTGGCCCACGTATTCGCCTCGCCGTCACCGTTGCGCGACGCATGGTCGAGGAGGGCGAAGCCTATATTGTGATGGGCAATCACGAACATAATGCACTCGCCTATATGCACCCGGCGCCACCCGGTAGCCATAAGCGTTGGCTGCGTGAGCATACGCCGCGCCATAATCGCATCATGGAAGACACGTTGGCGCAGTATCAGGATTACACCAATGAGTGGGATGACACGCTCGCCTGGTTTAAAACACTGCCGCTTTTTTTAGAAATCGATGGTATTCGCGTGGTACATGCCTGTTGGGACGATAGGTTGATCGAGCAGTTAAAACAGCGCCTGCCTGATGGCCGTATGGATACGCGATTTTTGATCGAATCTACTGATCCTGGCACGCAAGCCTATCGCATCATTGACCGCTTAACCCGTGGGGCCAACATTCCCTTGCCTGGCGGTATCGCGATTCATTCAGGCGATGGCTATACACGGCAAAGCTTTCGAGCGCATTTTTGGGCCGCTAATCCAACCCATTGGGGGGATGTGGTTTTTCAACCCGACCACTTGCCTGGCGACCTGGAAACACGCCTATTAACCGAAAACGAGCGCCAGCGTTTGAGTTACTATGGGCCGGAGCAGCCGCCTCTGTTTATCGGCCATTACTGGTGTGAAGGTATTCCTGCGTTACCTGCTCCCAATATTGCGTGTTTGGATTATAGTGCTGTCAAGTATGGTCGTTTGGTCGCCTATCGATGGGACGGCGAAACACCGCTGAATGCAGATAATTTCGTTTGGGTAGAAGTGATTAAAGAAGAGCGTTCCCAAGCCAATTTATATGGAAACGATTTTTATTAACCTATGTTGTCTTAATATACAAGGCTTTACATTTTTTTTATAAAACTGCTGAACTAACTGTGCGGTCGGCCATCAGAGTAGGTGTTCCCTTGAATGATCCCTTGCTTTATCCGGCGGCCCCCTCCGCCGGTTTTTTTTGGCCATGATTTTTTGCTTATGGTATTTGTCTTCATGCAGCAATAGTCGATGAAGGGGTTGGTTTTCAAAGGCGAGGGCCTCAATAGGGAGAGTTTATGCACCCCGTAATGCACTTACCAAGTGATGCTGATACGCAGGAACTGCGTAAAGCACTTTGGCACTATCGAATTGGGCATCGCATTACAGAAGAAGCCGAGGGCCCTCTGCTTTGGATAGCCGACCCACGTCAGCACGCAGAGCTTAAAAGCCTGGTAGCGCGCTGGGAGCGTGGCGAAGCACTTATTGTTGATCAGCCCGCCAATCGCCGCTACGCATCCGGCAATATACTAACCACCTTGCGCCATGTTCCTGTTACCGCTATCGCGATGGCTATTAGTCTTGTGATATTTGCGTTAACGGGGGTGTTGGGTGATAGCGTCGTGATGGCGTTAACCATCGTACCGATAGAAATTTCGGGCAATCAGTTTGTATATCGCAGCTTAACCGATGGGCTAATAAACGGGCAGGTATGGCGGCTGCTTTCACCGGCATTCCTGCACTTTGGCTGGATGCACTTGATCTTCAACCTTATGTGGTTATGGTACTTTGGGCGCCAAGTGGAGGTGCTACAAGGCAGCCGTACCATGCTGCTTCTGCTTTTAGTTGCGGGTATCGGCGCTAATCTTGCGCAATATTTTACCGGAGCCGTGCTGTTTGGCGGTATGTCGGGCGTGGTTTATGCCCTGCTAGGGCATGTTTGGGTGATGTCGCGACGTGCGCCACAACGTGGTTTTTTCGTTCCTCAAATGCTGGTTGTGTTCATGTTGGGGTGGATGGTGTTCACCATGACCGATATGGCCAGTTGGGTAGGTTTTGGCAATGTCGCTAACGAAGCACATTTAGGTGGGCTCCTCGTCGGGCTTATTACTGGCGTGTATTATTCGTCTCGCCGTTTGAAAACAGATTAAGAGATCCGTAATGAGCGATATGACGTTCGATAAAATGATCAACCAAATGACACCTGCGATTTATGAAAGCCTTAAGCAAGCGGTGTCTCTGCGTAAGTGGCCCGACGGTCGCTTTCTTACCGCTGAGCAAACAGAGCTGTGTCTGGAAGCGGTGATGCGCTTTGAGGCTGAAAATAACGTGCCTGAAGAGAAACGCGTGGGTTATCTGGAGCAGCGTACCTGTGGAGCGGCGTCTTCTGGCGCAGGCGTTACGCCAGAAATGGCTGGTTTGGGACGGGATGCAACGCGTGGTTGAACAGGCAGTGCAAGGGTGTTTACGTAAGATGTCGGTCGTATTGCCTGACCGGCCAGGCGACCAGGTGAGTTACCATTTGCGTGCTGGGGATCAGCACATCCCCCTCAATTCGCGCGTAGGCAAGCCGATATCGCTTCATTGGAGCGGCGCCATTGCTTGTACTCACTGCGGTCGAGCGACTAAAAAAAGCTTTGCCCAAGGGCATTGTTATCCGTGCTTCAAGCGCTTGGCGCAGTGCGATACCTGCATCATGAAGCCTGAGACGTGCCACTTTTTTCAAGGCACTTGCCGCGAGCCTGAGTGGGGCGAAACGCATTGTTTCCAACCGCATATCGTTTATTTGGCGAACTCATCGGGTTTAAAAGTTGGCATCACCCGTAAAACACAGATGCCGACTCGTTGGATGGACCAGGGCGCTGTCCAGGCGCTTCCCATACTTGAGGTCGACACGCGTCAGCAGTCAGGTTTCGTCGAGATGCTTTTCAAAGAGCAGGTAAGCGACCGAACCAATTGGCGGGCTATGCTGAAAGGGGAGGTGGAGGCGCTTGATTTAATTGCCGAACGTGATCGCCTGTTGGAAACGCTTGATGGCGGTTTGAATCAGCTGCGCGACCAGCATGGCAATGACGCAATTCGTGAGCTGGATGAAACGCCCTACACGTTTGATTACCCGGTGGAGACGTTTCCACGCAAAGTGATTTCCCATAATTTTGACAAACAACCCTTGGTCGAAGGCGTGTTACAAGGCATTAAAGGACAGTATCTCATTCTTGATAGTGGAGTGATTAATCTTCGTAAATTCACGGGTTACGAAATCACCCTAAGGTAAATCGGCTAGCCAGAGTGGCGAGCGTTGACTAAGGTTAGTGGAGTGTTCTTTCACTAAGCCTAACGCAATGCAAGGAAGCCTCAATGCCTTGGCTAAAACTTCTTCATATAGCCTCGCTTGTTATCTGGTGCGGCTCGCTGCTGTATCTGCCTGCGTTACTCAGCTATACGCTGCAACTTCGTAAAGACGCAGGCTTTGCGCAGGGCTCTCCTCCCATGCCACGGTTTTTTTATATTTCTGTGGCAACACCGGCAGCGCTAATTGCCATATTTTCCGGCACGCTTCTCTTTATCTTGCATGGTTTGGTGGGCGGCTGGCTGGTGCTCAAGTTGGGCGCTGTCGTTGCCATGGTGGCTGCCCACGGCGCCTATGGTTGGCTAATTTTACGTCTGGAAATGGGGATTTATAAAGGCGTAAAAACGGCTTTAATACTCGCGTTTTTGGTGGCCCTGGCGGGCATTCTTTGCGTGCTTGGGCTGGTATTAGCCAAGCCGCTGGATTGGAGCTAGCCCGCCATGACTACTATCGCATCACTCTTCAACTTCGACACCGACGGCGTGTTCATACACGAGTTGGCCGCCCAGCCAGCCAGCCAGCGCTACCAGTCCGGCGGTTACCACAGAAACTGCAATGCCCCAGGGCAGCACCAACTCCGGTTCGCTAAACCGGATCAGCCAGTTAAGCGAAGCAAGCGAGAGCATGACAACAGCGACAATAGCGTGGCTCCAGCCGGTAATGAGACGGCGAATTTGGCCTACGCTCACCAGGTCAATGGTGCCTGCGATACTCGCCAGCCAGCCCCCAAGTGCCCCTATACCCGCCAGCCACAAACCTACGCGCAGCCAGAAAGGATCGTCGGTATACCAGTATCCCAAATCGCAGGCTACCAGGGCCATCAGTGCAGCCACGGGAAAGTGAACCATCAGCGGATGCAGCGGGTGGCCAGAAATAGAAGCGCGACTTTTGATATTACGCCTATTGGAGTTTGCCATTATCACTTCCTGTGGGCAGAAAAAAGGAATAAACAATGAGGGAACGCTACTTGTATCACGTCGCCTTGCTGTGTATTCAACGTGCTGTGCCGCAGCGGGTCAACCGGTGCATGCTCACCCTGCTGGGCTCTCTGACGTTAGGTCTTACAGGCTGCGCGGGTGATATGTCTATTCTAGACCCCGCTGGGCAAGCTGCACGCGATGTGGTCCTAATCTGGTGGATAATGCTGACATTTGCCACAGTGGTGCTGATTGGCGTGGTGGCGTTATGGCTTTATACCTTCAAACATAAATACCAGGAACGTACGCCTCAAGAGGAGCGCAAAATTGCTCGCCGCTGGATTATTGGTGGGGGCATTTTACTGCCTGTTTTGAGCGTTACAGCGTTACTTATTTTTGGGGTGCCGACTGGCAAGCGAATGTTGCCGCTACCGTTGGGCCAGCCCCCTGAAGTGATTGAGGTGATCGGCCATCAATGGTGGTGGGAAGTTCGCTACCCGGGAGCAGAAGGCGGAGAAGTCGTCACCGCGAACCAGCTCATCATGCCTGCGGGGGAACCTGTAGATTTTCACGTTACCTCCGCCGATGTTATTCACTCCTTTTGGATACCCAGGCTAGGTGGCAAGATCGATATGCTACCCGGGCGCACCAATGTTATTCGTCTTGAGGCCGATGCGCCGGGCGTCTTTGGTGGTCAGTGCGCGGAGTTTTGCGGTGCTCAGCATGCGAATATGGAGTTTTACGTTGAAGCCGTAGAGCGCGAAGCGTATGACGCGTGGCTCGCTGAACGGCAGGAAGAGCGATTGGCCGAACTGGCACTTGCAAATGATGACTTTGCCCAAGCGCGGGATGAGTTTGCATCTACCTGTGCCAGCTGCCATGGCGTTGCTGGACTCTCTGCCTCGACTATTGGGCCTGATCTTTCTGATATTGGTGCGCGCTATACCTTGGGCGCGGGCACGCTCCCCATGGAGGAGGGCGCTATTCACTACTGGTTGGAAAATCACCAAACGCTTAAGCCGAGTAACAAAATGCCATCTCATAACTATATGGATACTGCCACCTTGGAGTCCCTGGGTGCTTGGCTGGAGACCTTGACCCCATGACAACGATTGATCGCGACGCAACTGGCCCTGAAGACCTTCAAAAGTTACACAATGACCTTGCAGAGGTATGGGCAAATCCTCCTGGCTTAAAAGCGTTAACCATAGTTAACCACACCACGCTTGGCCTTCGATTTATGGTCACCGGGATGGCCTTCTTTCTGTTTGGTGGCATTTTGGCGATGCTGATTCGCACGCAGATTGCGACACCCGATCAAGGCTTTTTAACGCCCGAAATCTATAGTCAAGTCACCACCATGCACGGCACGGTGATGATGTTTTTGTTCGCCATCCCCATTTTGGAAGGCTTGGCGATCTATATGATCCCCAAGATGATTGGCGCGCGTGACCTGGTGTGCCCGCGGTTAACCGCGCTGGGCTACTGGTGTTATCTGTTTGGCGGCATCATTCTTTCTTTCAGCATGGTGCTGGAAATGGCGCCGGACAGCGGCTGGTTTATGTACACGCCGCTTAGCAGTAGCGAGTATTCGCCAGGCCTCGGCTCCGATTTCTGGCTGTTGGGGATCACCTTCGTTGAGATTTCGGCGCTTTCAGCCGGGGTAGAGTTGGTGGTTTCCATTCTACGAACCCGTACTCAAGGGATGGCGCTGCACAAGATGCCGCTGTTTGCGTGGTACATTTTGGCCATGGCGCTGATGATTGTGGTGGGTTTTCCACCCCTTATTCTGGGCAGTATCTTGTTGGAGCTTGAGCGTGCAGTAGGCATGCCATTTTTCGACATCGCAGGCGGCGGCGACCCGGTACTCTGGCAGCACCTGTTCTGGCTATTTGGCCATCCAGAGGTTTACATCATTTTTCTGCCGGCTGCTGGTATTGTCTCGACGCTGATCCCCGTCTTCGCCGGTCGGCCTATCGTAGGCTACGGCTGGGTTGTATTCGCCATTACCGTGATGGGATTTATTAGCTTTGGGCTATGGGTCCACCACATGTTTACGGTGGGGATCCCCCAACTGGCTCAGGCATTTTTCTCAGCTGCCAGTATGCTGGTGGCGATACCTACCGGTATTCAAATCTTTGCCTGGTTGGCCACACTGTGGCTTGGTAAACCCAGAATGAAACTCCCGATGCTATGGATCGTCGGATTTTTGGTCATTTTTGTGTGCGGTGGTTTAACCGGCGTTATGTTGGCGCTAGTGCCCTTTAACTGGCAGGTGCATGACACGCACTTTGTCGTGGCGCATATGCACTATGTACTGGTAGGCGGCATGCTTTTCCCGTTAATGGCCGGGCTTTACTACTGGTTGCCGCTCTTTTCAGGGCGGATGCCCTCTGAAACGATTGGCAAATGGGGCTTCTGGCTGGTGTTTATTGGCTTCAATGCCACCTTTTTGATTATGCACTGGACAGGTCTTTTGGGAATGCCCCGGCGGGTTTATACCTATGACACGGGATTGGGCTGGGATATTTTTAACTTGTTTTCTTCCATCGGCGGGTTTGTGATGTCGGCAGGGTTCGCCATGGTGCTGATTGATATCGCGCTGCACTTTCGCTATGGCAAACCCGCCAAAACCAATCCATGGAATGCGGATACACTGGAGTGGGCCAATAAGCTGCCACCGACTCCCTATAACTTTGTCAGCTTGCCTCCTATTGAAACACGTCACCCGCTTTGGGAGCACCCTGAGTTGCCGCAGGAGATGGAAGAAGGCAAACACGGCCTGGCCTCAGCAGACCACGGCCGCCGCGAGATGTGGGGGACCGACCCGCTAACCGGCAAAGTGCGTGAAGTTATTCATGTGCCCAGTAACTCCTGGTGGCCGCTTTTTGCTGCTATGGCGCTTGCGATAGTGTGTATCAGCCTGTTATTGCGCTGGTACCCGTTGGCCGGTTTGGGGGCAGCGGTGGCGGTCGTTTTCCTGCTGCGCTGGTCGTGGGAGAACGGGGCCCATCCTAAAGCGGCGCCTAACGCTAATGTTACGCCTGGCGACCCACCGCTACACTCCCGAACCATGGATGGCCCCGGCGTTTGGGCCATGACAACCGCAATGATCGCCAATGGATCTTTTTTCCTATCTTATCTATTTGGCTGGTTCTATCTATGGACGATATCGCCTGAATGGCGGATGCCCGAGACATCGCCGCTTTCCTTAATAGCGCTTGTCATCGCGGGTGGCGCATTACTGGGTGGTGCGGCGTTAATGGAGAAGAGCGTACGAGGACTGCGTAAGCAACAAGAGCGTGGCTTGGCATTTAACTTTTACGGCGCCGCGCTATTGGGCGGCATTCAGTTTGCGCTGATTTTATGGGTAATGGTGCGCGCTAATCTGGCGGTTACTGAAACGTCGCATGATGCAATTCTGATGGTAGGCCTCTACTACGCGCTGCTGCATAGCGCCTTGGGGGCGGTACTTTCCCTGCTCCAGGGCTTACGTGTTGGTTACCGCTATGTGGGACTGCATGCGCCGTTTGAACCGGTAGTCGTCGCTTATTTCTGGCGCTATAACGTGGTGGTGTTCTGGATATTGGTTGTTGCGCTGGCCGTGTTACCGCGCGTGATTGGAGGCTAAGCGATGAAAGCAATCGTGCAGCGATTAAATCTTACTCATCCGGGCCATTTTGTAGGTGGGTTGACGCTTTGGAGCATCTGGTTTGTCGCCATTTACGGCGGGCTATCGGTTGCCTGCGCCGTGGTGCCGCCTGAGCCTGACCAAGGTGCATTTAACCATGTCAATATCACTCTGCTGTTGCTGAGCCTGGTAACCGCCGTGCTATTGGCCGGGCTTGCCTGGGGGTGTTTTCAGGAAGCTAAACAGCATAAAGGGCGGCAGCACTTTAATGCCTTTGTGTCCGCATGGCTATACGTGTTTTCTGCCTTGGGCGTGGTGTTTGTCGCCGGGCCGATGGTTGGCTTACCGCCTTGCCTGTAAGCGGTAAAGTGCCACCGATGCAGGCGCAGGGGGAGCCAAGCGCCAAAGAAGCGCTGTACACGCTAAACGGCATGTGGTGCACCAGTTGTGCGCTCGCCGTGGAGGGCGTGCTTAGCCACCGAAAGGGGATTGAGAGCATCAGCGTTCACTACCCAACCGCCACGCTATGGGTAAAAGGAGCTGCTGAGGCTATCTCGCTCGACACGTTGGCCCCTGGAGTAAAGCGCCTGGGCTACCGATTAACCGAGCTGGAAGTTGGTGCGGACGCGCATGCGCGCCTTGAGCAGGAAAGCCGCTATTTGAGTTTACGCCTGCTGGTGGGGTCCGTGTTTGGCATGTGGACCATGCTGGCATCCCTGTTGATTTACGCAGGGGCGTTGCCCAACCCAACGATTGAGTGGGTCGTCGCTTGGGTCTCGGGGGCGTTTTCGATCCCCGTTGTGACCTTTGCCGGGTGGCCGTTTTATCGGGCGGGCCTGCGCACGCTGCGTGCCAAACGTCCGGGCATGGACGTGCTGGTTACCCTCGGCGTTTGGTCTGCGGTCGTGGTGTCGTTCGGACTTTTGTGGCGCGGCTCTGCCGAGGTGTATTTCGATACGGCCGTCATGCTCATTGTGCTTTTGCTAGGAGGGCGGCTAGTGGAAACGCTGTGCCGTCATCGCGGGTTAAAAGCCCTTGATGTCCTACCCCAACCAAAGGGTGAGGTGCTGGTGTGGGAGGGCGCCAAGTGGCAGGTGAAACCCTTGGCGGAGATTCAGCCGAGTGCCAGGGTAATGCTCACGCCGGGTGAGCTTATTGCGCTGGACGGCATTTTAGAAGAGGCCGCGTGGGTGGATACCGCATCGCTGACGGGGGAGAGCACGCCTCGCCACTTTCCTAAAGGCGAGCCAATTTATGCCGGCTGTCGGTTACTAGGCAGCGATGATGTCAGTATGACGGTCACTCATGCCTTGGGCGATCGGCGTCTGGATCGTCTTCGCGACCAAATGCGCCACTATCAGACGCAAAAGGGCGAGCTGCAAAAACTCGCCGACCGCTTTGCTGCCTGGCTAAGCCCCGTGGCGTTGATACTGGGGGTAGCTACTCTGCCGGTAGGGCTATTGTTGGGGCTTGGCCTTGAAGATGCCGCCGTTCGTGCGCTTTCAGTTCTGGTAGTTGCATGCCCCTGCGCCGTAGGTTTGGCCGTGCCATTGGCAAGCCTGGCGGGGAGCGGCCGACTGTTAAGCCAGGGGATCGCCTTGCGCGACCCGGCAGCGCTTGAAACGCTGGCGAGAGTAAAAACCATTGCGCTGGATAAAACCGGCACGTTAACGCAGGGTGAACCGGTGCTAGTAAACTGGGTAGGCCGTGAAGGGGTGACCGAGCCAGCGGTTAAAGCCACGTTGTATCAAGTGGCAGCCAACAGCCAGCATCCCTTGGCCCAAGCGCTCACGCGTTGGGCGGATTCTGACCCGACATACGTGCCGCGGCAAGCCCAAGTGATAGAAGAGGTGCCTGGGCAGGGGGGTCATCTTCACTTGCCAGAACATGGCGATATTTGGCTGGGCAGCCAGCGCTTTTTAACTCGCCAGGGTATTGAGCTACCTGAACATGAAACGGATACCTTACTTGCCGCCTCTGAAGTGGTACTTGCGGACGCCCTGGGCTGGCTAGGCAGCTTCTATCTTGAAGATACGCCGTATGAGGATGCCGCGTTGAGTATTCAATCACTGCAAGCCGATTACTGGGTGGTCATGCTGAGTGGAGATAGGCCAGGCGCCGTTGAGGCGGTGGCTGAGCGCCTTGGGCTGGCGCCGAATGCATGTTTTGCAGAGCGTTCGCCGGAGGCGAAAGCCCGCTTGGTTCAGGGGCTGCCAGGGCCTACGCTGTTTGTGGGCGATGGGGTTAATGACACCTTAAGCCTGGCGGCCGCCGATATTGGGGCAGCCCCTTTCAACGCCAGTGATGCCGCCCGTGAAGGTGCAGCTGCGCATTTACTGAAACCGGGTGTTTCTAGCCTGGTTGAGGGGCTTGCCACTGCTCAGGCAACTCGGCGTGTCATGTTGCAGAATTTAACCCTGTCGGCCGTCTATAATACGCTAGCACTGGGCTTGGTGATCGTGATGGCCATTCCCCCGCTGGTGGCGGTACTGGCCATGGTCGCCAGTTCATTAAGCGTTACACTGAATGCCGCCCGGCTTGCCTGGCGTGATTGAGCATCTGAACCAGCAGGCAATCAAAACGAGAGCGAGGGATAATCCAGTGCCTCGGCCAGCCGTTTTGCCTGATTTTTGACCCAGGAAGGGTCAATTGGCCCCCAACTGATAACCCGGTATTCACCACTGTTATGGCGCTCGCCTTGGGTTGGTTGAAACTGGCATTCAATGTCCAGTTCGGCAAGTGACGCAATCGTATCCTGAGCCGTACGACGCGGCATGCCACAGGCGCTCACGAGCGCAGGTACGCTAGCGACGCCCTGGTCGATCAGGTAAGCCACGTAAAGACGTCGATAAAAGCTGGATTTTGTCTTGCTGAGAGAGTCGGTCATAAAATCTACTGTGTGAATGTCTTATAAATGAGCGCGGACTAAAGCATACTGAACGTCCTCTGCCACAGCCACCGTTTAATACGTATGCCTACTCTCTTTAAAGACGCCATGTCGCATGCGTTAACGCAGACGATTGATGCGCTGCACACGGTGAGCTTTACCTCACAGCTGACGGCGCTTATCAAAACCATTATCCACTTTGACTGTGCGGTGATCATTGGGTACCGGCCTGACAAACACCCTATCTACCTGTTCGATTCCATTCCCGAGCGCCGTGAGCTGCTTTTTCAGCGCTACTTGCTACAGGATTACCAGCAGGACCCTTTTCTGGTGGCGCTCGACCAGGCACCGCGCCAAGGTGTGCTGCGTATGGCCGATGTGGTACCGCCTGCCGGGTATAACGAGTATGCCAGCAACTTCTATCAGCGAACCGGCTGGCAGGATGAACTTTGCCTCGCCATTCGTCTGGATGATGCCCGCTGGATAGTTATCTACCTGGGATTGTTGGCGGAGAGTGGCGGGTTTTCTTCCTCCGATGCCCACTACCTTGAGCTGTATATTGAGCTGCTGGCCGCGCTGTGCCGCAAACAGTGGGGCAATAATCCGCTGTATCTTTCTGAGCCTTTGCAGCCCGATCAGCCGATTAGCCAGCACATTCACCAGGCCATTGGCAGCTTTGGGCAGGCGCATTTAACCCACCGTGAACAGCAGGTGGCTGCCTTGATGGTGCAGGGCCTGGATTCCGACGAGATTGCCGAGCGCCTGCAGATCACCCAAGGTACGGTCAAGAATCACCGCAAACGTATTTACGCTCAGTTGGGGGTGGCATCGTTAAGCGAGCTTTTTGGTTTGTTTATTAATCACGCTATTACCGAACCGCCCGTCACCCAATCCTGATTTCTAGCTCTTTAGGGATATCGCGGATTGCGCCGCCAACTTTTAGTCTATGATCATCTTCTCTAATGGCTAAAAAGGCGAGCATGATGACTGTACAGGCATTGCTTCACGACCTTGAACGGCGTGGTTTAATTGCGCAGACAACTCACCTGGATGAGCTTCAGGCTCTGCTCGAATCACCGCAGACCGTTTACTGCGGTTTTGACCCCACGGCGGGCAGCCTGCATATCGGTCACTTGGTGCCCTTATTGATGCTCAAACGCTTTCAGGATGCCGGCCACCAAGGTGTGGCGTTGGTCGGGGGTGCCACCGGCTTGATTGGTGATCCCAGCTTCAAGGCGGCGGAGCGTTCGCTTAACTCTCCCGAAACGGTTGAGGGTTGGGTTAACGCCTTAAGCGAACAGATTTATTGGTTGATGGCCCCGCACCTCGAAGCGCCCCTGAAAGCGGTTAATAATGCAGAGTGGATTGGCCAGATTAGCGTGATCGACTTCTTTCGCGATGTGGGCAAACACTTCTCGATGAATGCGATGATTAACCGTGAATCCGTTCGTCAGCGTCTTGAACGGCCTGACCAGGGCATGTCGTTTACTGAATTCAGCTATGCGCTGCTGCAATCCTATGACTTTGCCCACCTCAACAAGACGTTGGGCTGCCGGTTACAAGTGGGTGGCAACGACCAGTGGGGCAATATCGTCAGTGGTATCGACCTCACACGCCGCCTGAACGGCGAGCAGGTGTTCGGTATGACGCTGCCGTTGATCACCAAATCCGACGGTACCAAATTCGGTAAAACGGAAAGCGGTACGGTATGGCTCGACCCGGAACAGACCTCGCCTTACCAGTTTTACCAGTTCTGGTTGAATACGGATGATGCTGACGTTTACCGTTTTTTACGCTATTACACGTTCATGGATTGCGATCAAATCGACGCAATCGAAGCAGAAGACAAACAGGCCGCTGGCAAGCCCCAAGCGCAGCGTGTACTTGCTGAAACCATTACCCGCTTTGTGCATGGCGAGGAGGGGCTGGCTGCTGCTCAGCGTATTTCCCTGGCGCTGTTCAGTGGTGAAGTAGCTGCGCTCTCATGTAGTGAGCTACAGCAGCTTGAACTTGATGGGCTACGCTGCCAAGACGTAGCGTTTGGACAGACGCTGGAAGAGGCTATGGTGGCAAGCGAACTCGCCTCATCCAGGCGGCAGGCCCGTGAATTGATTGACCAGAACGCTGTACGTATCAACGGCGAGCGCGCTGAGCAAGGCCAGTTAAGTCAAGCATTCGCGCTTTTTGACCAATACTGGATCGTACAAAAAGGTAAAAAGCACTTTCGATTGTTCAAGCGTGGGTAACTTACATGGGATGCCGCTTCCAGGAAGTAGCAGCATTCGCTTGATGTTGCCCACTGTGAACAACCTCTCTTCGATCCAACACCGTTCACTCTAACACGATAGTGCCACGCCGTTGTCACGCCTATGTCACTTATAGACGCCACTCTTTGCAGGAGTGGGTGGGTTATACGTGCGTTCTTCCTTCCAAGAGGATGTGGCAATGGCCGAAAATATCAATAGTGCTGTGCAAGAGGTCTTACCAAGCCAGGGTCGCAGAATAAAAGTCCGGCGCAAGGGCACGCTAAGGCAGTGGCTCACGCTTGCATTGCTGGTGTATTTCCTGATCTGTGCCGTATCCATCATAGGTAATGGCTTTAAGATTGCCGCGGGCGGCCATGCCGCTCAGTTGTTTGAATTTGCCACCAACCCCTTTGTTGGTTTGATGATTGGGATTGTCGCGACGGCCCTGATACAGTCATCTTCAACCGTTACTTCCGTTATCGTGGCGTTTGTGGCGGGCGGCCTGCCTGTCGCTATGGCGGTACCCATGATCATGGGGGCCAATATTGGTACTACTGTCACCAATACATTGGTAAGCCTTGGCCACGTACGTGATAAAGCCGAGTTTAGGCGGGCGTTCTCTGCCGCAACGGTGCATGACTTTTTTAACTTGCTGGCCGTGGCGATTTTTCTGCCCATTGAGCTTATTTTTCATCCGCTTGAAAAGCTGTCGAACGCTACGGCGTTTCTGTTTTACGGTGATGCTGACCTTTCCATGGGCAGTATTAATATTGTCGGGATGGCAACAAAGCCGATTACCTCTTCGGTTGAAAGTGTCGCCATGAACCTGCCCACGATTGCCGGTGGCGTTGCCATGATTATTTTTGGTATTGCCGTGATTTTTTTAGCGATTCGTTATATCGGCGCACTGCTGAGAGTATTGATGGTAGGGCAGGCAAAAAACATTATGCATAACGCCATTGGACGTGGCCCCGTCGCCGGTATTGCTTCTGGTGCTGTGGTGACGTTTTTAGTCCAGTCTTCCTCTACCACCACAAGCTTAATGGTGCCGTTAGCTGGGTCAGGCGCATTCTCTTTACGTCAGATTTACCCTTTTACATTGGGCACCAATATTGGCACGACGTTTACCGCGCTACTTGCGGCCACCGCAATCACTGGGGCAACTGCCATACTGGCGCTGGAAATCGCACTGGTTCACCTCTTCTTTAATTTATTTGCGGTTGTGGTGATTTTTGGCCTACCGTTTTTAAGACCACTGCCTGTTAAGGGTGCCGAGTGGCTAGGCCGTGTCGCCTCAGAAAGAAAAGCACTCGCCGCTGCTTGGGTATTAGGCGTATTTATCGCCGTGCCAGCCATCCTGATTGCGCTCACCACGCTGTTTTGAGGAAACGTCCATGACCCATCAACACGAGCTAGCGTCAACATCGACCGCTGAACTCAAGGCCATGCTGGATGACTCTTCCGAACTCATTGAAGAAATAAGAGAAGAGATTGCACAAAGAGAAGCGCAAGAGCGCGAACTGGAACCTTTCGACACGCTGATTAAAGAAGCACGACCCAAAATGAACGAAATTCGTAGTTTCTTTACGTTAGTGCTCAATGAGCTACGCCACCGGCCTAAATAAGCGTTACGAATAGCGAAAACAACAGGATTACTCATTTAGGCATTTGTTTGACACTTTCAGTAAGCTGAGAGTATGTCAGCAAATGCTTTTTTCAAATCTTTTAGGCCATGCCATGCTGTAAATCTCTTGTCTTAACTTGTTTCCATCAAAGCGTTGTTGTTTATTCATTGGCACGAATGGTTGCTTGTTGGATATTTCTTTTTACATTGGTTGTTAAATCACTTTTCTACCCGTTGGGTGCTACGAGAAAGAAATGACACGCCTTGGTTGGTAATATTTTTAGCAGTTTCAAGTGGATAGGCGTTTTTTGGCGAAATAATTTTTTAAATCATACTTACGATTTTTCATTTTTAAGATTTTGTCATAGACTAAAAGCACCATCTATGTAGGTATAGTAAATGTTGATGGTTTGGTAGGGTGGTTTTAGCTGATCTTTGAGCAGTAAACGTGATCCATATAAAAAAACTGGGGGTAGTACGATGGATGTCAAAGGGTTAAATGCACGTAATGATAATGACGATGTATATGCATCAATTGACTTGGCGACATCGTTGCCGAAATCCGGGTTTCCCGATGAGGAACGGAATCCTCACAATGTATTTAGCGCCATTCGTGACGAATTAATGCTTGATGGAAATTCCCGCCAGAACCTGGCAACATTTTGCCAAACGTGGGTTGATGATGAAATTCGTAATTTGATGGATCTTTCAATCGATAAAAACATGATCGATAAAGATGAATATCCACAAACTGCGGAGATCGAAGCACGCTGCGTTAGGATGTTAGCAGATCTCTGGAACTCACCCTCGCCAGAAACAACCATGGGATGCTCGACGATTGGCTCTTCAGAAGCCGCAATGCTTGGCGGGCTAGCGCTTAAGTGGCAATGGCGGAAAAAACGTGCGGCAGAAGGGTTGCCCACTGATAAACCAAATATGATTTGTGGGCCAGTACAAATTTGCTGGCACAAATTTGCCCGTTATTTTGATGTTGAACTGCGTGAAATTCCGCTGGAAGGCGATCGCTTGATTATGAGCCCAGAGGAAGTTATCAAACGCGTTGATGAAAATACGATTGGCGTCATACCAACGCTGGGCGTTACCTTTACTTGCCAATACGAGCCAGTAAAAGCTGTCAGCGATGCGCTGGATCAATTGCAACAAGAAACCGGCCTGGATATTCCTATGCACGTTGACGGTGCCAGTGGGGGCTTCTTGGCTCCGTTCTGCGCGCCAGATCTAGTGTGGGACTTCCAACTCCCGAGAGTAAAGTCCATTAACACGTCTGGCCACAAATTTGGGCTTGCACCTTTGGGAGCTGGCTGGGTGGTCTGGCGTGAAGCAATAGACTTGCCCGAAGAGCTCATTTTTAACGTTAACTATCTCGGCGGTGATATGCCGACATTCGCGCTCAATTTTTCGCGCCCCGGCGGGCAAATCATTGCGCAGTACTACAACTTCCTGCGACTTGGCCGTGAAGGTTACGCCAAAATCCATAATGCCTGTTACGCTACCGCGCAGCATATTGCAGATGAGATTAGTAAACTAGGCCCCTTCGAAATCCTCTTTGATGGGAACAGCAATGAAGGTATTCCTGCGTTGGCATGGAAGCTGAAAGAGGGAGCAAATATTGGCGGTTATACGCTCTATGACCTGGCCGACAAATTACGCTCGCGCGGCTGGCAAGTCCCTGCTTATTCTATGCCAGCTCACCGTGAAGACTTGGTTATCCAGCGTATCCTTGTTCGTCATGGGGTGAGCTACGATCTAGGCTGCTTGTTAATTGAAGATATGAAGCGAGCACTTCAGCATTTTGAAGATCATCCCGTGGTTAATCCACTATCAGAAGATGAAGCCAGCGGCTTTAATCATTCCTGATTTGAGACTCTTTGGTTGTTAGGGCGGCTAGACATCGCCGCTCTAATTAGCGAATAAAAGAATGACGGATTAATAATTCGTTTCTTCGGGGAATAAATATGGATAATACACAATCGACAGCCGCGCCAAAGCAGCTTTCGTTATTGGGTTTCTTCGCGATAACGGCTTCAATGGTAATGGCGGTATATGAATATCCTACCTTTGCAACATCGGGTTTCTCGTTGGTCTTCTTTCTTATTCTTGGTGGGGTTCTGTGGTTTATTCCGGTAGGGCTTTGCGCGGCAGAAATGGCGACGGTTAAAGGCTGGGAAGAGGGCGGGGTTTTTACGTGGGTATCCAAAACGCTAGGTGAACGATGGGGATTTGCGGCAATCTCCTTTGGCTATTTGCAAATTGCTGTCGGCTTTATTCCTATGCTTTACTTCGTGCTAGGCGCACTCTCTTATATTCTTAATTGGCCTGCACTGAATAGCGACCCGATAGTCAAAACGATTGCGGCGTTGATTATATTGTGGGGATTAGCGTTAACTCAGTTTGGCGGTACCAAGAATACGGCGCGGATTGCAAAGCTAGGCTTTTTTGCAGGTATTCTACTGCCCGCTTTTATCTTAATTGGGCTTGCAGTTTTGTATCTTCGCTCAGGTGCGCCGGTCGCTATTGAAATGAGTGCACAGACGTTTTTCCCCACCTTTGGTAGTATGAGTACCTTGGTAGTGTTTGTCGCTTTTATACTGAGTTATATGGGGGTTGAAGCGTCGGCGACTCATGTCAATGAGATGAAAAACCCTGGTCGTGACTATCCTCTCGCCATGTTATTTCTTATGGTTTCTGCCATTCTCTTAAGTTCTCTCGGTGGGTTGACGATTGCATCTGTTATTCCTCACGAGCAAATCAACTTATCTGCGGGCGTGATGCAAACGTTCAGTGTGTTGATTAACCACTTTGGCAGCCATTTTGAATGGGCTATTCGGATTATTGCTGCGCTGCTATTGCTGGGCGTGCTGGCTGAAATAGCCGCATGGATTGTTGGACCATCACGCGGCATGTTGGTAACCGCGCAGCAGGGTATATTGCCGGCGCGTTTTGCTAAAGTAAACAAGAACGGCGTGCCGGTGGCGTTGGTTATTTCTCAGCTAACCATTACAACTATCGCATTGATTATTCTGACGAATACGGGGGGAGGAAATAATATGTCCTTCCTGATTGCACTAGCGCTAACCGTCGTTATCTATCTGTGCAGCTACTTTATGCTATTCCTGGCTTACATTACCCTTGTTCGAAAACAGCCTGAAAATCAACGTACCTTCAATATCCCTGGCGGTAACAAAATAAAAATTGCCGTTGCAGTAGTGGGGTTACTTACTTCTTTAGTTGCTTTTGTCGTCTCCTTCTTCCCTCCCACGGGGTTGCCAGGAAAAGAGTCTAACGAAGTGTATACCGGTTTGCTGATCGGCTGTTTCCTTGTAGTGCTATCGATTCCGTTTATTATTTATGGAGTGCATAATAAAAGCGCTGCGCCAAAAAACCTTAAGCTACACCATATCAAGCCCCATACCGCGCCCGAAGGTCACTACTTTATTCATCCCAAAGCCCGCAGTACGCATCACATCACTGTTGATGGAGAAAAGCTGCATTGATGAACCATGGGAGGATGTTTAGAAAGGTCGTCCATTAGATTTTAAGCAGAGCTATGACGAATAGCGAAAAACAGAAGTAGTAATCACTCAGGCATTTGTTTGGCACTTTCAGTAAGCTGAGAGTATGTCAGGCAAATGCCTTTTTCATGGGCTTTAATAAAAAAGCTCGCCCTGAGCGTTGGGCGGGCGAAAGTCTCGGGTATTCAGCCCTTGCTCGGTACGAGATTGAAAGTTCCACTGGCGGCTGGCGCGATTAAAGCGTTGTGCAATCATATCGGCAAAAATACCTTCGCCGCGAAAGCGCTTACCGAACTGAGCGTCATAGGCCTTGCCGCCCCGACATTGGCGAATCAGGCTCATTACCTTGGCCGCACGCTCTGGGTAATGGGCTTCCAGCCAGGCTTCAAAAAGAGGAGCGACTTCATGGGGCAAGCGCAGCAGCATCCAGGACGCCGTTCGTGCGCCAGCACGGCTGGCGGCCTCAAGAATCCGCTCTATTTCATGATCCGTTAATCCGGGGATGACCGGAGAAACAAGCGTCCCGACGGGAATGCCTACAGTATTCAGCTCACGGATAACTTTTAAACGCGCTTGAGGAGAGGCCGCACGAGGTTCCAGCGTGCGTTTCATATTGGCGTCCAGGCTGGTCAGGCTAATAAATACGCGCACCAGGCGGTGTTCGGCCATCTCAGCCAGCAGATCCATATCCCGTAATACTAACGTGCTTTTGGTCACAATAGTGACTGGATGGCGGCAAGCCAATAATAGCTCAAGCAACTGGTGCGTTAAGTGGCGCTTGGCTTCTAGTGGCTGGTAACAATCGGTATTACCAGAGAGATTGATTGGTCGGCAGACGTATCCAGGCTTGCAAAACTCCTCACTTAATTGCTCCACCAGGCCATTTTTGGCAATCAGCCTGGTTTCAAAATCAAGCCCCGGGGACAGATCCCAATAGGCATGAGAAGGGCGGGCATAGCAGTAAACACAGCCATGTTCGCAACCTCGGTAAGGGTTCAATGAGCGATCAAAAGGCAAGTCTGGCGACCGGTTCCAGGAAAGCGCACTCTTACTGGTTTCTTCGCGTACTTCAGTTGCCCGTGTGGGGGAAGTCTCTTCGCGCCACCATCCGTCGTCTTCTGCCACGCTATGGGTTGGGGCAAAGCGGTTGTGCGGGTCATAGGTTGCCCCGCGGCCTTTGTGCACGGGGGGCTGTATTGGTGATTTGCCGAGAGACGCCATACGCCTGCCTCTGCCTATATTGGTGTATTTATATACAGTATATGCGTTGTGACCAAGCGTGCAAGTGTTACTCAGGCGAAACCCACAATGAACAGTTTTACGGATCGGCTACTGAGTGCGATTCATGTTTATTAGAAATAATTGACTTACCTTCATTAGCAGTCATGAAAATGACATTTTTAGGCGCTACGATTTGTTGGATATCAAATTAGCTAAATTTATTTTAGGGATGAAAATGAAGAACTTTACGCGCAACGCACTCACGTTGGCACTGGCATCGGTCATGGTTACGCCGGTATTAGCGCAGGAAAATACAGCTAAGAACGTTATTTTGATGATCACCGACGGAACCGGTATCGAGACGTTCCGTGCGGCAAGTTACTTCCGTCATGGCGCGCTGGGCCATGAAGTTTATGATGAGTTTGACACACAGCTTTTCATGGCAACGCATCCGTTAAACACCTCTACCACACCCACCAAGAGTGACGACGGTACGGTTACGTTTGAACCAGCCGAGCTCTGGAACGACGAGGCGGTAGATACCGTTTACGAAGGTAGCCTGGGTAACTACAAGGGCTACTTTGCCGGTTACGACTACGCCCGGGCTGATTACACCGACAGCGCTGCAGCGGCAACGGCGCTGGCTTCAGGCCATAAGTCCTATAACAGCGCCATCAACTGGTCCAACGATGATGAGCCGCTTAAGCATATTGGCGAATACACTGTTGATAGCGGCCGCGCTCTGGGTGTTGTCTCATCGGTGCAGGTCTCCCACGCGACGCCTGCCGGTTTCATGGCCCATAACGTAAGCCGCAACGACTATAGAGCCATTGGCCGCGAAATTGTCGATTCTGGCCTTGCCACTGTCGCCATCGGTACCGGGCACCCCTATTACGATGCAGCCGGCGAGCATGTCGATAACCCCGATGAGAGCGATTTCCGCTTTATCGGTGGCGAAGAGACCTACCAGCGCTTGGTAGGCGGCGAAACGGATTACGCCTTTATCGAAAGCAAGGACGATTTTGAAGCTCTGGCTGCTGGTGAGTTGGATCTTCCCAAGGACAAAGTACTGGGCCTGGTGCAGAACATTCAGACGCTGCAATACAGCCGCCCCGGCGTAACCGGCGGTAATCTGCTGGATACGTCACCAAGCCTTGCTACACTGACGGGCGGCGCTTTGAACGTGCTCAACGCCAGTGAAAACGGCAACGAAAATGGCTTTTTCCTGATGGTTGAAGGTGGCGCTGTGGATTGGGCTGCTCACGCTAACAACCTGCCGCGTATTATCGAAGAGCAAATCGACTTCAACGAAGCTGTGGAGGCGGCCGTTGAGTGGGTAGAAAACAACAGTTCCTGGGACGATACCTTGATCATTGTAACGACTGATCACGGTAACGGTTTGCTTCAAGGTCCTGACTCTGATGTGAATGCCTATAGCCCAATCGTTAATCAGGGTGCTGGCGCGCTACCCTTGGTACGTTGGCATTCCGATACCCACACGCGTGAGCTGGTACCGTTGTATGCCCACGGCGCGGGCGCTGAGTTCTTCTTTGACATCGCTCAGGCAGAAGACGGTCTTGCCCGCTATGAAGTAGACGAAGACAGCCACTACTGGATCGACAACACCGACGTATTCCGCGCGGGCCTAAACGCTTTCGGTATCGAAGCTGATTAAATAGACAAGTATAGCAAGTACAACAGAGCCGCCTTCGGGCGGCTCTGTTCCGTTGGTAATCACTGACTGATATCACTTCGCCAACGACCACTCCACTCACTACCCCGAAAAGAGTCAGATATGAAGCTTCGTAACACGCTTTCACTGCTATTAATGACAACACTAGCCAGCACGCCAGCATTTGCACTTAATGCTGAACGCGCGCCCACCGCCAGTGGTCACGCCTACGCTGAGCCTTATAAAGCCGTTCGCAAAGAGGGCGTTTTACATATTGAAGTACGTTTCGTGACGGACTACCCAGGTTACTCTGGCGAGATCATTTATGACGATATCCCGCTAGATCGAATTGACGGGCAGATCTACGCCGAGTTCGGCGACCAGTCGTTCTCGCTGCTGCGTGAGGATGGAGGTGTGGTCGCGCCAGACAACTTGCGCCTGAGCTTTAACGACGAACCAGACAAGAACCCACGCGTAGGTACCTGGAAAGCCGATTTTGTCGCCCCCATGCACGACGTTAACGAAGTCATGCTGTTCATGCCTAATGTTGCGCCCATTGGTCCGATTGTCATTCGGGATCGTTAAACAACCGGTTCTACATTCGTCCGTTATACAGAGTGTAGCCGTACTGCTTCATTGCCTTGGTAAGAAATTACCAAGGCAATGTTGTATCGGGTACCAGGTTTTTGGGCCAAATTTGGCTTATGCTGGAGGTTTAAATGTAAGGTAAGCCTATGAAACCTTTCTCCATTCTTTTGATTCGATTACTCGCTATTTACCTCGCCATTACGCCTTTGCTAAGCGTATCGCCGCTGCTGTTTAGCCCCGGCTACGATGCGGAGCTAGCCCAGTGGCTGCCATGGCTCGCAGCCACTGCTGTTATTCCTATCATCGCGGGTATCGTACTGTGGTTTTCTGCGGTAACGCTGGCCAATAAATTTTTTGGAGAAGAGCCTGCTTTAACGATTGCCGAGGAGGGCCTGGTACGCGCAGGCAGCTTCTTGATCGGTGTGTATCTTTTCGTTCAGCATTTGAGCACAGCGATTGGCCAATGGGCGTGGGGAGGCATAGTGGCCTACGGCTCGCTAGCAGCGGTGGTGCTCAGCATTGGCCTAATAGTTGGCGCTCGCTTTCTAGCCAAGCTGTATAGGCGGTTAAAGTATTTCGAGTAATTTTGGGAAGGGGCTGGCTAGTAACGCATAGCTTTCACGTAAGTGCTTGGATTTACGCCTGATCCAAGAAGCCTATAAAAGAGGATGTTGGATTGGTAACGAGTAATCAACCTGTCGCCCTGATGATCATCGATATGCAGCGGGGTATGAGCGATCCTGCCGCAGGCGAGCGCAATAACCCTAATGCGGAAGAAAATATCCAGCGCCTGCTTACAAAGTGGCGTAGTACATGCTGGCCGGTGGTGCATGTACGGCATATCTCTCGGGCCCCCGGCTCGCCGTTCTGGCCGGGACAGTCAGGCGCAGAGTTCCAGCCCGCACTAGTCCCGCAACCTAAAGAGCACGTAGTGGAAAAGAACATACCCTGTGCGTTTACCCACTCCGGCTTAGAGCGCTGGCTTCACGCTCGCGAGATCAAGCGGCTGGTTATCGTCGGTGTAAGTACCAGCAATTCGGTTGAAGCCACCGCTCGCACGGCCGGTAATCTTGGCTTTGATACCCACGTCGTCGCCGATGCCACTTTTACCTTTGCCAAGCAGGATTACGCAGGCACTTATCGCACGGCGGATGAAGTGCATGCTATGTCACTGGCGAATCTGGAAGGGGAGTATGCGGCTATTACGCAGGCGGCAGACATATTGGAGGCGTTGATTTCAATCCAGTAGCCTATGGGGGGGCGTTGCAATGGCTGAACCTTCAGACAGTCTTTTCAAGCGCTTTTTTAGCGTCTTGGCGTTGTATCACATGCGTAAGTTCCTCTGACTTTTGTTGCCTTGACTTCAGCGGGCTTAACAAAACGGCATTTATAACGGCGTGCTTCCTCGGCTTCTCCAAAGGCACGAGTGTTCATTGCCATTTATCTTAAAAACACAACACGTCGTTTGGTAAGTCTCTTGAGATCCTATACTTTGGGTTAATATTCTAAAGTATTTTATTATTTTTTTCTTTTTTTAATCATATGTTTATTTCACTTCTTACGACGATTTTTTTGTCCTCTCATAGTGGGCTAATTGCCGGTTATACGAGCGTGTGTTATTAATATTTCGTGATATATCACGAGTGGGAGGCAGTCTGGATTGTACTGGGTTGATACGCACTTTGAACAGAACCTAACGCTTTAAAGAGATGTCGTTCGAGTTCGATACTTATTTAAAGAAAGCGGTACTCACTGCTTCAATAATCCGATACGGCGTCTCGCGCTACCAATAAAACCCCGATGCAAGTAATGGCTGATTCCAATACCCGGATGGGCAGTAGGAGTGCATGAAATAATGAAAATCACCTCAATTAAAACCTTTAGGCTTAAGGAGTTCGCTAACGTTCTCTGGGTGCATGTTGAAACGGATAGCGGCATCGTGGGCTTGGGCGAGACGTTCTATGGAGCGGGGGCCGTTGAGGCGCACATTCATGACACGCTGGCAGGCCGCTTGTTGGGTAAAAACCCCCTGCATATTGAGGCACTGCATAAGGAGATGGTATCGCTGCCCATGGCGCAGTCTTCTACAGGGGCTGAATATCGAGCCGCCTCGGCCATCGATATCGCGCTTTGGGATATCTTTGGCAAGGTGTGCGACTTGCCTGTACATCAAATGCTGGGCGGGCTGTGCTGGGACAAGATTCGCATCTATAACACATGCGCCGGTTATAAGTACGTTAGAACTAATGAAATCAAGCCGGTTTCTAACTGGAATCTGGATAAGCCGGAAGGTCCATACGAGGATCTTGAAGGTTTTATGAGACGCCCTGCACAGCTGGCGGAAAACCTGCTCGAATCGGGTATCACGGCCATGAAAATCTGGCCGTTTGATCCTGCCGCGGCCGAAACACGGGGCCAGTATATTACGGCTGCTCAGATGAAGCAGGCGGTCAAGCCCTTCGAAGAGATCCGTAAGGCGGTAGGCGATCAAATGGAGATCATGGTCGAATTCCACTCGCAGTGGAACCTGCCGACCGCCAAGAACATCGCCCGCGAGCTCGAGCAGTTCGCGCCCACCTGGTATGAAGACCCTATTCGCATGAACTCGCCCCAAGCGCTTGCCGAATTCGCAGCGTCGACCAGCGTGTGGACATGCGCCAGTGAAACGCTGGGTTCGCGCTGGCCCTACAAGGATATGCTGGACCGGGACGCCGCGCACGTGGTCATGGTGGATCTTTGCTGGACCGGCGGATTGACGGAAGGGCGCAAGATCGCGGCGCTGGCGGAAACTTGGCACCGCCCGTTTGCACCCCACGATTGCATCGGGCCGGTCGGCTTTGCAGCAGCGATACACATGTCGTTCAGCCAGCCCAATACGCTTATTCAGGAAAGCGTCCGAGCATTTTATAAAGGGTGGTACAACGAGCTTGTCACCCAGGTGCCCAAAATCGAAAATGGCTATGTCTACCCCATGGAGGGGCCAGGCCTAGGGGTCGAATTACTGCCCAGCGTTTTCGAAAGGCCGGATTTATCCGTACGTACGTCGACGGTATAAACGAGATCACGCGAAGGAGACGTCATGTCCATCAAGCTGTTTGATTTAACCGGAAAGACCGCGCTGATAACGGGCTCATCGCGCGGACTTGGGCTGGCCATTGCCGAAGGCATGGCCGCGGCCGGAGCCCGGATCATACTCAACGGTATGAACACCGAGCGTCTTGAAGCCAGCGCCGCAAGGATGCAGGGCGAAGGCTACGAGGTTAACGTCTCGGCCTTCGACGTTACCGATGAAACTGCGGTCTGTCAGGCCCTGGCGCAATTGGACCAGGGCGGTATCGAAATCGACATACTGGTCAATAACGCGGGGATTCAGTTTAGAAAGCCGATGCTTGAACTGGATACTCGCGATTGGCAGCGAGTAATCGATACCAACCTGACCTCGGCTTTCATCGTGAGCCGTGAAGTAGCCAAACGGATGGTAGAGAAAGGGGCAGGCAAGATCATCAATATCGGCTCTTTGACCAGCGACCTGGCCCGAGCGACCGTCACTCCTTATACGGTGGCTAAGGGCGGCATCAAGATGCTGACCAAATCGATGGCGGCGGAGTGGGGGCAGTACGGTATCCAGGCCAACGCTATCGGCCCGGGCTATATGCTGACCGATATGAACGAAGCCCTGACGAGCAATCCTGAGTTCGACAGCTGGGTTAAAGGGCGCACGCCGGCAGGGCGCTGGGGCCGACCAGACGAGCTGGCAGGCACGGCGATCTATCTCGCCTCGGCCGCCTCCAACTACGTCAACGGCCACATCGTTTATGTCGATGGCGGCATGATTTCCGTGCTGTAACACTCATCGAGTGGGGTAAGTGATGCTGACGATTAAAATACACAAGGCCCATGATCTTCGAGTCGAAGAGGAGCCTGATGCCACGCCTCCAGGGCAGCATGAAGTGACGGTCACGATCAGTAGGGGCGGCATTTGTGGCTCCGACCTGCACTATTACCACCAGGGTGGTTTCGGCCAAGTCAGGTTGCGCGAGCCGATGACGTTGGGTCACGAGGTGTCCGGCATGGTAAGCGCGGTCGGCGATGGCGTGACGGATCTTCGCGTTGATGACAAGGTGGCTATCAACCCTTCCATACCGTGCGAAAAATGCACTTATTGCCATCAGGGGCTTTTCAATCAGTGTGACGACATGCGGTTTTTTGGAAGCGCCATGCGCTTTCCGCATCAGCAGGGGCTGTTTCGTCAAACGATCACGATTGATCGTCAACAGCTCGTCGCACTGCCCGGCGATATCGACTTGACCCACGCCGCATGTGCCGAGCCCTTAGCCGTTTGCCTACATGCCGTGGGCCAGGCGGGTGCGCTCGAGGGCAAGCGCGTGCTGATTTCCGGATGCGGGCCCATCGGCTGTTTGACGGCCATGTTGGCCGCCCACGCCGGCGCGAAAGAAGTGATCGTGACCGATATGCACGAAGCACCCTTGAAAATTGCTCGGCAGATGGGGGCGATGCGCACCATTAACGTCAGCTCGTCGCCGGAAGAGCTTCAGTCGTTGGCGAAGGGAAAAGGGGCGCTGGACGTTATTATTGAGTGTTCGGGCAGCCCGCAAGCGCTGGGTGCTGCGTTAGAAGTGGTACGCCCGCGGGGCACTATCGTGACGGTGGGGCTTGGCGGCGCAGTGAATCTCGAAATGAATCTTGTTGTGGCGAAAGAGATAAACATAAAAGGGACTTTCCGCTTCGACAAGGAATTCAAACAGGCGGTAGAGCTCATAGGCAGCAAGCGTATTAATGTCGCCCCGTTGATCACGTCTGTGCTTCCCATGGCCAATGCAGAGCAAGCATTTGAATTGGCCGCTCGGCGTGATCGCGCCATGAAGGTTCAAATCGATTTCGAAAACGCATGAACACGCTGGCCAACTGTGAAGGTTTAGTCGTGAACGTCAGAACAAGGCACCCTTACGGGCGCTTTGCATCAGCCAAGCATCATAAATAAGGAAAACAAGTATGATTAAGCGCGCCAAACTCAAAAATATCCTCGCGGCTGCGGCACTGCTGACCACTCCTGCATTGGCCCAGGCCGATACTTTGCGTCTTGCTAACGTCGTGGCCGAATCCGCAAAAGAAGCTGGCATCGAGTTCAAACGTATGGTCGAGGAGAAAACTGGTGACGAACTGGAGATTAGCCTCTTTCCCGATAACCAGTTAGGCGACGATCGCGTAGTGCTCGAAAGCACGATCTTTGGAGATATCGATATTGGCATTGCCTCTACCAGTCCTCTGGCCAATTTGGTGCCTGATTTTTATCTGTTCGATGCGCCCTTTTTGTTCCTCTCTTCCGAAGAAGCCTATTCGACCTTGGATGGAGAGGTTGGTCAGCAGATCCTCGACTCCCTTGAAGGAAAAGGATTAAAAGGGCTGGCATTTTGGGAAAACGGCTTTCGTAACTACACCGGCAACAATCATGAAGTGACCGAGCCCTCGGATCTTGCCGGCATGAAAGTACGCACCATGGAAAATCAGGTGCATCTGGCCGCTTGGCGAGCGTTGGGCGCTAACCCCACGCCTATGGCGTTTTCCGAACTTTTCACTGCCTTGCAGCAGGGCACAGTCGATGCCCAAGAGAATCCACTTTCGGTGATCGACAGTAATCGGTTTTTGGAGGTGCAGGACTACGTTTCGCTGACTCAGCACGTTTACACTCCGTTTGTCGTTTTCATGAACCTGGAGCGCTACAACGCCTTGGACGAGGCTCAGCGGCAAGCAATCGACGAAGCTATTGAAGAGGCCACAGTGTTTCAGCGTGAGCGTTCACAGGCGCTGGAAGCCGAGGTCGTTGAACGTTTTTCTGAGCAGTCCGGCGTGACCGTTACTGAGCTTACGCCAGAGCAAAAAGCGCTATGGCAGCAGACGATGATTGATGCCGATATCTATTCGCTGGTTGGTTCCATGATGGATCATCCGGAATACCTCGAACAGTTGCTGAACGATTGATCGACATGGCGCCATTACGACCGTAATGGCGCCATGTCATTTTGGTGCGTTGTTACGGTAGCTCGGTCTGCCCCAAGGCGAAATCGGTTTTAGGTTACCCGGTTTTACACGTTATTTCGGCCTGTCTTTAAGCCGGAGAGAGCCAATGAAAGTCATGAAATGGTTTGATGAGTACGCGGAAATATCCGTCTGCGTCGTATTGATGTCTACCATGACCGTACTACTCGCAGTGCAGGTATTCATGCGGTATGTTATGGGTGCCTCTCTGTCCTGGTCCGAGGAGATTGCCCGGTATCTGTTTATCTGGCTTATCTACTTGGGGATCAGCTATGGCGCGCGAGAAATGCGTCATATCAAAATCGATGCCGCGCTTGATCTGTTTCCTCGCCGAATACGCCCGGCCATCGTGATTCTGGGCGATCTTCTGTTTCTGGCATTTGCTCTTTACATCGTATGGACCAGCTGGTCAGTGATTGAGCGTCAGATGATGCTGGGTCAAACTTCTCCCGCGGTCGGCCTTCCGATGTGGATCGTTTATGCCGCCCCATTTGTGGGGTTTGCCATTACTGGGGTACGCCAAATTCAGACTATTATCTGGCGTCTTAAGCACCCCAGCGTGGCACAGAGTGGGGGAGATATCACATGACGGCCAGCGTCCTTTTTCTAAGTCTCGTGGTGCTTTTAATTCTCAACGTACCGGTGGGTATCGCCATCGGTTTGGCGTGCGTGGTCACGATTCTATCCTTTGGGATGTTGTCTGATCTTTATGTCGCGCAAACCTTGGTTACAGCCACGGATAGCTTTCCCATTATGGCGATTCCTTTATTTATTTTGGCGGGGGATTTGATGGGGGCCGGAGGTGTGTCGCGGCGGATTCTAGAGGTCGCTAATGCTTTTTTTGGCCGTATCACCGGCGGTTTGGCCATCGTAACGGTAATCGTATGCATGTTTTTCGCCGCGGTTTCTGGCTCTGGGCCGGCCACAGTAGCGGCGGTGGGGTCGATGGTCATTCCCGCCATGCTTCAGGCGGGTTACTCCAAATCGTTCATTTTGGGGCTAGTCGCGGCGGCGGGTAGTATCGGGGTCATCATTCCCCCGTCCATTCCCATGGTGCTGTACGGGGTAACCACGGGCACTTCCATCACGAATATGTTTTTGGGCGGTATTCTACCGGGTCTGCTGATCGGTTTCATGTTGATCATCTACGCCTATGTTTATTCTCGAAAAATGGGTTGGAAGGGCAATGCAGCCAAATTCGATGGGCGCAAAACACTAATACTAATGTGGGAAGCAAAGTGGGCGCTGCTCAATCCGGTCATCATTCTGGGGGGCATTTATGCCGGTGTCTTCACGCCGACAGAGGCAGCGGCGGTGGCGGCTGTGTATGCGTTCATTTGCGGTGTCGTCATCCACCGGGAACTCAAGGCACGCGATATCTTCAAGACAATCGCCCGTTCCTGCGCGACAACTGGGACCGTCATGGTGATTCTGGGCTGCGCCTCCACTTTCGCACGCATCCTCACTATCGAGCGCATTCCTTCGACGATCGCAGATTTGATGTTACAGTTATCCTTGGAACCCGTGGCGCTTTTGCTGCTCATTTTGGTGCTACTGCTGTTGGTAGGCTGTGTCATGGATACTACCCCAGCCATTCTGGTACTGGCACCTATTCTCTATCCGGTCGTCACGGCCGTGGGGATAGATCCGATCCATTTCGGGGTCATCATGGTCGTCAGTCTTGCTATCGGCTTCATTACGCCGCCGCTCGGTATCAATCTATTCGTCGCCGCACGAATCGGCAGCACCTCGCTGGGCACGGTGATTCACGGCGTTTTACCCTTCGTTATCATCATGATCCTTGCCTTGATCATCATTACGTTCGTACCATCGCTTTCACTGCTGCCCATATCTCTTTTCAACTAGATTATGAAAGCCGCCCCATAAGGGGCGAGCTATCCGAGTCCAAGTGTTGGGTGCCAAGGTATCAGGCTTTATACCGCTGCAAGTTTGGTTGACGTCAAGAAATCATTCAGCCTTATCACTTGGTGAGGCAGGCATATAAATGAACAAGAATGGGCTTTCATGACTAAAGAAAATAGCCACGGGGCTTCGCATCACGGTCGAAGCGGGAAAAATCTGCTCGAACTCGCCTATCAAAGTATCGAGGAGCTGATCGTCACCTGCGAGCTAAAGCCGGGTACTTTCATGCGCATTCAGGATTTACAGGAACTGACCGGATTCAACAGAATGCCCGTTTATCAGGCGGTGACTCGCCTTTCGACGGATACCTTGCTGACCATTCAGCCAAGGCAGGGCATTCAGGTATCGCCGATCGATCTGCACCGAGCACAAACACTTCTCAAACTACGCCGGGATATCGAGCGGTTCGTCGTGGCGCTGGCGAGCCAGCGCTCAAGCAACAACGACCGCCAGCATATGACGTATCTGGTGGAGGTATTGAATACGAGGCGTTCGGTCATATCGATTTCTGAATTCAATACCATCGATCGGGAAATCGACGCGATCATTTTACAGGCCTGCGGTGAGCCTTTTCTCGAATCGACATTACGGCCGCTTCATACCATTTTCCGCCGCATTGGTTGGCTATATCACTCGCTTACGCCGGAAGGCGCCCCACTGAATAGCACTATCGACGGGCATCTGGACGTGTTGAACGCGGTGGTCAATGCTGATGCCGCCGCCGCCGAGAAAGCTTCTGATCATCTCATGGATTTTGTCGAAAAAATGTTTTCTGTGCTCACGACCTCGCTTACGCCCAGCACGTTCGATATTCAGAAAAAAACCTTGATACCAAGTGAGAAGCTTTGATGCAGTATGTGAGTAAGCAGCTAGAAAGCGCCAGCGAATAGTGAATTAGGAGAGCCTACGGGTCGACAATATTCAAGTAAACCTTTATCCGTCCATCGACCGACAGCGGACGTACCAACCAACGAGTGCAGCGCAAGTATGATATTAAACTTCCACACTAATACTGCCAGTGACTACGCTGGCACTGTTTACGGTAGTAGGTAGCATTTGGCCTAGCGAAGAGTAGAGAGCATTGGAGGTTGACTGGGCCAGTGTACGGTCAAGTTTGCTCATATCTTCTTCCGCCTTTTTTAGTTCTCGGCGGGCTTCTTTATCCTCTTGACGTAGGCGAATCTTTAGCTCGTTCATCGCTTCCTGAAGCTCTTTTTTTGTGTCGATCAAAATACTGCGTAGAGCGTGTTCGCTGGCACTAATTCCTTGAGAACGGCGATCATCCTGCGGTTGCGAAGTGATGATTACGGCCGGCTCGTTTGGCGCGTTATTGGTCGTGGTGGCTGCATCTTGGGCATGCTCGCTCTGCTCATCCTCCTGGTTCGCCATGGCCGCCTCCGCACTGGCGAGCGTCGCGTTGGCGGCTTGAGCGTCAGCTTGTGCATCGGCGCTGCCGTTTTCAGCACTGTCAGGAGAAGCGGTAGGGGTGACACTTGTTGGCTGGGCGCTCGTTACCGTAGGCGTGACAGAAGGGCCAGCGCTACCACCGCCGCTATCATTTAATTGCCGCGCTGCCACACCTAGCTCGCGGGCGATGCTTTTAAGCTCTTTAGCCATGGATTTGAGCTGTTCTGGTGATGCAAAGCGCATCATCGCTTTAAGCGTTTCCAGCCGCTGCTTTAAAAAGCCGACTTTCTGCGAAGCATTTTGCATCGCTGACTCTTTCGGGCTGGGCAGGGCCGCCAGTTGCTCAAACGCCTCTTTCTGCTTTTTAAGGCGTTTAGTCAGTGCATCGTCAGCATCCGATGCTGCCACCATCGGGCTCTTTTGGCTCGCGACCCGAGACACCTTCAAAGCGGAAGACGATTCGTGACGGGTACCTATCAACATAAAATTGGAAAATCCGATCTTCATGGTCGATCCTTCGTTGTTATTAATAGACGTTATCGGCCATTTATAAGCTAACTTTAGTAAGGTTGAACTGGCTTGAGGGATACCGCCGCTTAGGATGATTGATAGGAGTAAGGTTCGGAATTTATGACGATGCCAACCAACGATACGATTGTCTGGCAGCGGTTGGACCTGCCAGGACATGAGTTATGTAGCGTGAGCAGCGGTGAAAAAGGCCACCTGCTGACAGGATCTTCCATCTTCGTAGCCAAGGGACACAAGTGCTTGCTCTCCTACAGAGTCGTGTGCGATGCGGCTTGGAAAACGCAAGAAGTGCATGTGGTCGGTAACATTAATGATGAGCCGATTAATGTGGTACTTATGGTCGAGCCAGGCAATGTGTGGACGTTGAACGGGGTTGAGCAACCTCAGGTTGAAGGGTGTATTGACGTTGATCTCGCCTTTTCACCAGCGACGAATTTGCTGCCTATCAGACGATGTAATATGGCTATAGGAGACTCCGAGCAGGCAGTCGCTGCTTGGTTAACATTTCCAGAGCTGACGTTGGAAAAGCTCCCTCAACGTTACACCCGGCAATCAGAGTCAATATTTCACTACGTATCGAGCGGCGGTGATTTCGAAACGGAGTTAACGGTAACGTCATCAGGTTTTGTATCTAACTATCCGCTGTTGTGGCGAGAAGAGCGTGTTGAATAACCATTTGTTGTCGTTACCACTCGATATAAGTGAAGTTGATAGTAATAGTGTCGATACGCTCGCTAACTTCAACGGTAATGCGCTTGCCGGGTTATTTGTTCCATGTGTTAAAAGGGTTGATATTTCAGGACGTGGCTTGCGTGAATACGTTGTGCTTGTAAAGTGAAAATAGCATTTCGAGGGCGTTATCTTGTTAAATTAAAACAATGAGTTAATAGGGTTAGCAAAGAGCTGGCCCTATCTTTGCTTACAGTATTTATCGGTAGAGATTGGGCTAAGCGCTTTCCAAACGCGTTCCTGAAAGACAGCACTTTGAGTATCCTGAGGCAGTTTAATTTTATTTTCAGATACTTCAATGAGCGTAATCACTTGTTCAATGATGGCAGAGAAATCCACGCCCGCATTTTTGGGATGCGCGCTAGGAAAGCGCTCCTGGATCTGGGTAGGTAAAACGCTGGGATCATCGCCCAGCACAATAGCGCATACACGCGCTCTGTGCCGGCCACTAACATCCAGCCTGGGGAGCATGGTGCGGTATCTCGACTTCGCACTCTACATAACAAGCGCCGTTGTCACTCACAGGAGGGTTTCAAATACTATGCTTACAGATCCTTGGCTTAATCGATGGTTACCGTTGGTGCGCAAGCGCGCAGGTAAAGATATTGTTCTTGAAATTGGGTGTGGCCACGGCGATGACACGGCCGTCCTCTCAAATGCCGGCTTGAGCGTTTACGCTTTCGATTTGTCTCGTACGGCGGCAGGGCTCGCCAAAATCAGAGTGCCCAAGGCCATAGTGGAATGTAGAGATGTACGTGATCCTTTCCCTGAGCAGTGTTGCGAGCCAGGTGTTGTGGTGGCGAGCTTATCGCTGCACTACTTCGCTTGGGATGAAACGCAAGCGCTTATCCGAAAAATACGATCTACGTTACGCCCAGGTGGCATTCTGCTTTGCCGTCTTAATTCCACTCAGGATCGCAACTTTGGAGCCAGCGGTCATCCGCAACTCGAATCAAACTTCTTTCTTGTGGATGGTGCGCCCAAGCGCTTTTTTGACGAAACTTCTATTGAATCACTGTTCGCTGATGGCTGGAAAAGGATTTCAATGGAACACTATTTTACCGGCAAATATGTTAAGTCGAAGGCGCTATGGGAAGTCGTATTGGAGAAAGAGGGCACATAGTGAGTATCTGCCCCACTAAGGTACTTGATACGATAATCAGCTTTGTATGTCAGTAAACTTCCATTAATCGGTTTGGGCGGTATAAAGCAATGCATATTGCCAGGTTAATAGCAGCACAGAGTGATCGTGATTTTATTTGGCGTGCTTATGAAAGCGCCTACCAGAATGTTGTCGAGCGTCAATTCGACACTTGGGAGGTCGAGCTTCAAATGCCAGCCTTTGATGAAAAATGGCGTAAGGGTGGTTTTGAAGTCCTAGTGTTAAACGGCAAGTCTGTCGGTGCAGTATGGGTTACAAATGAAGGGGAATTTCTTCAGCTTCGGGATCTGTTTCTTTTAGCGGAATATCAAGGGCGGGGAGTTGGTGCACACATTGTGCGCCAGGAGCTTGAAAAGGCCAGAGTGCTGGGCGTGCCTTTACGGCTTCGTGTTTTAAAGCAGAGCCAAGCCATCGCCTTGTACGAGCGGTTGGGTTTTACAATATGCGGTGAGACATCAACGCAGTACTGGATGGAAGCGAACTAACACGCTGTTTTCGTCGATACAGCATCAATACAGATTACGTATATAAAGCCCCGGCTATTACGCAAGGGCTTTGAATAAACGCTTTTCTCTATGTCTAAAATCCGCTAACTCTTTTTCCTGGTCGCTTTTTTGGCGTTTTCAGCTTGTTGACTGTTGGTGCTGGCGCCGTCACCCGGAAAATGCGCCCGCACCAACTCTAACAACCCTTGGGTCGAGGCATCAAAGTCGGCTGCGTTAGTGTCGATGCGTTCGCTGATTTCACCGGCGATACGTTTGCCTAGCTGAACACCCCATTGATCGAACGAGTTGATGTTCCAGATCACGCCTTGAACAAAGACCTTGTGCTCGTAGAGTGCGATTAGCGCGCCGAGATTGCGGGGAGTGAGTTCATCCAACAGTAATGTGCTGGATGGCCGGTTGCCGGGGCAGCTGTAGGGGTCGTGCTGGCTTAACTCTTTACCGTCGCCTTGGCTACCTTCCATAAAAGCGTTGGCCTGGGCTAGCATGTTGGTTAATAGCGCAAAGTGGTGGTCTTCCATGCCTGATTCGGGTTTGAGCGAGGCGATAAAGTCGATAGGTACGTAGCGCGTGCCCTGGTGCAGCAGTTGGAAGAAGGCGTGTTGACCATTGGAGCCGGTTTGCCCCCATACAATCGGGCCGGTTTTATAGTTGACCGGGTGGCCGAAAATATCCACCGATTTGCCGTTGGACTCCATATCCAGCTGTTGCAGGAAGGAGGGCAGCTGGTTAAGCGCCTGGTCGTAAGGCACGATGGCTTGGGTTTCTGCGCCAATAAAATTGATATACCAGATGCCGATAAGTGCCATGAGTACCGGCATGTTCTCGGAAAAAGGCGCCTCAATAAAGTGGCGGTCCATTTCGTGGGCACCTTCCAGCAGCTCAATAAACCCTTCAAAACCGATAGATAACGCAATCGGTAAGCCGATTGAGGACCACATGGAGTAGCGCCCACCCACCCACGCCCAGAACTCGAACACGTTCTCTTCACGAATGCCGAATTCCATAGCCGCTTTGCGGTTGGTAGAAGCGGCGACAAAGTGGGCACCTACATCCGCGTCGCTTCCGGCGTTCTCCAGGAACCAGCGCCGCGCTGTTTTTGCATTGAGCAGCGTTTCCTGGGTGGAAAATGTCTTGGTCGAGACGATAAACAGCGTGGTGGCCGGGTCCAAGCGCGAAAGCACCTTCTGGATATGTGTGCCGTCCACGTTGGATACAAAGTGAAAGTGCATCTCCGGATGACGATATTTAAGTAGCGCGCGCACCGCCATGTTGGGACCAAGGTCCGAGCCGCCAATCCCGATATTAACGACATCCTTGATCGACTGGTCGCTGTAACCTTTCCATTCTCCGCTGCGTACCGTTTCAGAAAACTGTTTGATCTGTTCGCGGGTGCGGGTAATTTCCGGCATGACGTCTTCGCCGTCGACATACACCGGTTCGTCACTCAGGTTACGCAGCGCGGTATGCAGTACCGGGCGGTTTTCGGTAACGTTGATAATATCGCCAGAAAACATTTGTGCCCGGCGCTGCACCAGCGCGGAGTGGTCAGCAAGCTCTATCAGTTTGGCGAGCACTGCGTCGGAAACATGGTGCTTTGAATAGTCCAGAAACAGACCGCCTACCTTGAGGTTCATCTTCTCAAAACGCTTTGGGTCGTTAGTGAAGTAGTCCCGGATGCGGTCGTTATGGGTGTTGTCGCGCAGGCGTTCAAGCGCCTGCCACGTAACGCTACGGGTGAGTTGAAACATAGAGCGCGTATCCGTTGTTGTTGAGTGGCAAATATTAACTGGGGTAAATGGCGGTGATATCGATTATGTAAAAATACTACATAAAAAAGCGATAAGGGCAACTATCCGTTGAGCGTGGCGATAAAACAGGTAATAAAACAGCAATGACGTCAGCAGCTTTTATACAGGGCTAACCACGAGCAGGCATTGCGCCTGCTCGTGTTGAGCTAACACTTAGCTGGCGACGGCCACTTGAGCGGCGCCGCGTTTAATAAAGGCGTAGCTCAGGCCAGTGATGAGTGAGCCTGCCACAATGGCGCCCAGGTAGAGCAGTGGCGGGGTGATTGCATTAGGAATCAGCAGGACGAAAATACCCCCGTGCGGGGCCATTAATTGGGCACCCACCAGCATCGAAAGCGCACCCGTAACGGCGCCCCCAGCGATACAAGCGGGAATAACCCGCAGCGGATCTTTGGCCGCGAACGGAATCGCGCCTTCACTAATAAAGCACAACCCCAGTACGAACGAAGCCTTGCCGGCTTCACGTTCCGGCTCGGAGAATTTGTTGCGTGCCACGAAGCTTGCGATACCCATGCCGATGGCCGGTACCATGCCTGCCGCCATAATCGCGGCCATGGGGCCGTAGGTGCCTGAGGCCAAGAGGCCCACACCAAAGGTGTAGGCCGCCTTGTTAACCGGGCCGCCCAAGTCAAAGCACATCATGGTGCCCAGCAAAATACCCAGCAATATGGCATTGGTGGAGTCCATCGACGCCAGGAAGTTGGTTAACGCGTTAAGCAGCGCGGCAACCGGTTCGCCTACGATGTAAATCATGACCAGGCCTGTCACAAGGCTCGCGATCAGCGGAATAATCAGGATGGGCTTAAGTGACTCGATGCTCGAAGGCAGCTTCACATGGCGAGTGACTGCAAGGGCTACGTAACCGGCTAGAAAGCCTGCCAGAATACCGCCAATAAACCCCGAGCCAATGTCCGCCGCCAGCATGCCGCCAATCATACCCGGCGCAATACCTGGGCGGTCGGCAATTGAGTAAGCGATATAGCCTGCTAATACCGGAATCATCAACGCAAAGGCAGTGCCGCCGCCAATCTGCATCAGCGCAGCGGCCAGGGTGCCTTCCTGCTCGAATGCCTCAATGCCGAACATAAACGACAGGGCGATTAGTAGCCCGCCCGCCACCACCATGGGCAGCATAAACGACACGCCGGTGAGCAGGTGTTTATACACACCTTTCTCTTTCAGGCTTTTGCTTTCATTTGAAGCCGTACTAGCCGTGCCTGCGCTTTCCACGCAGGCTTGGGCCAAGGCGTTTTCGATCGTTGCCTGAGGTTTTTTAAGCGCCGTACCGGTCGAGGTGCGGTACACGCGTTTACCGGAAAAACGCGTTGGATCAACTTCAATATCGCAGGCCAGAATGACAACGTCGGCGGCGGCGATTTCGTCTTCCGTTAGCTTGTCCTGGGCGCCGACTGAGCCTTGGGTTTCCACTCGAATTGAGTGGCCCATGGCGTTGCCCGCCTCAGCCAGCGCTTCTGCGGCCATAAAGGTGTGAGCAACACCGGTGGGGCAGGCGGTAACGGCCACAATGGTTTGGCCGCCTGCAGCGGCTGGCGCTTTTGTTTGAGGGGTAGCAACCGGGGCGCTATATAATGGCGCTTCGCGTTTAGCGGTGGTTAAAAACGCGTCCGGGTCAGGCAGCGCTTGAGCAATCGGTGCCTGGTAAAGGCGTTTGCCTTCAAATCGCTCCGGTGCGGGTACGTGCTCGGCGGCCACGACAATTAAATCGGCATGGGCAATTTGTTCGGCAGTGGCGGCCTCGACCGGTGCCAGTTCTCCGTGCATTTCTACATGCACTTTCCAACCCAAGCGCTGAGCGGCTTGTTCAAGGCGTCGGGCGGCCAAAAAAGTCGTTGCCATGCCGCTGGGGCAGGCGGTAATTAGAATAATATTCATTGTGACGTTCCCTCGGTGCGGCTGGCGTGCAGACGCTGGACCTGAGTATGTTGTAGGAGTACGGCAAAGTCGTCCGCGTGGGCATGGCCCACGCCAACATGGCGAACAGATTCGGCGGAAAGTGCCGTGGCAAAACGCAGTGTTTCTTCGTCACTTTGCTGGCTGAGCACGCCGTGAAGCATGCCAGCCACAAAGGTATCGCCGGCACCCACGGTATTGGCTGCCTGAACGCGGGGTGGCGTTGACTGCCAGATGCCCTTGGCGTTTACCCAAATAACGCCGTCGGCCCCGGCAGAAAGTAGCGCTTGGCCAATACCTGCCTGATAAAGGCGGCAGGTGGCGCTTACTCGCTTGGTGTGATCATCCAGTGCCTCACCGGCCCAGTGGGCAAGTTCCAATTCATTGGGTTTAACGGCTTCGGGGGCTACCTCAATCGCGCACAGCAGGGCTTCGCCACTGGTATCCACCCATAACGGCACGCCGGTAGCTTTTAGTTCAGTCAGCAACGTGGCAAAGCTTGTCAGGCTTAAGCCAGGGGGCAGGCTACCTGCCACAAGAATGGCATCGACAGGCTCAGCGTTTAGCTGCTGTTTAATGCTGTTCAGAAGCGCGGCGACTTGCGTGGCGTCTACGCCGATACCGGGGCCGTTAATGTCGGTCACCCGGCCGCTTTTTTCCGCCAGCTTGGCATTAATACGGGTTTCCCCTGGCACGCGGACAAAGGCATCCGTAACGCCCAACTGCGTAAACGCCCGTTGGAAGGGGCCATTGTTATCGCGCCCGAGAAATCCGCTCACCACCACGTGATGGCCCAGCGAGGCCAGCACTCGTGCAACGTTAACGCCTTTGCCCGCGGCTTCCAGCTGTGCGTTCCAGGGGCGGTTAACCGCGCCCAGCGTTAACTCTTCAAGGTCAAACGCCAAATCCAGCGCTGGGTTGAGCGTAACGGTAATAATCCGGGCCATTAGTGTGCCTCCAGCGCGTCGCGCACAGCGGCGCTGGTCGCCTGGATTAGGGCCAGTTGCGCACTGGCTTGGGCATCGGCCAGATCGAACTCACGCAGGCGAGCTTTCACCAGCGGAATTTGCCGGGCGCTAACTGAAAGCTCATCAACGCCTAACCCCACTAACACGGGAATAGCCGCCGTATCCGAGGCCAGCTCACCGCAAACGCCGACCCATTTACCTTGGGCATGAGCGGCGTCAACGGTCATCTGGATCAAACGCAGAACCGCCGGGTGCAGGCCATCCGCCTGGGCAGAGAGCTCGGGATGACCGCGGTCAATCGCCAGTGTGTACTGGGTTAAATCGTTGGTGCCAACCGAGAAGAAGTCCACCTCGGCGGCAAGCGTTGGCGCCAGCAATGCGCTGGAAGGGATCTCGATCATCACGCCTAGCTGCACGTCGCTTGCGCGCTCATCCGCGGGAATTTCCGCAAGCAAACGGTCAAAAATGGCTTTGGCGGCGCGAAATTCAGCCACGTCCTTGACCATTGGCAGCATAATCCGCAGCGGCCTGGGCGTCTCTTCTGAACCCGCTACCGGGGCGGCTGCCATTAGAAGCGCGCGCAGTTGGGTTTCGAGTACGTCGGGCTCGGTTAACGCTAGGCGAATGCCACGCAGACCCAAAAACGGGTTGTCTTCCTGGGGGACTGGCCAGTAGGGCAGGGGCTTGTCGCCACCCACATCCAGGGTACGTGCCACTAATGGGCGGCCATTCAGGGCGACGATGGCCTGCCGATACTCGGCGGTTTGCGTGGCAAGGTCGGGTGCGCTTGAGTGGGCCATAAACAGGAACTCAGTGCGCAGCAGGCCAACGCCCTCAGCACCACGTTCAACCGCATCTTCTGCATGAGCGGTGTTGCCCAGGTTAGCAGCCACCTCCACGCAGTGGCCGTCGCGGGTTTGGGCGCGTTCATAACGCCGCTCCCAGGCATCGGCTTCGCGGGCCTGTAAATCAAGCAACTGCTGCTCGGCGCGGCGTAAGCGCTGCTCGGAAGGCGCAGGAGTGACGCGGCCTCGCTCGCCGTCCAGAATCATCATACTGGCATTGGCTAAGGCCATTACCGCTTTGCCCGCGCCCACCACCGCGGGTATGCCCAGCGCACGGGCCAAAATAGCGCTGTGGGCGGTGGCGCCGCCACGTTCGGTCAAAAGACCGCGCACGCGGGAGGTATCCAGGCGCGCTACGTCGGAAGGACCGATATCGTCCATTACCAGAATGTAGGGGTGGTTGGGTGGCTCGGGAAGTTGGGTATCGCACAAAACGCTCAGTACGCGGCGACCCACATCACGCAGGTCGGCGGCACGCTCAGCAAGCAGGCGGTCGGCAAGCATTTCTTGCGCGTGGGCGGCGGTTTCAATCGCTTCCCACCAGGCCGCCTCTGCTGAACGGCCTTCACGAATGGCATCTTCGGCGGCGCGGTGCAGCTCGGGGTCATCCAGCATCTCTTCATGCATGGAGAGGATATCGGCCACTTCGCCACCCGGCGCATTGCGCACCAGGGCTTCCAGCTGGGCAATGCCCTCCTGGATGGCATTGTGCAGCCGGGTCAGTTCGCGGTCGGGATTGTCAGCCTGTTCCGGGTAATCAAAGTGCTGAGGGCGAATAACAAACACCGGCGCAATCGCAAGCCCGGGGGAGGCCGCAATCGCCGTATGCGGTGTATCGGCTGTCAAAGGCGTAACGGTTTCCTCGTGAGCAGGGTGGGTCGCCAGCTGCTCTCGGCCGCTGTCAAAAGGCGCTACCTTTTCACCCAAGCCGCCTTCAATTGCATCCGCGACGTTGGCCAGTGCCTGTGGCGCTTCATTGCCTTCGCCAGAAAGTACCAGCCACTGGCCACGGCGTGCGCCTAAGCCGATGACTTTGGTCAGGCTCGCTGCGGAAACGCTGGCGGGGCTGCCTTCTTCCAGGCGAACGTTAATCGCAACGGCCTGTGCTCGAGCTACCTGCACCAACTGTTTAGCCGGACGGGCGTGCAGGCCGTGGGGATTTAATACCCGCACGCGCTGGGTATGCGTATTGGCTGTTTCACCTGCAAGCTGAGCCAGCACTTGGGCGGCATCTGCCTTTAGTAACGCGCGGCTTGGGGTGTTTTCGAGCACCTTCTGAAGTTGCTCCAACAGGGAGGTGTGCGCGCTTCCCTGTGCTGCCAGGCAAAACAGGCCGTGAACAGCATGGCCGTTCTCTTCCATGTGTGCTTCGACCGGTGTCGCCACGCCCAGCGCAGGCTGTTGGACGCCGCTGGCGCTGCTGGCAAGCCAAAAACCGTCGCCCAGCCAAACCGGCGGTTTCGCCGCAATATCGGCAATAAAGTGGTTATCTACGCAGCCACTTTGGCGTAAGCGGGCGGCCGCTGCCAGGGCCAGTTCCTGAACACTTTGTGCGGGAAACTGCAGGCAAAGCGTGTCGCTATCCAGTCTGGGCGCGGGTGCAGATTTAGACAGCAGGCGAGCGACGTCCTCGGTGGAGCGGGCTGCGGCAAGCGCTTCAGCAACGCCGTCACGGTCCAGTACGTGCGTTAGGGCGCGCAAAATATCCAAATGTTCATCATTTTGTGCGGCAATCGTCACCAGTACATAGACGCGGTTGCCATCGTGCCATTCGATGCCTTCTGGAAATTGCAGTACTCGAACGCCAGTCCGCTTAACATGCTGGCGGCTTTCGGGCGTGCCGTGGGGAATGGCGATAGCATTACCCAGATAGGTAGATGACTGCGCCTCACGGGCATGCAGGCCCTCGCGATAGGCAGGATCAACCAGCCCCGCGTCAGCCAGTACCCGGGCGGCCTCATCCAGCGCCGCTTGCCAATTGTTGGCGTGGCGGTCAAGCAAGATGTCATTAGGACCGAGTGTGAGCATGCAATTCTCCTGTAAGGACGAGTCCGGTAACGGCTCGACGGCGACGTAAAGGACACAAATGCCGAGTAACGGTATTGATCGATGCCTACCGTCTATGATGATAATGCTGAAACGATTCAGCTAAAGGCGCAAGGGATGTGTTTTTAGACTTTGGTGGGGGTCTCGTCAAGGCGCTGTTACACTTTGCAGGCTTATAAGGAGAAAAAACATGACATTAGCCGATATTGCGCGGCTTGCAGGTGTTTCACGCACCACGGCCAGTTATGTCATTAATGGACAGGCTGAACAGCGTCGTATCAGTACCGCCACGATTGAAAAGGTCATGAGCGTTGTTCGTGAGCATCAATATCAGATTGATCCACAGGCGGCGGCGCTGCGCCGAGGTGCCAGTCGGCTGATTGGTTTAATCGTGCCTGACCTTGAAAATATCAGCTATGCACGCTTGGCGAAGCGCTTGGAGCGTGGTGCGCGCGAGCAAGGATATCGGCTGCTGATTGTAAGCTCGGATGACTGTGCCGAAAGTGAGCGCGCCCTGGCGCTTGCCCTGCGTGCTCAGCGCTGTGAAGTACTGATTACTGCCAGCTGCCTGGCCGACGTTGACCCATTTTATAGGGAATTGGTTAACGACGGCTGGGCCGTGGTGGGCATGGACCGAGGGCTGGATAGCCACTACTTTTCCAGTGTTGTTAGTGATGATCACGATGCCGCTGAGCGTTTAACGCTCTCGGTACTTAACCAGGATACGCGGCGAGTTGCCTGGCTTGATGCCATGCCTGAGTTGTCTATTAGTCGTGAGCGCCGGGCCGGTTTTGAGGCCGCGTTAAAAGATCGCGATATCGAGGAAGTGTATTTGAGCGCTGAGCGCTACGAGCGTAGTGAGGCGATGGAACTTGCCCAACAGCTGCTTAGCGAGCCCAAGGGGCTGGATGCACTGGTGACCGCATCGTATACCTTGATGGAGGGCGTTTTAGATGCGTTTTTAGAACGTGGAGGGCTTTCCAGGCATATCCGGCTTGCCACTTTTGGTGATCACCGCCTGCTGGATTTTTTGCCTCAGCCGATTAATTCGGTGCACCAGGATTATGATCGGATAGCAGAATTGACGCTTAACAGTGCGCTAAAAGCTGCCCGAGGCCAGGGGGGCGTCGGGCAGCAGGTCGTTAAGCGGCATCTTTTTCAGCGTGGGTAAGGGCGCTAAATCCTTAAGTTAAACCCTGGCGCTGGCCCAGGCGTTAGCATCGGGTATCGACATATCGTAGCGCTCACTTAGATAGGGCGATGAGAGCAGGAAGTCCGCGCTGGCTGCGTTGTTGGCGACAGGTACATTCCACAGCGTGGCAAGGCGTAGCAGTGCTTTAACATCGGGGTCGTGGGGCTGTGGAGCAAACGGGTCCCAGAAGAACACCAATATATCGAGCTTTTGCTCGGCGATGCGTGCGCCTATCTGCTGGTCGCCGCCTAGCGGCCCGCTCATTAACCCTTCAACGCTCAAGCCCAGTTGCTGAGTTAACCGGCCTGCGGTGGTGCCCGTACCCATTAAGTGATGCTGGCGCAGCGTCTCCTGCCAGCGTTCCGCCCACTCCAGTAGTTCACTCTTTTTGCCATCGTGGGCGATAAGCGCAATACGCTTTTGAGCGGGTAAGGTACGTAGCGCTTGGCGAGGTGGTCGGGCATCGTTCATTGTTTATTCTCCTGATGTTTCCTGCTCAATAGCGATAATCTTCATGGTGTTGGTGCCGCCATGAGCGTTCATATGATCGCCGCGAGTCAGAATAATATGCCCACCCGGGCGTGCCAGACCATAGGCTTTAAGCAATTTCAGCGCCTGCTGGTTTACTTCAGTGGGCTCCATTTCGGTGGTGTTGAAGGGGAGCGATACCACGCCACGGTAAAGTGCCATGCGGCGCTGGGCAACGGGACTATGCGCCAAGCCAACAATTGGCAGGCCAGAACGAATGCGCGAGGCAATCAGCGGTGTGTAACCGGTCGATGTCATGCAGGCAATCGCGCTAACGCCGGTTAAATGGTTCGCGGCGTACATGGCCGAAAGGGCGATGGTTTCATCCATGCGCTCAAAGCCTTCATGCATGCGGTGGCCAGACGACTGTGCCAGCCGCTCGCGCTCGGCACCTAAGCAAACGCGGTCCATGGCTTCAACGGTTTCTACCGGAAATTCACCGGCTGCCGTTTCTGCTGAAAGCATAACGGCGTCGGTCGCATCCAGCACCGCATTGGCCACGTCGAACACCTCAGCGCGTGTGGGCAGCGGGGATTCGATCATCGACTCCATCATTTGGGTGGCGGTAATCACGGCGCGGTTAAGCGAGCGGGCATGTTTGATGATGCGCTTTTGGGTGCCTATGAGTGCTTCATCGCCAATTTCTACACCCAGGTCGCCACGCGCCACCATAACGGCTTCAGAGGCAATAATGATGCCGTCCAGCGTTTCATCATCTGCCACTGCCTCGGCACGCTCCAGCTTGGCGACTAGGCCAATCTCTTTGCCTTCTTCGCCCAGCAGTGCGCGTGCTTCCCGCATATCGTCTGCTGAACGCGGAAAGGAGACCGCCAGATAATCCACGCCGATTTCCACTGCCGTTTTTAAATCGGCCTTGTCTTTGTCGGTTAAGGCGGGAGCAGAAAGGCCACCGCCCTGTTTGTTGATGCCCTTGTTGTTGGAGAGCTTGCCACCCACATGAACACTCGTGTGTATTTCCTGGCCCGCAATGGAGGTCACATCCAGGACAACGCGGCCGTCATCCAGCAGCAGCCGGTCGCCGGGGGCTACATCATCAATAAGTGATGGGTAGTCACAACCAACGCGTTCACTGTTGCCCGCATTGGTATCCAGCGCCATGTCTAGAATAAACGCTTCGCCTACTGATAAATGAATAGGGCCTTCAGCAAAACGCGCGATGCGAATTTTAGGACCTTGTAAATCGCCTAGTGCAGCAACACATTTACCTAAGCGCTGGGCGATATCGCGAACATCCTGTAGGCGTCGGCGATGATCATCGGCAGAACCGTGGGAGAAGTTAAGTCGAACGACATCGACGCCTGCCGTGATCATCGCCTCAAGAATACCTGGCTGGTCGCTGGCAGGGCCTAGTGTGGCAACAATTTTGGTACGGCGAAGCGGCAAAGGTGAATTCGATAGGCTCATGAGCAGGCTCTCCTTAAATATTAAAAAAAGCAAAAAACCAGTGTTGTCAGACTGCAAGGTGACTGCTTAATTGTCGGCGTGAAGTGTAGACGACCATAGTGATAATATAGTAATTTTACTACAAATAGGTTATTCGATAGCCAGCAAAGCAGCGTTGTAAGCGATTTTGTTCTTTTTAAAACGCTTTTACGTGTCTTTTTGGTAATTTTTTTACTTGAATGAAGCCATCCACCACCGAGCATGAGGTGTCAGCATGACGATCAGAGTTGCTATTAATGGGTTTGGACGGATCGGCCGTAACGTCTTACGCGCCCTGTATGAAAACGATTACCGTGACAAAATTCAGGTAGTGGCGATTAATGACCTTGGCGATCCTTCGCTAAATTCGCATTTACTACGCCACGATACGGTGCATGGGCATTTCCCCTTCACTGTAGAGCACGACGCAGAAAGTATCAGCGTTGACGGCGACCGCATTGCGATCTCTTCCGAGCGCGATCCTGCCAGCCTCCCTTGGGCATCCATGAATATCGATTTGGTCATGGAGTGCACGGGGCTATTTACCAAGCGAGAAGCTGCTGCCAAGCATTTGGAAGCGGGCGCTAAACGAGTACTGATTTCGGCACCCAGCCCGGATGCGGATGCAACGATTGTTTTCGGTGTTAATGATGACGTGCTGACTGCTGAGCATAAGGTTGTCTCTAATGCATCTTGCACGACTAACTGCCTGGCACCTGTCGCCAAAGCGCTGAACGACACCATAGGTATCGAAAACGGCCTGATGACGACCGTTCACGCTTATACCAATGACCAGAATCTTTCGGATGTTTATCATACCGACCCGTACCGCGCACGCAGCGCCACTCACTCCATGATCCCGACCAAAACCGGAGCCGCCGCTGCGGTGGGTTTGGTGCTGCCTGAGCTGGAAGGTAAGCTGGATGGGCTGGCCGTGCGCGTACCGGTGATTAACGTGTCGTTGGTGGATCTAACCTTTAACGCAGGGCGCGATACCAGCAAGGAAGAGATCAACCAGATCCTCGAAAAGGCCGCTGCCAATTCGAGCGTACTGGCTGTCAATGCTCAACCGCTGGTATCCATTGACTTTAACCATGACGCGCATTCATCAACGTTTGATGCCAATCACACTCGTGTGAATGGCCGTTTGGTGAAAGTAATGGCGTGGTACGACAACGAGTGGGGTTTCTCCAACCGTATGCTGGATACCGCCATTGCGATGCAGGCAACCGCAAAATAGTTATTTTTGAAGTGCGCTGTTAATGTTTGATTTAAAGGCCGAAAATTTATTTTCGGCCTTTATTTTTAATAAAAAGAATCTTTTTTTAACAGGACTGCATTCAAAACGTCTCCTCGCGTGTATCCCCTATACAGCCACTATTTACGGCGGTTGATAATAATCCTCAAGGAGACTGAAAATGACCACTCATCATTTCACGCGTACCGCACTAGGCGCAGCGCTGATTGCATCCTTCAGTCATGCCGCACTAAGAGGCCTATGGCTGGCAAGCGAGCCAGCGCATAAGTGCCCCAGCTATGGAGGTCATTCTTCCTATGGTGGCGGCATCAGTGGGGGTATCCAGTGGTAGCGGCAGGTGCTATCAAGCACGTAGAGTGTGTTTATAGCGAAATAAAAGCGCGTCGAACCGCTCCAAAAATATTTTATTGTAGTAAAATTACATTAAATATTGCGCATGATGCCTTTTTTTAGATAGATTTTAGGTAATCTAACCACGTAGATGGTCGTGGATAATAAATAGGAGCAGAGATGAGCCAGTCATATGCCTCCCCAGGCGCCCCATTAGGTGAACGTGACCATGCCATTGATCTAGCGCTTTTCGGGGCGTTGGGTGACCTCGCCATGCGCAAGCTGTTTCCTGCTTTATATCATCTTGACCGTGAAGGTCTGATGCCCGAAAGCACCCGCATTATGGGGCTGGCGCGTCAGGAACATGATGTGGCGTCGTTCAGGCAACTGGTTGGCGGCGCATTGCGTAAACGGCTCAAAAGCAGCGAACTAGAGGACTCAAGCTTTGAGCGCTTTCTAAATCGTCTGGATTATCGTCAGCTCGACTTTTCAACAGCAGAGGGCTTTGAAGCCATTCGCGAATGGCGAGAAGGCTCAAAACAACCGATGGTGGTGTACCTTTCTGTTGCCGCGCGTATTTATGGCGATATTTGCCACCATCTTCAAGCCAGTGGAAGTCTGGACGAAGACTCCCGCGTTGTTGTTGAAAAACCGATTGGCTACGATCTGGCATCATCTGAACAGATCAACAATGCCATTGGTGCCGTATTTCCTGAGTCACGGGTATACCGCATTGACCACTACTTGGGTAAAGAAACGGTTCAGAACCTGATTGCGCTGCGCTTTGCCAATCCGCTCTTCGGCACTCAGTGGAACCAGAATCATATTTCCCACGTTGAGATTACCGTGGCCGAAAAGGTCGGTATTGAGGGGCGCTGGGGCTATTTTGATGATGCAGGCCAACTGCGTGACATGGTGCAGAACCACCTGCTGCAGCTGTTATGTCTGATCGCCATGGACCCGCCCTCTAACCTGGATGCGGATGCCATTCGTGATGAAAAGGTAAAAGTGTTGAAAGCGCTGAAACCTTTTACAGGGGAGGCGCTAGGGCGCGATGTGGTACGCGGGCAATATATTGCCGGCACCAGCGATGGCCAAGCGGTGCCTGGTTACCTGGAGGAAGAGGGCGCTAATACCCAGAGCCAGACGGAAACCTTTGTTGCGATGAAAACCGAGGTGTCTAACTGGCGTTGGGCAGGCGTGCCTTTTTATCTTCGCACCGGTAAACGGATGCCCGAAAAGCTTTCGCAAATTGTGATCCATTTCCGCCAGCAGCCGCACTATATCTTTGATCCGGACCAGCGCGATATTGCTTCCAACAAGTTAATTATTCGCCTTCAGCCGGAAGAGGGAATTGCCCTACAAGTACTTACCAAAGACAGTGGCCTGGATAAAGGCATGCGTTTGCGCCCAGGGCCCTTACATCTTGATTTTAATAGTGCCTTCCCTAAATCACGTATTCCCGATGCTTATGAGCGCCTCTTGCTTGAAGTTATGAAAGGCCAGCAGTATCTGTTTGTACGCCGTGATGAGGTGGAACACGCTTGGCGCTGGTGCGATCAGTTAATTGCTGGTTGGCAGAGTCGTGAAACCCCACCGAGGCGTTATCCGGCGGGCTCTTGGGGGCCGGTTGCCTCCATTGCGATGATTACTCAGGATGGCCGCAGCTGGTACGAGGATTATTAACATGAGCCAACAACGTCAAAAGCTGGCGGAACAGCTAGCCGAAGCGGTCGCGCAGGCCTTGAGTGAAGATCTAGACCGTCAGGAGCGCGTGCTTCTGGTCGTGTCCGGTGGCTCGACCCCGGTACCTTTTTTTAAAGCCTTGGCCGCCAAGCCGCTAGCCTGGTCGCGTATCGATATCACCTTGGCGGATGAGCGCTGGGTGGATGAAAAAAGCAGCGACAGCAACGCCAGGCTGGTGCGTGAAAACCTGCTGCAAGGCAATGCCGCCGCGGCGCGTTTTGTGCCGCTAACCGCAGAAGCTTCAACGCCGGAAGAGGGCGTCGCGGCGGTAGCCGAACAGACCGCATCGCTTAGCTGGCCAGCCAGCGTGGTGATACTTGGTATGGGGGGGGATGGCCATACAGCCTCGCTGTTTCCGGATAGCCAGGAACTGGGGTTAGCGCTTTCTACTGATGAGCCGTTGGTGGCGGTAAGAACCCCCAGCCAGCCACAGCCGCGGATCACCTTTTCAGCGTCCCGGCTACACCAGGCACATCGGCATATTTTACATATTACCGGTGACGATAAGCGTGCCGTACTGGCCAATGCCTTGAACGGTGATGATGTGCGGCAACTGCCAATACGTGCCTTTTTGTCATGCCCCTTGGCTATTTACTGGGCACCTTAATAACCAATTAATAATAGATTTCCGGAGACTTACGATGTCGATAGATAAACAGTTACCTTCAACGCGCACCGCTGAACTTGACAGCATTTGCCTTAAAGCGGAAGTGATTCCGGTGATCACCATTGATCGCCTTGAAGATGCCGTGCCGCTTGGAAAGGCCCTGGTAGAGGGTGGTTTAACAGTTCTCGAAGTCACCCTGCGTACCGACTGTGCGTTGGAAGCCATTAAGCGCATGCGTGAAGCGTTACCCGGAGCAAGCATTGGTGTGGGTACCGTACTCACCCCTGCTCAATATCGCCAGGCCGAAGAAGTAGGTGCTGATTTTGTCGTAACGCCGGGCACGACCGAGGCACTTTATCGTTACGGTATCGAAAGCTCAGTACCCATGCTGCCGGGTGTTTCGACCATATCAGAGCTGATGACCGGCTGGCAGTTCGGTTATCGCCGCTTCAAGTTCTTCCCGGCGGAGTCCAGCGGTGGCGTTAAAGCACTCAAGGCCTTTGGTGCTCCGATCCCTGGCGCGAAATTTTGCCCCACGGGCGGCATCACGGTCGAGAATGCGGCATCCTACCTGTCACTGCCCAACGTCATGTGCGTAGGTGGCTCCTGGCTCACGCCCGCCAGGTTGGTTGAAGTCGAAGATTGGGAAGGCATTCGCAAATTAGCTCAGGAAGCCGCCGAACGTTTTCATCATTAATGGAGCGCCTGGATTGGTACGCCCAAAGCTATTTCAAGGGCTATTGCAAAGACTATTTCAAGGGCTATCCACAGGTCTAGGCGATTTCTAAAGGTCTTCCTGTTCTATCACCGGGCAACGTCATGTTGCCCGGTTTTTTTATGCAAAATAACACGTTAGGTAAGACCAAAGGGGGATAAACGTTAATCCACCGCTCCGTTAGAATCTCTGCGGAGATATGTCAGACATTTATTCGCACTGCGCATGTACAACACGATGACTAAATAATGGAGCAAGCCAACATGCATATGCTGACCCTGGCGTCTTTCCTGTTTTTTACAGGGCTGGTCGCTTTTATTACGTGGCGTATCACACGCCGGGATGATCACTCCAGTACCACTGGTTATTTCCTGGCAGGGCGCTCGCTGACCTTCCCGCTGATTGCGGGTTCGTTGCTAATGACCAACCTCTCCACTGAGCAGATGGTAGGCCTAAACGGGGCTGCGTTTGCCGATGGGCTAAGCGTTATGGCATGGGAAGTCGTTGCAGTTATCGCGTTGGTCGCGCTGGCGCTGTTTTTCCTGCCGCGCTTTTTAAAAAGCGGTATTACTACACTGCCGCAATTGCTGGAAATCCGCTTTGATAAAGGCACCCAGCTGATCACCAACGTTATTTTCCTTATTGCCTATGCCGTTATTTTGCTGCCGATCATTCTCTATTCTGGTGCGATTGGCTTGCAGGGGATGCTGGACCTGCAAGGACTAACCGGTATTCAGTCATCAAGCACACTGCTTTGGCTAACCGTATGGATCGTGGGCATTATTGGTGCGATCTATGCCCTGTTTGGCGGGCTACGTACGGTTGCCGTTTCCGACACGCTGAACGGTATTGGGCTGTTAGTGGGCGGTTTTGTGGTCGTCTATTTTGGCCTTCAAGCGGTGAGTGGCGGTACGGGCATCATGGAAGGCTGGAGCATTCTTAAGCAGAGCGACCCGGATAAGCTCAACTCGATTGGTGGCTCAGAGCAGCAGGTGCCGTTCTTCACGCTGTTTACCGGGGTCTTTCTGATTAACTTGTTTTATTGGAGCACGAATCAGCAGATTATCCAGCGAACGCTTGCCGCCAAAAACCTGGCCGAAGGCCAAAAGGGCGTGCTGCTGACAGGGCTTTTTAAACTGCTTGGCCCGCTGTATCTCGTGCTACCAGGTATTATTGCCTATAACCTGTATGCTGATCAGGGTGTGCAGGCTGATGAAGCCTATGGGCACTTGGTGTTTAACGTTCTACCGCCTTATTTAACGGGTTTCTTTGCGGCGGTTATGGTCGGGGCGATTCTGTCCTCGTTTAACTCCGCGCTTAACAGTACCACCACCATTTTCAGCTTGGGTATTTATAAAGGCGTGCTGAATAAAGACGCTACTGAGCAGGAGGTTGTTAAATCGGGCAAGATCTTTGGTTGGATCATGGCGATTATTACCATGATTATCGCGCCACTTCTGGCCGGGCAGGATAGTCTATTCGGCTACCTGCAGAAGATGAACGCCATTTACTTTATTCCTATTCTGGCTGTTGTGTTGGTGGGTCTACTGACCAAACGGGTACCTCCCATGGCCGCCAAAATAGCGCTGGTGGGTGGCTGTTTATTGATCGCTGCTGGTTACTTTGTGCCGCCATTTAATCTCTTGCCTGAGATTATGAATGAGTTCCACTTCGTCGCATTGGTGTTTGCCTTGTTAGTGGTGATGATGCTGGTGGTTGGCAAGCTACGCCCGCGCGAAACGGACTGGGTACAGGAGCATGTCGGCGGTGTTGATCTAACGCCCTGGAAAGGTGCACTACCCTCAGGTGTCGCGCTGATCATTTTAGTGATCATTATTTATATAAGCTTTGCTGGATAATTGTCGATTAGGCGCTGAAAGCTAGCCCTGTTAGCAATAGCGCTGTCATCAATAGCCCAGTAACAGAAAGGCCCCGTTAGTATCAACTAGCGGGGCCTTATCGTTTTAGCGGCTGTTGTTGAATTTATGCAAGCCGTAGCGGCGGTTCGGCGAGCCCGGCTATGTCGATTTGCACGGAAAATAGCGCGCCAGCGTTCGGCTCTTTGGCAAGCTGCTCTGAAGTGAAACCCTCTTGAGCCGTCGTGATATACAGCGTTTTAAGCTCTGGGCCTGCAAACACCGGGCAAGAGGGTTGGCTGGCTGATAGGTGCACTCGGCCAATAGTCTCACCGTCAGCGTTTAAGCGCACAACCTCGCCAGCACCCCAAAGCGCTAGCCATAGGCAGCCTTGGCTATCCATCACGGCGCCGTCGGGGCTGCCAATATGACCGGAAAAATCCGCAAAAGGCTCGGGTTCTCCGAGCGGCCAGCCTTGGTCATCCAGCGCCCAGCGCATCACAACGCCGGTTGGTGTATCCGTAAAGTAAGCGGTGGTGCCATCGGGTGAAAAGCACAGCGCATTAGGAATGCTAAGCCCGGTACGCAGCTGGCTTAGCTTGCCGCGATGCAGTCGGTAGAGGCTGCCCGCTTGGTGCTCAGCCTGTTTTCCCATGCTTGAAAACCACAGGCTGCCATGCCTGTCCACACGTGCGTCATTGCTGCGCGTAACAGGGTTATCGGCTTCAGCATCGGCAAAGTGGGTAATGTTGCCGCTTTCAGGGGCGAAGTAGCTCAATGAGCGCTCACCCACTAATAGCAGGCGGCCATCCTCAAGCGGCGCGGCCAGAGAAACCATATCGTCTAGCGCTACATGATCATGCTGCTGGCTGGTGTGAGAGAGCCAGTGCAAGCGCTTGCCAATAATATCGCACCAGTAAAGCCGTCCGCTGCTGGCTTGCCACTGCGGGCCTTCTCCAAGCAGGCAGCCACTATCTACTGCGACAGTTGCCTGCCATGTGGGTAATGACATTATTCTTCTCCGGCTTTTTTCCAGGCGTTAACTAACGCAATCGCCTGTTGGGCAACCGCCTTGGCGCTTTGCCCGGGTTTATAAAGTGCGCTGCCCAGGCCAGCACCATCTACACCGGCTGCTCGCCAAGCGGCGAAATTATCGATGCCAACACCGCCTACGGCGTACAAACGAGTGCCTTCAGGCAGTACGGCGCGTACGGCTTTCACACCTTCCAGCCCGACCTGGACGGCAGGAAAAAGCTTAAGCCCTGTCGCGCCAGCGTCAAGTGCATCGAATGCTTCGGAAGGGGTAACAATGCCTGGCCAGCTCGCCATCTCAAGACGATGTGTTTCTTCAATCACCCTGGGACGACAATTAGGCGAGACAATTAAACGCCCACCAGCGGCATGAACGTCTCGCACTTGCGCGGGGGTAAGCACGGTGCCCGCGCCAACGACCGCCTGCTCACCAAAGGCGTTGACTAAGCGGCGAATGCTCTCTAGCGGCTCCGGCGAGTTAAGCGGCACTTCAATCTGGGTGATGCCTGCATTAAGCACCGCATCAGCAACGTCGATAACGTCATCGGGCGTTACGCCTCGCAAAATTCCGATCAGGGGTAACGTCATAGAGCTCTCTCTGCATTATTTGTTAGCGCCTGGTGGGCGAGTCGAAGACCTGCCAGTACGGCGGTGTCGCCCTCAACGTGATGGGTCTGAAAGCCGAGCGCGTTAAGGGCCAAATGGTAACGATGACAAAGCGCTGGATTACCAATCAAGGTAACCGTTTCATCGGTGGATAATGATTGGCAGGCGCCTGCTAGCTCAAGGCCAATCGCAAGGCCAGAAAGCCGTGCCGAGAGCACGCTTGCCCGGGTGTTACCCATGGGCAGGCGGCTATCCAGTAAATCCTGCGCCCGCAGGCCGAACAGGCGGCTGCTAAATGTCTCTGGGGCTGCTCTTATCTCGCTGACGGCGGCGATGAACGCATCGCGGCAGGCGGGCTCGTTTAGCGCATCGCTGCCAATGGAGTGCTTTAGGACCGACTGATTCGCCAGCAGCTGATAAAGCTCGCCTGTTAGATAGGTGGTGAACTGTGTTACCGCGCCTGACTCAATGCTCGCCCATTTGGAATGGGTGCCCGGCAGGCAGACCCGGCCTGAAAAATCGGGCGCTTCGGCCGCCAGGCCAGCAAGCTGGGTCTCTTCTCCGCGCATGACATCAAAATGCTGAGCCGCGCTGTGGGTTTGGCTCAGACCGGGCAGCAGATGCACACGCAGCTGACCACCTACCAGCCGAGGCATCACCGCTCCATGGCTAAGCTGGTCAAGCGAGATAGGCACCGGCAGGTAAGCGGCTTCCAGCCAGCCTTGTCGAGCGCCTGCCATGCCGCACACCATTACCGCTATGTGGCCGTTGGCAGGTAGCCAATCGCCCACCAGGCGCAACAGTTCAGCCTCGTATTCATCCGGCGTGAGCGAAAGCATGCCCTTATCGCTGCTGGCGTTGGCGATCACCTGGTGTTGCTTATCGAGCCCCCAGGCACGCAGGTTGCTGGAGCCCCAGTCCACCGCGATCCAGGCGAGCGTTTGCGGTAACGCATCAGAATCGGTACGCATGTGACGATATCTCCCCACGAATAAGGTTCTCCACGATTAAGAAAGCAGGGCTTACCACTCAGCGATAGAACCGTCGTCGTGCGTCCATACCGGGTTGCGCCAGCGGTGGCCTGTTTTTGCGCGCTCTTCAACATAGGCTTCATCAATTTCTACACCCAGGCCGGGGCCTTGGGGGATAGCGCAAAAACCGTCGGTGATACTTAGGGCTGTTTTGTCTACCAGGTAGTCCAGCACGTCATTGCCCTGGTTGTAGTGAATCCCCATGCTTTGTTCTTGAATGAAGGCGTTATGGCAGACAGCATCCAGTTGAAGTGAAGCGGCCAGGGTTAACGGCCCAAGCGGGCAGTGGGGCGCCAGCGCCACATCGTAGGCAGAGGCGAGGGTGGCGATTTTCAGCCCTTCGCTAATGCCGCCACAGTGGGAAATATCCGGCTGGATAATGTCGATCATGCCATCGGCCAGCAGATCGCGGAACTGAAAGCGGGTATGTAAGCGTTCGCCGGTCGCCAAGGGGTAGCTCAACCCGCCCGCAATATCTTTCAAGCAAGGCAAGTGTTCCGGTGCAACGGGCTCTTCAACAAACATGGGATGGTAAGGCTCAAGCTCACGCAGTAATGCTTTGGCCATGGGGCGATGGACGCGGCCATGAAAGTCGATACCGATACCCACATCCGGCCCAACGGCCTCGCGCGCCTCACGCACTCGGGCCACGGCTTCATCGACCTTGCGATGAGAGTCGACGATTTGCATTTCGGGCGTGCCATTCATCTTGAACGCGGTAAAGCCTTTTTCGACCAGCGCCTTGGCACCGGCGCCCACATCGCTTGGGCGGTCGCCCCCGGTCCAGGCATACATGCGCATTTTATCGCGCACTGCTCCCCCCAAGAGTTGGTGAACGGGAACACCCAAATCACGCCCTTTAAGGTCCCACAGTGCCTGGTCAATACCCGCAATAGCGCTCATCAAAATGGGGCCGCCGCGATAAAACCCGGCACGATAGAGCGTGTTCCAAAGGTGTTCGATCCGATGAGGGTCCTGGCCAATCAGGTAGTCGGAAAGTTCATGAACAGCCGCTTCTACCGTTGCGGCACGGCCTTCGATGACCGGCTCGCCCCAGCCATAACAGCCTTCATCGGTTTCGATTTTAAGAAACAGCCAGCGGGGAGGGACTTGCCATGTTTTAAGACGCGTAATTTTCATACGATATAATCCTCACGGTTAGCCGAGTGGGTACGGCAAGCGTTACTGCAGAAGTTTGTTTTAGCCCAGCTAGACGATGCCTAGGTCGATAGCGGTGCGCCGCAATACCTCGCGCGCAGCGGTGTCAGCCGCGTTAACGTCGCCGGCTTTAATCGCATCCAGTACGTGGCGGTGCCGGGTTAAACTGTCATCGAGTGTTTTAATATCGTGTTGCGAGCGATATACCAGCGCCATGATTGAAGGGCGTAATAAATGGCCCATTTGCCGCCACAACAGGTTATGCGTCGCTTGGTAGATCACATCGTGAAAGGCAACATCGAACTCAATGTGCTGGGCGCGCGCGTCAGGATTGCCTGCCGAACAGCGCATACCTTCAAACGCCGCTTCCAGACGTGTAATGTCATCACCGGTGGCCGCTTGGGCCGCTAATCTCGCAACCGTGGGCTCTGCTGAGAATCGAAAAGCGTAAATTGCGCGCACGAGCTGAGGGTCCAGGTTGACGAGCCCTGTCATCCATTCGCTCATCAATGGGTCAAGCAGGTGCCATTCACTCATTTCACGAACCAGCGTGCCTCGGCCCGCCGTGCGCTCTATAAGCCCGGCGGCCGTTAGGCTTGCTAATGCGTTGCGTACCTGATTGCGGCTGACGGCAAAGTGTTTGCCGATATCCAGCTCCTTGGGAAAGACGTCACCGGGCTGCCAGTGGCCGGTTAATAGCGCCCTGGCCAGTAAGCGTGCCAAGTGTTCAGCGCCACCGTGGTGGGCGGGCAGGGTATCCAGCGTCATGGGATGTCTCTATGAATGACGGTAATAGCGTGAGCATATTAAATGTCAGACATTTTAACAACCAGACGAAAGTTGGTTTTAGGGGGGCCTTTTTTAAAAGGACTGTTTGTAAAGTACCGTTTTAAAAGGACGAGTCTTGGAAATCGCTTTTAACGCGCCCGTAGTGCGGCAATATCATCCTGAGTGGGTAGCGCGGCGTACGCGCCAGGCCGAGTAACGGCATGAGCCCCGCAGCGGCAGGCAGTCTCCACGGCAGCGCTTAAGAAGGCGTTATCCTCGTGCCAACCTGGGGCAATGCCGTGGCGAGAAAGCTCTGCCAGCAGGCCACCAATAAACGCATCGCCACCCGCTGTCGTGTCCACCGCTTGTACACTGGGCGGCGCAATGTGCTGTGCCATGGCAGCGCTTTTAAGCACCACATCGTTAGGGCCGTCAGTAATCAAAATGACGTTGACGCCTGCGGCCAAACGCTGGTTAAGCCAGGTGTCCTGAGACTGCTCGCCGCGCAGGTAATCCAGCTCCTCAAGCGATATCTTGAGCAGCTCGGCAGTATCTAAAAGCTGCATCACCAGGCCAATATCGGCGGCGGCATCTGCCCATAAATTATGTCGCAGATTGGCGTCAACGCTCACCAGACAGCCAGACTGCTTGGCCATGTTTGCCAAGGCGAGGGTGGTTTCGGCAATGTCAGGGTCGGTTAGGCTATTGCTGCACAGATGCACGATGGCTGGCGTTTCAAATACTCCTTGGGGCAAATGGTGAATGCGATAGAGCAGGTCAGCGGCCGGTGGGCGGTAGAAGTCAAAGGTGCGTTCGCCGAGGGCATCTCGGGAGACAAACGCGAGTGCCGTACGGGCCATTTTAGTCCGCATAACGCCATCGGTATTAACACCGTGGCTATTCAGTTCCCGAATCAAAAAATGGCCGAATGTGTCATCGCCGACCATACCTAAAAAGTGACTAGGCACCCCAAGTCGAGCACAAGCGACGGCAACATTCGCGGGCGCACCGCCAGCGTAAGGAGTAAAGGTTTCCTGGCGGTCGTTAGCATCGCCTAAGTGGCTTGAAAGCATATCCACCAGCGCTTCGCCAAACGCAATAACAGAAATCATGGGTTGTCCTTGTTGTTTTTGAGGTTGCTGCCGCCCTGCGCGTTAAAACACTTCTTCGTTATGTAGCGCTTCGGCAGCGCCTAGCAGGCCTGTCCATGGGTGAGTGACGACCCAGATAGGAATATCCGCATTATAGGTGTGCATACGCCCTTTATTGATAAAGGCCGTATGTAGCTCGCTGTTGGGCAGCCAGTCCAGCAGGCGCGGAACAATACCGCCACATAGATAAACGCCCCCACGAGCGCCCATCGTCAGTGTTGCATCGCCACACACATCCCCCAGGATTTTTAGAAACCGCAGCAGCGTGCGGCTGGCTATTTCATCACCCTGCTGCGCAGCCTGAGTCACCTCGGCAGCAGTGGTAAACGCTGGCGCTATGCCTTCAAGGGCGCAGTCAGCCGTATACAGGTCAACAATGCCCTGGCCACACAATAGGCGCTCTACGCTGACGCGCGGGTAGTGCTTGTGTAGCTCATCCAGCAGTTCGCGCTCTCGAATATCGGTGGGGGCAAACGTAACATGGCCGCCTTCGGTGGGCAGCGGAATCCATGCGTGCAGGCCAGGGAAAACGCCCGCCACACCCAGCCCCGTGCCAGGGCCAATTACCAGGCGCGCTGCATGTGCTTGAGGCGTGCCGGGCTTCACTTCCACCAGGTCGTGATCTGGCACGTGGGGGATGCCCAGTGCCTGAGCGGTGAAATCATTAATAACTTTAAACAGCGAAAGGTTCAGCGTCTGCTGAACCTCGCTTTTTAAAAACTGCCAGTGGTTGTTGGTCATTTTGACCTGCTCGGCATGCACCGGGCAGGCAAACGCTAAGCAGGCCTCGGTGGGCGCGTTACTGCCGGTCGCGCCCACTTGGCTCAAATAGTCCTGGGCGGCTTCCACCACCCCCGGGTAGTCGGCGCAGGGTAGGTTGAGAATGTGTTGGGGCGTTTTCTCCCCCGGGGTGACCAACGCAAAGCGGGCGTTGGTTCCCCCGATGTCGCCAATGAGAGCAGGTCGGCTCATTGGTCCTCCTGCTCGATTTTTTCCAGCTCTCGGGAAAGAACGTCAGCTTCAAAGCCGCCAAACACGCCTGCGCCTTCTTCGGCTTTAGTGGCCAAATGGCGGAAGCCGCCAAATAGCTCGCGACCCATGCCAAAGTGGTTCTGCTCAAGATTGGCCTGCGCGCAAGGTCTGGCATCAAACGTGGCGGCATCCATCAGTACGTTAAGTTCGCCGGTTTCGGCATCCAGGCGCACAATGTCACCATCCTGCAGTTTGGATAGAGGGCCACGGTCAATGGCTTCAGGCGTGACATGGATAGCGGCAGGCACTTTGCCTGAAGCGCCCGACATGCGGCCATCGGTCACCAGGGCCACTTTAAAGCCACGGTCTTGTAGCACGCCTAAAAACGGCGTGAGCTTGTGCAGTTCGGGCATGCCATTGGCTTTAGGGCCCTGGAAGCGCACCACCACGATGACATCGCGGTCCAACCGACCCGATTCAAACGCCGCTTTTACCTGGTTTTGATCATCAAATAGCTGAACAGGCGCCTCAACGATGCGGTGTGCCTGCTTCACTGCGGAAATTTTAATCACGCCACGGCCCAGGTTGCCGTCGAGTACGGTAAGTCCGCCAGTTGGCGAGAAAGGATTGCTGACCGGACGGAGTACCTCTGAATCGAGGCTGGATTCAGGGCCTTCGCGCCAAGTGAGCTTGCCATCTTCAAGGAAAGGCTCTTGCGTGTAGGCGGTCATGTCCGTACCAAAAACGGTAGGAATGTCGCCATGCATAAGACCCGCTTGGAGTAATTCACGAATCAGCAGGCTCATACCGCCCGCCGCCTGGAAGTGGTTAACATCCGCCTGGCCGTTGGGGTAAATGCGGGTCATGCTGGGCACCACAGCGGAAAGCTCGGTGAAATCATCCCAGTTAATGGTAATGCCCGCCGCGGCTGCCATGGCCACCAGGTGCAGCGTGTGGTTGGTTGAGCCGCCGGAGGCCAGTAGGCCGACAATTGCGTTAACAATCGCTCGCTCATCAATTTGCTTATAGAACGGGCGGTAGTTTCCGCTTTGTTCGGTATTGCGAATGGCCTGTTCCGTGGCATAGCGGGTGAGCGCTTCACGCAGTGGGGTGCCAGGGTTAACAAACGAGGCACCGGGCAGATGGAGGCCCATCATTTCCATCATTAGCTGGTTGGAATTGGCGGTACCGTAAAACGTGCAGGTGCCGGGGCTATGATAGGACTGGGATTCGGATTCCAACAGCTCGTCTCGGCCAACCTTGCCTTCAGCATAAAGCTGGCGAACGCGGGCTTTTTCGTCATTCGGGAGGCCGGTGGTCATGGGGCCACCAGGCACAAACATGGCCGGTAGATGGCCAAAGCGTGCAGCGCCAATAAATAGCCCCGGCACAATTTTATCGCAGATACCCAGGTACAGCGTTGCATCAAACATGTTGTGAGAAAGTGCGACCGCCGTCGCCATGGCAATCACATCGCGGGAGAACAGCGACAGCTCCATGCCGGGCTGCCCCTGGGTCACGCCGTCGCACATGGCGGGTACGCCACCTGCGAACTGTGCGGTTGAACCCATGCCCCGCGCGGCTTCTTTAATAACCGCAGGGTAGTCTTCGAAAGGCCGGTGAGCAGAAAGCATATCGTTATAGGACGATACGATGCCCACGTTGGCGCTATTGGTTAACTTGAGTCGTCCCTTGTCGACAGGCACATCGCAGCCGGCAAAGCCGTGCGCCAGGTTCCCGCAGGAAAGCTCGCCACGATGAACGCCTTGCTTATGTTGGTCCGCCATATGCGCTTCGTAGAGCGCACGCCGCTGCCGAGAACGTTCACGGATACGTTGAGTAACCTTGGCAACGGTAGGATTTAACGTAGCAGGTGTTGGGCTCGGCATAATGACCTCTGCATGATAGAAACGGCACGGTTTGTGTAGTTATTTTACATATTTTTATACTATTTAAAGTAAATAAATAATAAAACAGGTTATTCATTTGGTTTTATTACTATATCCAAGGTCTTGCGTCTTTTGTTTCCTTGCCTCCATGCAGCGCTAAAGCCGCTCAGAGGCTCATAGACACAAGCCTAGTATAATTCAATTGGCCCGTACCGAACGTCGCCTGTCGTAGCGGATGGGGCGCTCGATAATTACTCGTTTTCAACCTCGTCCCGTTTAATACTGAAGAACAGCGCATAAAGCGTGGGTACCGCGACCAGAGTGAGAAGCGAAGCAAATGCTAGCCCGCCCATAATAGTGACCGCCATGCTGTTGAAGAACGCATCGGTCAGCAGCGGGATCATGCCCAGAATGGTGGTGCCTGCCGCCAAGAGCACCGGGCGCAGGCGGCTAATGCTGGCCTCAAGCAGTGCCTGGAAACGTGCCGTGCCCTGACGAATCTGCTCATCAATTTCATCGACCAACACAATGGCATTTTTCATCAGCATGCCAGAAAGGCTTAACATGCCGAGCAGGGCAGTAAACGAGAAGGCCAAGCCGGTCGCCAGCAGGCCTATAACAACACCGCATACCGACATGGGGACTACCAGCCAGATAATTAACGGTTGTCTGAGTTTTCCGAAAAGCAGAATGGTCGTCAGTACCATGATTAAGAAACTGATAGGCAGCTGCTGCGCCAGTGATGCTTGAGCGTCGCCGGAGTCTTCGTGCTCGCCGCCCCATTCCAACGTATAGCCGGGCGGTAGCGGAATGGCTTCAATCTCAGCGCGGATCTCCTCGAAGGCCTGGGCCGCCGTGTAGCCAGCTCCTGGCTCGGCGCCCACGGTGAGTGTACGCACGCGGTTACGCCGCTGAATCAAGGCCTCTTCACTGCGCGTCTCAAAGGCATCCACCACCTGCGTAATAGGGATGAACTGCTCTTGCGCTTCACTCCATACCTGCCGATCAGGCAGCAGCGCCACGTCATCTCGCTCCGCTTGAGGAGCTCGAGCCACAATAGGCACCAAATGCTCGCCTTCACGATAGGTGCCCGCTTGAATGCCTGACGTGGCAAACTGAAGTGCCTGAGTAATATCATCGCGTGTGACGCCGGCAATACGCGCGCGCTCCTCATTAATCACTGGTGCGACGATCAGCTCCTGTTGGCGCCAGTCGGTGCGCTCGTCAATGAGAAAGGGATTGGTCGCCATACGTGCTTCGGCTTCAGCGGCTAACCCACGCAGCACGCTGGCGGAGGCGCCCTGAAAACGTGCCTCTATATCAGCGCCGTCGCCGGGCCCAAACTGCAGGCGCTGGGTACGTATTTGGGCATTAGGGAAGTGTTCATTTAAATCGCGGTAAAACTGTCGGTCCAGCGCGGGAATAGCGTCGAGCTCTGCCGTACGCACGATGAATTGTGCGTAAGCGGTATTGGGCTGCTCGGGTGAGTAGGTCAGCATAAAGCGCGTTGCCCCACTGCCCACAAAACTTGCCACCGAAACCACATCGTCCTGTTCGAGAAGGTAAGCTTCTATCTCTTCGACATCGCGTAGCGTGGCGCGAATGTCGGTGCCTTGAGGGAGCTCGTAGTTGATAAAGAATATAGGTGTATTCGAATCAGGGAAGAAGGATTGGGGCACCAGCGTAAAAGCCCACATGCAGGCTCCAGTAATCACCACCAGCGCCGCGATGGTAATAATGCGCAGCTTAAGCGCCATCAAGAGCACCTTGTGGTAGCTGCGATACATCAGGCCGCCGTATAAATCCTTTTCGTCATCCTGATTATTCTCTTCTTCATCCTCTTCACCTTTCTTGCGCAGCAGGTAGAAGCCGAACAGCGGGGTAACGGTGAGGGCCAGCAGCCAGCTCAACATTAACGACACCAGAATGACGATAAACAGCGAGAACATGAACTCACCGGTTACATCATCGGAAAGGCCAATCCCGGCAAACGCCATAATGCCGATAATAGTGGCACCTAATAGCGGTATCTGAGTGCGTTGTGCGGATGCGCTGGCCGCCTCCTTGGCCTTCATGCCGCGCTTTATATTGGTGACCATGCCTTCTGCCACCACGATGGAGTTATCCACCAGCATGCCCATGGCGATAATCAGCGCGCCGAGTGAAATGCGCTCCATCTCGATATTGAAAATGGCCATAAACATCAGCGTGCCGAGTACGGTCAGCAGCAACGTGCTGCCGACGACCACGCCAATCCGCCAGCCCATGACCAGGCACAGTACGCCGATAACGATACTCACCGACATCAGCAAATTAATCAGAAAGTCATTGATGGCGTCGTTAACGACATCGTGCTGTTCATAAAGCGGGTGAAGTTCAACACCGAGCGGAATACGGCTTTGCAGCTGCTCCATACGCGCTTCAACAGCGTCACCGACCTCAATGATATTCTCGGTTTCGATGCCCGAGATACCCAGCGTAAACGCGGTTTGACCGTTATAACGGATGACCTGGTCGGGGATTTCAGTGGGCTGTCGATAAATCGTTGCGATATCGGCCAGCGGTACCTGGTCGGTTGTGCCTGGCGCACCAATGCGGATCGATTCCAGTAGCGCGGTACTGTCGATGTTCGAGCGCGCGACAAGGCGTACCTGTCGATCACCCACCCGCAGTACTCCGGCGTCTTCGACGGCGTTTTCGGTTTGAATGGTATTGATCACCTGCTCGATGGGAATGCCGAGCGTGGTTAGCCGCTCATTGGAAATATCGAGATAAATCGTCTCTTCGCGTTCGCCTGCGCTAGTGACGCGGGCAACACCCGGTACCGCCAGTAGTTCGCGCTGAAGAAAGGTTGAAATATCGCGAATCTCACGGGTAGAAAAACCGTCGGCGGTGACGGCATAAAACAGCCCATATACTTCACCGAAGTCGTCGTTGACCTGAGAAGGCTGGGCGCCTTGCGGTAGGTCGGCTTGGGTATCATTAACCTTGCGGCGCAACTCATCCCAGATTTGTGGCAGTTCGTCACTACCATAAGTAGAGCGTACTTCTACCTGGATTTCTGAGCGGTTGGGCACCGATTTGGAATCAAGCACGTCTATTTGCGGCATTTCCTGAATGGCGCGTTCCAAGCGCTCGGTAACCTCTTCCTCAACCTCTTCAGCAGTGGCGCCAGGGTAGGGAGTGTTGATGATCGCGTAGGGAATGGTGAACGATGGATCCTCCAACTTGCCCACCGCATTAAACCCCCAAATACCCCCAAACAGACAAAGTACAACAATCAGCCAGGTGTTGATGGGCCGCTCGATTGAAAGCTTCGCAATATTCATGACCACGCCCCTTATAGCGATGCTTCAAGCGGTTTGACCTGCATGCCATCACGTAGCAAATGAACACCCGCTGCAACAATAGACGCACCGTCTTCAAGGCCCGCTGTAATAATCACCTGGTCACCGACGATGTCGCCGGGGGTAACGCGTTGCGGCGATACCGTGCCTTCATCGCCGTCGTAAATCCACACCTGAAATTCGCCCTGTTCATCGTTGTCCAAGGCGCTGCTGGGCACCATGATCAGCGGTGTCTCAAGGGTGTTTTTAAACGCGATAAAAACGCTGGCGGTCGTGCCGGGGAGGGCGATCAACGGGACGTCCGGGGTTGGGGCATACTCTACTTCATAGGTCTGGGCGATTTCGTCAGGTTCGGTGGCATGTTCCCGATACTCAAGCGGGAAGCGCTGCCCCGGTAGGGTGGCAATCTCGGCCTCGACCTTAAAGTGATGGCCTCTTTCAAGGTGCTGCATTAACGCTTGGGGCACGTTAAAGCGTATCCGCAGCTCGGAGATATCCTGAATGCGCACCACCTCTGTATTGGGTGGGACCGTTGTATGATTCTCGACTAAACGCCGGGATACGAGCGCATCGAACGGCGCATTAAGGGTGGTGTAGGCAAGTTCCTGACGCGCGCTCTCAAGCTGGGTTTCGGCAAGCTCGGCCTCCGTTTGGGCGCTATCCAATGCGGATTGGGAAACGGCGTCATGGGCCCGCAGGTTGCGCTGTCTTACCAGGTGGCGGCGAGCTTGCTCGTACTCGGCTTCGGCGCTGCGAACCTGTAAGGCATAGTCGGTCTGGTCGAGCCGGGCGATTAACTCGCCGCGTGGAATCGTTGCACCTTGAACGGCGGGAAGCGCCTCAATGCGCCCGCCTACCTGAAAGGCCAGGTTCACCGTGCTCAGTGCATCCACGCGGCCTACAAATCGGCGGCTTGGGTAGACCTCTTGCTGGCTTGTTTCATAGAGCTTCACAACTTGGGTCGGGTTAGGTTGCGTTTCATCATCGTTGCCACAACCCACGGTTAATAAGGGGGTGAGCACCAACAAAATCCATAAAAAGCCCGGCCTCATTAGCTGCCTCCATGCAAGCGGTCAAATCCATTTTTAACTAACGTATTATTATCACCAGGGTATCTTTATAACCAAGGTGTCGTTATGCAAGC
>NZ_JBQSYV010000018.1:0-91630 GCF_052379685.1 Halomonas sp. 111
GCTGACCTACCGTCAGGAGTACGTGAAAGCGCTGGGACCCGACGCCGTGCCCGAGGTATTGATGCTGCAGGAGTGGCTGGCTATCCGACTGCCCTCCCTGGCACCCCGACAGCTATCCCCCAATGCCCCTGGCTTTAAGCTGCTTTCGCACTGCACCGAAAAAACCAACGCCCCCGGAAGCCCAAAGGCGTGGCAGCAAGTATTTGCTGCATTTGGCCTGCCGTTGGAGTTGGTCAATACCGGCTGCTGTGGCATGTCCGGCACCTACGGCCATGAAACGCGCAACGCCGAAACATCCAAAACCATCTACGCCCAATCCTGGCAACCTCAGGTCGAGGCAGAGGAAAATACCGACAGGCTACTGGCCACGGGGTATTCGTGCCGCAGCCAAGTGAAGCGTTTTTCAGAACAAACGCTTCACCACCCGCTGCAAGCCCTGCTTTATGCCTTGCGCAGCGCGGGCGCCCCCCCAGGGATTAACAAGGCTTAGAAGAACAGCTTTTTAAGCGCCAGGCCAGGGTCGGCTTGGCGCATAAAAGCCTCCCCAACCAAAAACCCATTAACGTGGTGATCCCGCATTAACTGAACATCCGCCTGAGTATGGATACCCGACTCAGTAATAACGGTTACGTTTTCAGGAATATGCGCCAGTAAATCCAGTGTCGTGTTGAGGCTGGTATCGAACGTGTGCAGGTTACGGTTGTTAATGCCTACCAACGCCAAATCAAGCTTAAGCGCACGCGTTAGCTCATCGGCATCATGGACTTCTACCAACACATCCATTCCCAGTTGATTGGCCTGCTGATGCAAGTCAAGCAGCCTGGCATCATCCAGCGCGGCGACAATCAGCAAAATACAGTCGGCTCCAATGGCGCGTGCTTCAGAGACCTGGTAACCGTGGGTAATAAAGTCTTTGCGGATAACCGGCAGCTCGCAGACGTCCCGCGAGACGATCAAATAGTCTTCATGCCCCTGGAAAAAGTCCGCATCGGTCAGTACGGACAAGCAGGCCGCACCGCCTTGAGCGTAGCTTTTGGCGATATCCGCCGGATGAAACTCTTCTCGAATGACGCCTTTGGAGGGCGACGCCTTTTTAACTTCTGCAATAATCGCTGGATCACCGACCGCAATACGCTGATTAAGCGCGTTGATGAACCCGCGCGGAGCACTCTGCTGCTTGGCAAGCGCGAGCAAATCCGTCTCAGATACCGCCTGCTGGCGCTCGGCGACTTCCTGATCCTTGCGGGCAAGAATTCGCGTCAAAATAGTGGGTGTTGCCTGTTGGTTCATAGCGGTCACTTACTCTTTGAAAACGCTGGTGAAGTGTGAAAGCTCTCTGAGCTTCTCAAGCGGCAGTTTAGACCCCTGAGCGTCCTGAGCGATCAGAACGCCCTCTTTCAGGCTGTCAGCCACACCCGCACAGTAAAGGGCGGCACCTGCGTTCAAGGCCACCATGTCGGATGCAGGGCCTTCACCGCTCAATGCCGCCTTTACCAACCGCAGGCTATCTTCCGCGTTAGCGGCCTTCAGCGTTGCCAGGCTCTGGCGCTCAATGCCAAACGCTTCAGGGGAAACCGTGTACTGAGTAATCTCGCCCTCTTTAAGCTCCGCCACTTGCGTAGAAGCTGCCAGCGATATTTCGTCCAAACCATCTTCTGAATGAACCACCATGACATGACGGCTGCCCAGCTTTTTAAGCACTTCGGCCATCAGCGGCACCAGTTCTGGCGAGTACACACCGACCACCTGATTGGGCGCCCCTGCAGGGTTAGTCAGCGGGCCCAGAATATTGAAGAGCGTGCGCACGCCCATCTCACGGCGCGGGCCAATGGCGTAACGCATCGCCGGGTGGTGATTCGGCGCAAACATAAAGCCAACCCCCACCTGCTCAATACAACGGGCGACCTGCTGAGGCTTAAGATCGAGGTAAATACCGGCAATATCAAAAAGATCGGCGCTGCCGGAAGACGACGATACGCTGCGATTACCGTGCTTTGCGACATGCGCACCCGCCGCTGCGGCCACAAAGCTGGACGCCGTGGATACGTTAAATAGATTAGCGCCATCGCCGCCGGTACCTACGATATCCACGACGTTCTCAGCGTTTAGCTCAACACGGCGCATTAAATCGCGCATGACCTGGGCGGCAGCGCTAATCTCCACCGCGCTCTCCCCCTTCATGGCAAGCCCGACCAATAAGCCGCCTACTTGAGCATCGGACGCTTCACCCGTCATTATCTGGCGCATCAGGGCATGCATAACGTCAAAAGGGAGGTCTTCACGGTGTATCACCGCATTAATTGCATCTCGCATTTGCATGAACAGAGGAGCCTCTAAAGCGTGTGAACCAGGCAATCAGCCACGTTTTAAAAAATTTGCCAATAGCTCATGGCCTTGGCGAGTCAGTATTGATTCAGGGTGAAACTGCACCCCTTCTACATCCAGTGTGCTATGGCGCAGCCCCATGATCAAACCAGGCGTCACGTCATTGTCTGTTGTCCAGGCCGTTATTTCCAGGCAGTTGGGGAGCGTTTCCCTTTCCACCACTAACGAGTGATAGCGGGTCACTTCGAGGGGGTTATCCAACCCGTCAAAAACACCCTGATGGGTATGTAAAACAGCCGATGTTTTACCATGCATCACCTGGGGTGCACGGACCACCCGAGCACCGTATACCTGACCAATCGCCTGATGCCCCAAACAAACACCCAATATAGGCAGTTTACCGGCAAAGTGACGAATAGCGGCCATTGAAACCCCCGATTCGTTGGGTGTGCATGGCCCCGGGGAAATAACCAGATGCGTAGGCGCCAGGGCTTCAATCTGTTCAAGGGTAATGGCATCGTTTCGGTGCGTTACCACCTCTGCACCCAATTCATTCAAGTATTGGACAATGTTAAAAGTGAAGCTGTCGTAATTGTCCAACATCAAGACTTTTTTCGGCATAGCCTATTGATTACCTTAATTATTGCATGGCAATCAGCGTATCGTTACCCAGACTATTAGCCAGGTATGCCATTGCTAGCGATTTTACGTAAGTGTGCTGGATTGTATCGCCAGACGAGGTTAATCGCCACGACAGTTGCGCGCAGTTACGTTTTCGTCGCACTGGGCTATGCTGGAAAATATGCAGGAAAGCATGCTGAAAAGTACGCTGAACAATATGCTCAACAGCATGTTCAACAAAATTGCGATCAAAAGGAGCGCGCCATGGATAAGGCCATCATTGACGTTATTCGAGAAAATGAACAGCTACCCGACCACATGACCGATAGCGAGATCGCCAAGCAGTACAAAGGCACCTATACCGCAGCGAGAGCCGCTATCAGCCTGGACCATACGCCGCTTGATCAGCAGCTCGCTGACGCCACGACCAGGGCTCTCCCCTTTATGAAAAAAAAGAAGTAATACCAGGCACGGTATAACCTTATACAACAAGCCCCTAACAGCAAGCCTTTGGGCTTTCTGTTAGGGTACGAAACGATATTTCCTCAACCGTTAACCAAGTGAGTTTTCATTGAGGCGCTTTGCCTCGCTCTCGGCTTCCTGGCGGGTAGCGTAGGAGACAACAGAGGTGTTATCGGCCTGAGTGAGCCTTCCCAAGTGCTACTGTTAGCAACTTTCGCCGTTAAGGCTATATTTTGCTATTACAGCGCGAAAACGGTTGTAATGGTCAAGTAACACTGGCCAGCACTCTATTTTAACGTTAGTTATCTAAAGACAGCCGCACCGCTAGCGACATTGCGTTTGCACAATGCATACACCAAAAAGAACAACAACTTATATCCATTTTTTTTAGCCGGGAGGAACTAGCCACAGAGCGTAGCAGTCTTTATTATCTTGAGCCTTCAAACGAGTGGGAGCGTGAAATGCAAAAGCAAGTGAGCTGGGTAAGCACGCTCTTGCTAGGAATTTTGGTAAGTGTGTCACCGCTAGCAGGCGCTTCGACACTCAACGTTATCGCTTCTTTTTCCATACTTGAAGACCTGGTCAAGCGCATTGCCGGCGAAGATATTGACGTAAACGTTATCGTTCCCCCCGGTGAGGATGTCCATACGTGGGAACTGACGCCGCCCAATGTGCTGTCCATCGAAGAAGCCGACATCATGTTTTATAACGGCTTTGGGCTAGAGCCTTGGCTACGCCATGTAGAGGCCATCGCAAATGATTCGCTTACCCTAAAGGCCGTGGCTGAAAACGCTGACTTTGCGCCGCTCCCTATTATTACAGGGCAGTATCAAGGCACAAATGACCCGCATATGTGGATGGATCCGAAAGGTGCGGCCGCCTACATCAAGGTGATTGCTGAAACGCTGGCCGAGCACTACCCCGAAAAAGCGGGGGCGTTTTATGCCCGTGCGGAGGACACCTATCGCGCGCTGGATACGTTAGACCAGGCCATCAACGAGCGCTTGGAAGGTATCCCCAAAACGAACCGCTCCCTGGTGACCAGCGAGGCCGGATTTAGCTACTTTGCGCACGCCTATGGTTTTGAGTACGACGCTATTTGGGGGCTGAATAACGAAACACAGGGTAACGCCCGGGCAATGGCCGAGATGAACGAACGCTTGGCCAAAACACGCCCCCCGGCACTATTTTATGAAAGCACTGTTCCCTGTATCCACATGGATGCGTTGTCACGCGCCACCGGCATCTCACTGGCTGGCCCGCTCTATGTTGACTCATTTAGCTCACAAGACGATCAAGCCGATGACTACCCCGCCATGCTGCACTATAACGCCGAGCTTATTCATGGTGCATTAGGTGGCGCTCGCCCGGAATAGCCTTTTTGCAGCCAGTCAGTCAATCTTAAGTGACAAGCGCCAGCAGCGACGTCATCACACAATCAGGCTGGCTGAGTTCAATAGGATCGCCATGGTTATAGCCATAAGGCAGTGCGAGGGTGGCAAACCCGGCTGCCTTGCCCGCGGCAATATCATGACGAGAATCGCCGACCATTAGGCACTCACTTGGCAAAAACTGGCGCGCCTGCGCGGCATGTAAAAGGGGTAAGGGGGAAGGCTTCTTCTCCGTCAAGGTGTCTCCTCCTACCCATAGCGTAAACCATTGACGAATCCCGAAGTGATCAAGAATGGGCACAATAAACCGCTCTGGCTTATTGGTGATGAGCACCAGCGTAAAGCCCGCGCCATGCAGCGCTTCAAGTGCTGTTTTTACACCGGGATAGAGCGTCGTTAACGCATTCGGTGCCGCACCGTAATACGCCATAAAAGCATCAAAGGCGCGCGCTTGAAGCGCTTCCTCAGGAGACCGGCCCAACGCCCAGGTAAGTGCACGCTCCACCAGGATCGGCGCACCATTGCCCACCCAGTCGCGCACCTGAATACCGTCAGGTGTGGGCAAATTAAGCTCGCCTAACATTTTCTGCACCGCAACGGCCAAGTCAGGTACGGAATCAACCAGCGTGCCGTCTAAATCGAACGCGACTAATCGTTTTCCCGTGAGTATTGAGTGCACTGCCCTGCTCCCTTAACGCTGACTTATGTAGGCATTGGCAATGACACGCCTACCATTTTCAATGTCTTAACCTGCCAAATTGCTCAGCATCTTACTGCGTCCATGGCGCTAGCGCATTAGTCAGAAGAGAGAGAAGCTTCTATGCTAAAGCCAGATTAGCCAAGGAGAAACCAATGGCCATACCCAGGATTGTTATTGTCGGTGGCGGCGCAGGCGGTTTAGCGCTTGCGACTCGGTTAGGGCATACGTTAGGAAAACGCAAGCGCGCTGAAATTGTATTGCTTGACCGCAATGCAACCCATGTATGGAAACCACTGCTTCATGAGTTAGCGACGGGGGTTTTAAACTCCAGCATGGATGAGGTGGATTATCGCGGGCATTCATCTGCGCATTTCTACCGCTACCAACGCGGCTCACTGCATGGCCTGGATCGCGAACAGAAAGTACTACATTTATCGCCTATTTATGATGAAGACGGCAATGAAGTGCTTCCCGAGCGCGCGCTAAAATACGACTTCCTGGTGCTCGCCTTGGGCAGCGTTTCCAACGACTTTGGCACTCAAGGAGTGGCCGAGCACTGCCACTTCATCGACTCTCCCCAGCAGGCCAAGCTGTTTCAACGGGAGATGATCAATACGTTTTTGCGCTATACCGACCCCTCATTACGTCAGCATACCGTGCTGACCATCGGCATTGTGGGCGGAGGCGCCACAGGGGTTGAGCTTGCCGCCGAGCTTTTCGACGCTTCGCGCTTACTTAACGCTTATGGGGTAACTGCGCTGGACCATCAGCAAATTAGCGTGCATATCCTTGAAGCGGCCCCTCGACTACTGCCTGGCCTTTCCAAACGTATTAGCCAGACCGTGCAACAAGAACTGGAGAAAATGGGCGTAACGGTGCATATCGGCACGGCGATTAAAGAAGCCCACGCCAACCAACTCATTACAGCCGACGGCGACACCATTGAAACCGACTTAAACGTATGGGCGGCAGGCATTAAAGCCCCCGAGTTTTTAACCAAACTGGGGCTTTCAACCAACAAGAAAAATCAGATTAACGTTGAAAAAACACTGCAGAGTGTTGATGACCCCAGCATTTTTGCCTTGGGCGATTGCGCCAGCTGCCCGCAGGGTGAAGATGGCACCGTACCTCCACGCGCTCAAGCGGCTCATCAGCAGGCGAAACTGCTAGCCAAAAATATCAACCATTTGCTGGAAGGCAAAGCACTTAACGAATTTCACTACCGCGACCACGGCTCGCTTGTTTCGCTGGCACGCTACGACGCGGTGGGTAATCTGATGCGCAGCTCAGCGTCGCGCGGCCTCTTTTTAGAAGGCTGGTTTGCTCGCCAGTGCTACGCATCGCTTTATCGCATGCATCAAGTGTCGATCCATGGCGTCCCGAAAACCGGGCTTACGTGGCTAGTCGATAAGATTAACCGCTACCTCAGGCCTCGCATGAAGCTACATTAAGCGTCTTAAACCTTGGCCAGCGCCGCACGCATTTTCTTGATAACCGAGTCATAGCCGTGTGGGTCGCTGGCCTGATGCGCGTTAAAAATAGCGGAGCCCGCCACAAAGGTATCCGCCCCTGCCGCTGCGATCTCGGCAATATTGTCGGCTTTTACGCCGCCGTCAATTTCCAAACGAATCGCTTTACCGGATGCATCAATACGAGCACGCGCCTCGCGCAGTTTATCCAGTGTGCCAGGAATAAACGACTGGCCACCAAACCCTGGGTTAACGCTCATTAGAAGCACCATATCGACCTTATCCATCACATAGTCAAGATAAGAGAGCGGCGTTGCCGGATTAAATACCAGCCCTGCCTTGCAGCCACCATCACGAATCAACTGAAGCGAGCGATCGACATGCTCAGATGCTTCCGGGTGAAACGTAATATAACTGGCCCCTGCCTCAATAAAATCGCTAATCATGCGATCAACCGGCTTCACCATCAAATGGACATCAATAGGCGCCGTTACACCATGATGTCGCAATGCTTTACATACCATGGGACCAATCGTCAGGTTCGGCACGTAATGGTTGTCCATTACATCAAAGTGGACAATATCAGCGCCCGCGGCCAGCACGTTATCCACTTCCTCCCCTAGTCGTGCAAAATCAGCGGAGAGAATAGAAGGGGCAATTAAAAAATCATGCGCAGCGGTCATGGGCACTCCTGACTAGCCATTGAAATGAGGGATCACCAGGTGGCGCAGCGACAACCTGGTGATGCCCTTGGAAAACGGGCATTTTAACAGAGCAATTGAAAAAACGACGCGGTTTTGGCTACCCATTACAGTTAATCATTTCCAACCATGTGCCTGCCCCCTTTATCAATCAGGCACACCGTTATTTCCAAAAAGAATAACAATCGCAATTGTAATTCCACAATGTCAGGTTTAATCTTATGCCAATTGCGATCTATATCGTTTACCGCTTTAAGAAGGAGCTAGCCATGTCTCTGCCACTCTTTTTCCGTCGCAGCCTGCTTGCCATTACGCTAGGCGCTAGCATCGCTAGCCCTGCCATGGCGCAAGAGCGCGAAATGCTTAATTCCTCCTACGATATTGGGCGCGAGCTATTTAGCGCGATCAACCCTGAGTTTATCGCTTGGTGGCAAGAACAGAATGACGAACAAATCAGCGTTAATCAGTCCCACGGCGGCTCTTCTGCTCAGGCGCGTGCCATCCTGCAGGGTCTGCGAGCAGACGTCGTCACATTTAACCAGGTAACCGACGTTCAGGTACTAGCGGATGCTGGCTTGGCGAATGAGGATTGGCAGAGCGCGTTGGATAACAATGCATCGCCTTACTACTCCACGACGGCCTTTCTGGTTCGCAAGGACAATCCCAAAGGCATTGAAAACTGGGATGACCTGGTAAAAGAAGATGTTCAAGTCGTCTTCCCTAACCCCAAAACGTCCGGTAATGCGCGCTACACCTATTTAGCGGCATGGGGATTCGCCGATAAGGAATTTGACGGTGATGAAGAGCAGATCCAAGACTTTATGCGCACGTTCTTGGGCAATGTAGCCGTTTTTGACACTGGTGGCCGCGGCGCGACCACCAGCTTTATAGAGCGCGGTATCGGTGATGTGCTGATCAGTTTTGAATCCGAAGTGAATAACATTCGCCAGGAGTATGGCAGCGACGACTACGAAGTGGTCGTTCCTCCCATGAGCGTTTTAGCCGAATTCCCCGTCGCGGTCGTTACTGAAAATGCTGAGCGCAACGGCAATACCGATTTAGCGCAGGGATACCTTGAGTATCTCTACACTGAAGATGCCCAGCGACAGCTGGCGAACTTTAACTATCGCGTACATAACGAAACCGTGGTTGAAGAGTTTTCCGACCACTTCCCGGAAACTGAGCTGTTCAGCGTAGAAGACGTATTTGGTAGCTGGGACGAAGTAATGGAAACACACTTCGAGGGTGGCGCGCTGCTCGATCAACTACAGCGCCGTTAACAGGACGTCAGTCGTTATCAAAACATTATGAATCAACGCGCTTTACGACTAACCGGCAGCACGCGAGTGCTGCCGGGTTTTGGCCTTTCAATGGGTATCAGCGTGCTGTTTATCTCGCTGGTGCTGGTACTACCTATCACTGGGCTTTTCGGGCAGCTTGCCGAGCTAAGCCTTGCCCAATACTGGTCAATTATTACCGAAGGCCGAGTGGTCGCAAGCTATATGGTCACCATGGGCGCAGCGGCGGTGGCGGCGTTAATTAATGCGGTCTTCGGCCTACTACTCGCTTGGGTATTGGTGCGCTACGAGTTTCCCGGCAAGCGGCTGCTGGATGCTTTAATGGACCTACCGTTTGCTCTCCCCACAGCGGTAGCAGGCATTACGCTGGCCACTCTCTATGCCAGCAGTGGCTGGATGGGGCGCCTGCTTGAGCCTTTGGGGCTTCAAGTGGCCTACACCTGGGTCGGTATCGCGCTGGCCATGGCATTTACCAGTATCCCGTTTGTGGTACGCACCGTGCAGCCCGTACTGGAAGACTTACCCGCTGAGGTTGACGAAGCCGCCATGTCACTGGGCGCAACCGACTGGGTGGCCTTTCGCCGGGTGATCATGCCGCACTTATGGCCCGCTCTGGTGACAGGAACAGGCCTTGCATTTGTGCGCTCGCTTGGCGAATTTGGCGCGATTATCTTTATCGCAGGCAATATGCCCTACGAAACGGAAATTACCGCGTTAATGATCTTCGTCAAGCTGCAGGAGTATGACTACGCAGGCGCCTCCGCAGTGGCCTCCGTGGTGCTGTTTGTTTCGCTCGCGCTGCTGCTTGCCATCAACATTTGGCAAGGCCGTTTTGTCCGCCGCCTGCATGGAGGTAAGGGATAATGCGTAGGATTGGTGATGCACCGGGCGTCAAGCGTCTGTTAATTGGCGCGGCGTTAATCCTCTCGGCACTGTTTTTATTGCTGCCGCTTGTCGCCATTTTCGCTCAGGCCTTTTCTCAGGGCGTTGCGACTTTCTGGGTTAATGTAAGCAATTATTTTACCCTGCATGCGATTGGTCTAACGCTGGTCATCGCCCTGCTCACCATTCCTATCTGTCTGGTGTTTGGCGTGGCCCTGGCGTGGCTTGTTACGCGGTTTAGCTTTCCAGGTCGACGCATTCTGCAAACCTTGATTGATATCCCCTTTGCCGTTTCCCCTGTTGTTGCCGGGCTTATTTACCTGCTGCTTTACGGCCGCAATGGGTGGATCGGCAGTTGGCTGGATGGCCATGATATTCAGCTGATGTTTGCCTGGCCTGGAATTTTGATGGTGACCGTGTTTGTTACCTGCCCCTTTGTTGCCCGCGAGCTGATTCCGCTGATGCAGGCGCAGGGCTCGCGTGAGGAAGAGGCAGCCGCCACGCTAGGAGCCAAAGGGTGGGTAACCTTTTGGCGAGTCACACTGCCGAATATCCGCTGGGCACTGCTTTACGGGATTATTTTAACCAACGCCCGCGCCGTCGGTGAATTTGGCGCGGTATCGGTGGTCTCGGGCGCGATACGTGGTCAAACCAATACACTTCCTCTTCACCTTGAACAGCTTTACCAGGACTACAATGCGGTTGGTGCATTTGCATGCGCGGCACTGTTAGCACTGATTGCCCTGCTTACCCTGGCGGCCAAGGCTAGCCTGGAATGGCGCGCATCGCGCCGGGAGGCGCTCTTATGAGCATTCGCTTAGAAAATATTGCAAAACACTTTGGCAACACGCAGGCCCTTGAACCTGTCAATCTGGATATCCATGAGGGCGAATTAGTCGGCCTTCTGGGGCCCTCGGGGTCGGGCAAGACCACGCTTTTGCGGATTATTGCTGGCCTTGAAAGTGCTGACCACGCTACCCAGTCGGCCAGGATCATGTTCGGTGAACGCGATGTCACAAATGTGCATGTGCGCGACCGGCGTATCGGCTTCGTATTTCAGCACTATGCGCTGTTTCGTCATATGAGCGTTTACGATAACGTCGCGTTTGGCTTGACGGTGATGGCCAAAAAAGAGCGCCCTTCCAGCGGTGAAATTCGCGCACGCGTGTTTCGCCTGCTTGAAATGGTTCAGCTTGAACACCTGGCCAAGCGTTACCCCGCCCAGCTTTCAGGCGGCCAGCAGCAGCGTGTTTCTCTCGCCCGTGCGTTAGCGGTAAAACCCGACGTACTGCTACTTGATGAGCCGTTTGGCGCGCTGGATGCCAAGGTACGCCAGGACTTGCGCCGCTGGCTTCGTCGCCTACACAGCGAGCTGAACTTTACCAGCGTTTTTGTTACCCATGACCAGGAAGAAGCGCTGGAGCTTTCCGACCGAGTCGTGGTGATGAGCAACGGGCGCATTGAGCAAATTGATGCTCCGGACACACTCTATCATTCGCCAAAAAATCGCTTTGTCTTTGAGTTTTTGGGTGACGTCAACCACTTGGAAGGCAGCGTTCGTAATGGCATTTTGACCTGCGGCGATGCCTATTTGCACGTTGACCTACCCGAAGGTAGCGAAGAACTGCTTTTGCGCCCTCACGAGGTACGCCTGGCAGAACAGCCCAGCGACACCTGCCATCTACCGGTAGTGATAACGGCGATCTCCCCCGTAGGTGCCGAAGTGCGTGTTGAGCTGGAAGCTGACTGGCTGGAGAAGCCCTGGCTTGCGACCGTGCGTCATGCGGATTTTGAACGTTTAGCGATGAAGCGCGGGCAACGCCTTTATGCCCACCCGCGCCAGTGGCACCGGTTTAAAGACGGGGTAACGGACTCAGCAAAACAGGCACGAGCCGCTTAACTAGCCAACAGCGCCCACCCTTGATCCTGCTGGCGTTTTGCGCATAACAGCGGCATAGTTATTCAAAGAGCTCTGTGAAACCAGCTCTTTGAAACAAACGCTTTGAAACAAATTATCTGAAACAGGTTATTAGAACAAACCGTTACTGCGGGGAATAAAATATGCTTCGGCGCCATTTTTTACGTCTTTCAGGAGTGCTGTTGGCAGGCCTCTGGCTAGCAGGCTGCTCAGGGCCTCAATACCTTCAGCTTAGTCCGGAGCGTAGTACGAACGTGCCGCAAACCGGGTCAGGCCAACACGTCACGGTCGTCGCCGTTGATGCTCGAGAAAGCGAGGTTATTGGTACAAGGGCTGGCGGCAGCATGTCAACGGCTCAGATTACCGTTAGCAGCCATGAACTGATTCCCCAACTGCAAGCAGAAGCCGAGCGCGCGGTTCACGATATGGGCTTTAACCCCACTACCGAGCAGGCCCAAGGCCGACCTACCCTTACCCTGGAGCTTGTTAGCCTACAGTATGGGCGTGGCGACAGCGGTCAGCCTTTGGTAGACGAGGCGCGTATTGAGGGCGTTTTCCGGGCCATCGCCCAGAATAAAGGCACCACGTATACCGGCACCTACACCTCGCGCCGCACACAAGGCTATGCCGTTAGGCCGGGTGAAGATGCTAATACACGTATGCTGAATGACCTGCTCAGCGACGGCCTTAACCGGGCCTTCAACGACCCAGAGCTTGGTCAGCTACTCGCCCGCTGATATACATTGAGCGCGCTGGTACGCGCTATTTGTGTGGTCCGCGCCGCTCTAATGACCAGACAGACTCCGTTCGGCCCCGTTCATCGGGGCTTCCTTGCTCAAGCAGCGTGACGCGAAAATTGGGTGTGAACAGTTGAGTCACTTCCTGGTCAGGCACGCTATACGGTGGGCCCTCACCCTCATCCTCGTGCGTTATGCTCACCAACAGCCCAGCGGCTCCGGGCGGAACCAGCTGGGCCAAGTGGAAGGCATAGCGCTCGCGCGTGGCAGGCGGTAACGCAATCAGTGCTGCACGATCATAAAACGCGCCTACTTCGGCAGCTTGGCGTATGTGCAAATGAAAAAAATCCCCACACCAGAGTTCCACACTACCTTGACGTGATATTTCAAACCCTGCTTGGGTATAGCGCGATACAGGTGTCTGGCGTTGGGCCAGGAATTGCGCTATTGCCTCAGGCGCCAACTCAATGCCTAGCACCGGATGCCCCGCATCAGCCAGCCAACGCATGTCCAGGCTTTTACCACACAAGGGCACCAGCACTTTAGTGCCCTGCTCAACGCCCAATGTGGGCCAGTACTCAAGCAGCGCTGGATGCGGCTGAGACAGATGAAAACCAATCCGACCTTCTTGCCAGCGCTGCCGCCAGGAAGTGCTCATTAGACGCCCTTTTACCCTTGAATCCAGAACCTAAAAAACGGGTCCTGATGCTGAGAACCTGGAACTTAAAACCTGGAGTTTAAAACCTGAAGCTTAAAACCCGGAACCTAGAACCAGCGATCACGCTTTTTACGCCGACGCGGCAAGTGCGGAACGATAAGCCCCACTAACAGCCCGGCACCCGCCACACCGCCGCCATACATGAAGTAGCGCATTAACAGGTCTTCTTCCTGGGTATCCAACCGAGCCTGAAGCGCGCGCACCTGCTGGCGCGACTGCTCGGCCTCGTTATCAAGCTCGTTATTGCGCGTTTCAAGGTCAGCAATGCGCTGCTCGCGCAGTTCAAGCGTCTCTGTCGTCGAGGAGGTGCGCTGCTCCCAGGTATCGTTAATACCATCAAGCTCTGCGGTGAGCTCATCGACCCGGGCCTGGAGCACCGGCAACTGCTCGCGAGCACTAGGCGTTTCCTGGATTTCGCTCGTCAATACCCACACGGTGTCGCCGCTTTGGCCGCGCACCCGGGTGTAATCACCGCTCTCTTCCAGTACCTCTACCTGCTCACCGGCATTTAACGTGCCAATAATGCGGTATCCATCCGTAGGCCCGCTGCGCACGTAAGTGCTCAACTCATCGCTCACCCACGCTTGACCGTCGGTTTGTGCCATTGCTTGTGCGCTGGCCACACTTAATAAAACACCGGCCGCGATATAAGAGAAACGAAATTTATCTGCTTGCATAACGTCATGTCCTGATTAAAAAAAACGCTGCATAGCGGACGAGGCCACCAGCGCTTACAGCGTCGCGCCTGTCTTGAGCGCTTATCCTTCGCTACGTGGTGGTAGGGGGAAGGGACGAGGAAACTCAGCAACGCGGGCATCGCTTTTTACTGCCTTCAAAGGGCCTTCACGCTCCACCTCATCAATACGCACAATCGCATTAAGAGGCAGGTAGCTACGTTTGACACCCTCGAAGGTTCGCTGCAATTTTTCAGTTGCAGGATCAACAACTACCCGTGACGCGTCGTCAAAGACAAACTCCTCGACTTCAATAAAGCCCCAGAGTTCGCTTTGAAATATTTCTCGAACGTATAAATCCCAAATTTCACCCTGTTGGTGAACCACTACTCGATAAATCGGCTTGGCCGCCATTTTGGCCTATCCCTCTTGCCCTATGAACATAAAATTTTCCGGCCTAGCGTACCATAACCCTATCAGCAGAGCCTTAGCTGACCTGACTCAATGCGTTAATAAACGCTAACTGCCCACTCTACGATCTACTCATTAGCCGATATAGCGGGCGTCGTGTAGGGTGAAGAGAGCGAACGGGAATACTCTCGCCCTACAGGAGTAACGGTCATGCAAAAGAAGAGACCCACGATAAAGCAGGCCGCCTTTGGCATCCACTGGGGCTGATTTATTTTAAAGGCGATGATGCCCATACCCTGCGTGACCTTCTAAAACGACAGAAAGACCTCGACTTCTATGTATAATCCCCGTGACCACCGGGACAAGGAGTCATTGTGACGCCTCATAATGGCGCTATTGTGAGTACCACAGGTAACGAAGACGAGCTTGATAGCGTCAAACAGTCTTTATATCGCAGTTGGGGAGCCTCTCGCTTGCCAGATACCGAGTTACAGGCCCTTGAAGGGTCTCACTCGCCACTTAACCCGTTATAGCCACGCGTTTAATTAACCATGTCATCAATGTTAAGACTCGATCAACTACTGGTCAGCCAAGGGTTAGCCAGTTCGCGTACACGTGCCCAGCGGCTTATTCGCCATGGGCGTGTGCGTTTAGAGGCGCCTTCGCGCTTGCTTACCAAACCCTCTGAAAAGTGGCCTGAGGATACACCGCTACTGGTCGACGACGACCCGGAGGAGCGTTATGTCTCTCGCGCCGGTTTAAAACTTGAAAGCGTGTTAACGGTTTTAAATAAGCGCCTGGATGACCATGTCATTTTGGATGTAGGGCAGTCCACGGGGGGCTTTACCGACTGCGCGCTGCACTTTGGCGCACGCCACGTGGTAGGTGTAGAAGTTGGCCATAGCCAGCTCGCGGAATCGCTACGTACCCACCCGCGTGTTACGTGCCTCGAAGGCCTTAACGCCAGGCACATGAGTTCATCCGTAGCACTGCAAGAAGCGATTACCGCGACTCCTATTGATACCGCAGTGATGGACGTCTCCTTTATTTCTCAGACGCTGATTTTGCCGGAGATCGCCGCACTGCTGCCAACAGGAGGAGAGCTAATTTCGCTGGTTAAACCTCAGTTTGAACTCACCCCTGGAGCGCTGGATAAGCGGGGCATCGTTCGACGCGCGGCCGACTACCACACAGTGGAAGAAAAGATTCGCAAGGCCTGTGACGCTTGTGGGTTAGCGGTGCAGCACTGGCAAGAGAGCCCGATTACCGGAGGAGACGGTAATCGGGAGTTTCTTCTTCATGCCCTTAAGCCTGCCCCCCTGACATACGCCTAACTATGCGTAGACGGCGGTAACTTATTAATTGACTGCACTTTGACCGACTCCCCCCGGTCACGGTGCAGCCATACATCCATCTGCTCAAACGCCACACGCACACCTGCTTTTTGAAACAGCTCATTTACCCGACAATTGATTTCATCCGTCGCAGGCAAGCGCTCCTTGATGTCATCAACAAAAATGCGCAGCTCAAAATTGAAGCTATGGTTGCCATAGCTCAAACAGAACACCTGAGGCTCCGGGTCAATCAACACCCGCTCGTTTTCATCTGCCGCCTGGCGTAAAAGCTGATGCACTTTGGCCAAGTCCGAGTTATGCGCAACGCCATACGTCAGCACGACCCTGGTCACGTTATCTGAAAGTGACCAGTTAATAAGCTGATCCGTCACAAAGGTTTTATTGGGAATAATAATTTCTTTGCGATCGAAGTCAGTAACGGTTGTTGCTCGTATCCTTATGCGGTTCACGGTCCCGTGCAAGTTACCCAGCGTAATCGTATCCCCAATGCGGATAGGCCGCTCGAACAGGATAATCAAACCTGAAATGAAGTTGGCAAAGATTTCCTGTAACCCAAAGCCCAGCCCCACACTGAGCGCCGCCACCAGCCACTGTAACTTGTCCCAGGAAACGCCCAGAGTGGCCAACGCAATCAGCATGCCCGTACCCACAATCGCATACGAGAGCAGCGAACTGATGGCATAGGCACTGCCCTGCTTTAGTGCCAAGCGAGACAAGACCATTACCTCTAAAAGGCCAGGCAGGTTACGCGCCATAATAAAGGTGACCGCGACCACCAGCAGCGCGGCAATAACATCCGTGACAGACAGTTCACTGCCAATCAAATCCTCATCGCCAGAATCCCACAGGGAAACGTGATCCAGATATCCCACCACGGATAAAAGATCCGACCAGACAAGATATAAAAGTAAGCTGAAGCCGATTAATAAAATCAGCTTGGAGAGGCGTAGCGACTGAGTATTGATTTTTTCCATATCCAGCGGCGGCTCTTCCACCACCTCCAGCCCCCCTTCAGCTTCCTCCTGCGCTTGAGCACGTCGGGCAAGTGCTCGTCGGTAAGCCAAGCGTCTGGCGGCAACAGCCAAACTACGCACTACCGTCGCCTCAACAACCACCCACAGCCCCAATAAATAAAGCGTGATAGCAAACCGTCCCGCCAAACGCAGTGCGGTATATTCATACCCCCACACGATCAAGCCCACCAATACGAGCGGGATGGCAGCCATGGCGAGTCCCAACACCAAACGGAATAAGCGAAGCCCAAAAAAAGGAACATGTGCCAAAATCAGCTTCGTTAGCCACCAGCTCATGGCTAACAGCCCCGCGACCATCAGGCCCAGTGCAATAGGACGCAAGGCTAGAGGTGCTTGCACCTGCCCCGATATTGTCGCAATCGCTATCACCGGAACCAGCGCAAACCCCAGCCAACGTAATAGCTTACGAATCTGGGCGTTATAACGAGCAGGCCAGGTAAAGTGCCGTTCGGCAACGCCATCAGGTGCGAGCAAACGCCGCCCCCACGCCACCACCCCCCAGCTTAACGCGAGTTGCATTAACGCAGGCGCAATACTGTGGGTTAATGCATCGTCTGTTTCGCGAAGCCCTACTCCAACACCGGCTAGCATCAACGGCCCCGGAATAGCCAATAGCGCGTTTAACAGCACTGCTTTTGGTGTGTGTAACTGAGTATCGCTTTTTAAACGACCAATCTGAGAATGGATAGTCGCCAAGCGCTCTTTTATCCGCGCGCGTAACCCGATGAGCAACAGACCAAGCAGCATCCATGGCAGCCCAAACACTATTTTCCAGGAAAGCGCCTGCCAGTGGTTTGAAAAAATGACTCGCCACTCGCCTTCTCGCCACTCCAGGCGAATGTTGTTGGGCAACTGGCGCAGCCAGTTAATATCCACAGGCTGACTGTTAGCGACCCAAAATAACTGCTCATAAATGGTGGTACGTAGCTCGCGTGTCGTGGTGAGCAGCTGCTTCTGATTCAGCTGTAGCTCAATCGCAGAACTTAAAAGGCTGCTGTAGGATTGCTCCAACTGCTCTACCAGCTCACGACGCTCTCTATAAATCTGGTTCAATGCGTCGATCACACTTGGGGCTGCCTCAAGGCCTGCCTCCTCCACGCGCTGAATGGCTAACCGTCTGCCGTGGCGCAACTGGTCACTCTGGCGGGTTAAATCAAACTGTCTCAATCGAAGATCCGCAATTTCATCCTGCAAATGTCGATGCGGAACTGGCGTAGGCAATGATTGGCGCTGCTCATTTAAAATAAGTGATAACAAATGACTCCCACGCATGGCATCGATCTGTTCATTGAGACTACGTTGCAATTGGAGTACATAGTCCAGATCACGCTGCGCCTCAAAATTCTCACGCAAGATAGTATTGCTGCGGTCAGTTGCCTGCAGCAGTTCCTGGCTTATGCGTTGATTAACTTGCTGGGCATCAAGTATGACAGGGTTGCCCTCAGCCAAAAGCGAATTATCCACGATGGCCTCGGCCGCCACTTGCTCAGACTCAAGGGTACGCTGAAGATCAATGGCACCCTCAAGTAAACCCAAGCGCTTTTCCTGGTAATCAATTTGCAACGAAAAGAGGTCGCGCCGTTGTTGCGCGAGTTCACGCAATCGGCTGTTAACACTTAACTCTCGTTGGTTATAAGCGGCATCTCGTTCCGCCAAGAGACGTGCCAAGCCAAGCTGTATGAGCTGCGCATCCTTTGAGAGTGGGAGCTGGCTATCCGTTAATAGCGCTTCGCGATCGTCGTACTCACGGCGTAACGTTTCAGCACGTTGCAGGGCATTGGAGATTGCCTGCTGGGCTCGCTCGGGTAACGTAATCGAGGCCAGTAACTGCGAGTTCACATCGGTCAACTCCCCTTGCAGCTGCTGCAGTTCAAGGACAGCATCTGCCTGCTGTGACGTTAAATCGTCCAACGACATATCGGCGAATGTTTGGGCAGTTAACTGCTGAAAACTCTCCTCCACCTCACCCAGCGCAAGCTCTAACTGGTACAACTGTTCAGGCGCCTCATCAACCCGCTGGTTAAGTACCTTTAAACGTTCATCATTAGCATCCAAACGTTGGTAAATTTCCAGCGCGTCCCTTAAATTGGTCTGCTCGCTAACCTGCTGCGCGGTTAGCTCACTGTCTACTGAATCGAGCGCTGCCAAGCGCTCCGCTATTGTCTCTTGTGAGGGTACTTGATCAACGTCAAAGGCGCCCTGAACGCTAACGCACACCGTCATCAAATAAAGCGCCAATAGCACCTTCAAGGTATAATTACAGATACATCTAACCACGGTTGATATACCCTCAGAAAAAAATGATAGTGGTAAAAATTAAATACCAGCCATTGTCAGGGGTTCCATTGACCTGCGCAACGAAGAGGTTGACTTACTCTCTTGGCATGTATAGAAACGACTCTGATAATTGATCCTTCCCCTTTATTATTTGCGAGTCGCTTCAATGGTCACCCGAAAAATGGTCACCCGAAAACTGCTGTATGCAAGCGTAATAGCCTTGCTAAGCACAGTAACGTACAGTAGCCCTGCCTTAGCCGACTCCCAGGAAGAAATTGAAGCGCGTATTCGTGAGCTCAATAGTGAACTCTACCAGCTTCAACAACAACTAAATAACCAGACAGCACTTGGCGACACGCCTTCAAAAGTGACGGTAAAGCAACCACCCGAAGTCGCCGCTCGTGAAGATATCATCGAACGCCGGCTGCTTGAGCAAGAATCAACACGCAATCCCTTTTCGATCACCACACACCGCCTTAACTATTTGTTCCCTGTCAGCTATAACGCAAAACCGAATGCTGAGAATTTTCGGGAAATCACCACTGATTCAGGCGCGGATCGCTACGAAATCAAGTTCCAATTAAGCGTTAAAGCCAACCTGGTAGAAGATGTTTTCGGCGATGCAGGGGATCTCTATTTTGGCTATACCCAGCGCAGCTGGTGGCAGGCTTACAATACCGATGCCTCCTCCCCGTTTAGAGAAACCAATTACGAACCCGAGCTGTTTATCGACTTCGATAACGCCTGGGATGCGCTTGGCTGGGTAAATACACGCAATCGCGTTGCATTTAATCACCAATCGAATGGCCGCTCAGACCCTCTCTCGCGCAGTTGGAACCGCGTCTACCTGGAAAGCACATTCCAACGTGGCGACTGGGCAGTGACGTTCGCTCCTTTTTGGCGCGTTCCTGAGTCGGCCAGTAATGATGATAATCCTGATATTGAACGTTATATGGGCTATGGCGATATCCATATTGCCAAGCGGCTCAATAACAATCATGAAATCAGCGCGTTATTTCGAGGCAACCCGGGCGCAGGTAACTACGGTACTCAAATTGACTACAGCTGGCCTACATTTGGCAACCTGCGCGGGCACATCCAGTATTACTATGGCTATGGTGAAAGCATGATTGACTACGATGATCGTGTTAACCGTCTAAGCATTGGTTTTAGTTTAAATCCCCTGTTTAGTGCGACGGGTTTGAACCGGTAAAAAATGGCCTTGTCTATCATGTGCCGGCTGCTATGCTGATATAGATTAATTCATTCATTCGTCAAAGGAAGACAAAATGGCTAAGCGTCAATTCGATACTGAGCACCGCGCTGACCAGTGGAAAGAAGATCTGCGCCACTTAAGCGACACCATAGAAGAACTGGTTAACGCAACGTCCAAGGATGCCAGCAGCGAAATGCACGACCTTCGTGCTCGTGCAGAAAGCCGCCTTAAAAACGCTCGTGAACGCCTGGAAGCTCGCGGCGAGCGAATTTATGATGAAACTCGTGAAACGCTTTCAAATCAAGTTGACTGCTGTGATCGTTATGTACGCGAAAACCCGTGGTCCAGCATCGGTATCGGCGCAGCCGTCGGTCTATTGGTAGGTATGCTGCTCGGACGCCGCTAATGTCTTTGGGGCCAACCCAACGCGTATTTTCTGCCGCCAAGCGCTTGGTAAGGTCACTGGTTGCTAACAGTGAAACCCGACTGCGTTTGGCGGTTTTAGAACTCGAAGAAGAGCGCGCTCGTTTAGTCACCCTGTTTCTTTTGACCGGCGCCAGCTTATTACTTTTATTGCTAGGTGTAATAACGCTTACCGCGCTAGTCATCGTGGTTTTTTGGGACTCTTACAGGCTGCTGGCGATTGGTGTCAGCGCGGGTGTCCTAATAGCAGCCAGTTTATTATTGGCAGCCATTGCTATTCGTCAGGCCAAACGGCATACGTTTTTAAAAGAAACGCTTAAACAACTAGCGGCTGATCGTGCTCTGCTTGAGGTGAAAAGCGATGAAGCAAACCAACAAAAGCGTTAAGCCGCCCAACCGCTCTAAGCGTATAAGCCGTGCTGAGCGCAAAGCAGCATTACTTGCACAGCTTGAGCAGCAGCGCATTGATATTCTGGTATGCAGCGATTATCTACAGCGTTCGGCCTCCCCACTTGATCAAAAGTGGCGCAGCATCAAGTTACCGCTTTATGCCGCTGGCGGTCTGCTCGCCTACAAATTTGTACGCAGACCGGGCGGAGTAATGGCAGCCGGTAGAAAAGCACTTGCAGGCTATATGCTTTTTCGCAAACTGAAGCTGCTTTCTAACGTTGTTACTTAATTGCCGGGCCGCACACGCGGCCTAGCAAGCTTGCCCACAAGCAACCCCACTCGCCCACGCCCACTGAAAGTTATACCCTCCAAGCTCACCAGTCACGTCCAGCACTTCTCCTATAAAGCGCAGTTGAGGCACATCTTTTACCTCAAACGATTTCGATGAGATAGCGTCTGTATTGACCCCGCCCATGGTTACCTCTGCCGTACGCCACCCTTCAGTGCCCGCTGGTTTAAGCTGCCATTGGTTAAGCCGATAGGCCCATTGATCTACTTCATCATTACTGTATTGAGCAAGCGGCGCTGCCTGATTCGAGTCTGGGTACCACTCTAAAAGTGCCTGAGCAAAGCGTTTGGGAAAGCGCTCTCCCAGCCAGGTGGATAGCTGACGTTTGGGTGTTGTTTGACGCGCCTCACGCAGTGACGCGGCGGCATCCTCGCCCGGCAATGTATCAATTTCTATGGATGAACCGGGCTGCCATACGCTGGATATCTGTAGCATAGAGGGGCCCGACAAGCCCCGGTGCGTGAACAGCATCGGCTCAACAAACCGCCGCCCTGCACAACTCACCGCGACAGGCAAGCTGAGTCCGGAAAGCGCAGCACTGCGCTCCTTCCAGAAATCACTCAGGGCAAAAGGCACTAGCCCAGGCCGAGTAGGCAACACGTCCAGGCCAAACTGACGTGCCAGCTCATAACCAAACCCGGTGGCGCCCATCGTGGGAATCGACAAGCCACCGCTCGCCACCACTACAATCCCAGCATCAATGCTCCCCATGGATGTCATCAGGCGCATGGCGTCGCCTTGCCTGGCGACTTTATTGATCTGAGTATTTAGCGCTATTTCCACACCCGCCCATTCGCACTCTGTCCATAGCACTCGCACAATCTCTTTAGCCGACGTTGCACAGAATAGCTGTCCAGGGGCTTTTTCCACGTACTCGACGCCATGCCGGTCAACCAGCTCTACAAAGTGTTCCGGCCGATAGCGCTTAAGCGCGGAAATACAAAAATACGGATTTTCAGAGTAAAAATGCTGAGGTGTGGTGCCAAGATTGGTAAAGTTGCAGCGGCCACCGCCGGACATCAGTATCTTCTTACCTGCCTTGTTGGCGTGGTCGAGTACCAGCACGCGTCGGCCTGCATAGCCAGCCTGTGCAGCGCACATTAGGCCTGCGGCACCGGCGCCGATAACCACGACATCATAAACCATAGAGAATTGCTCTTGGGGGGGAGAAGACACGCATTTTAACAGTTCAAGACCAAGAGAAAATGTTTCTTCACGTTTCATGACATCATATAAGAGTGCTAACCAGGATTACCCCCACGCCTGATACCGAGAAACCTATGTCCGCGTATGCCCGATCGTATTTGCTTGTTTTGCTCTTTGTTTTACTCTCAAGCCCCGCCCAAGGGCAAACCGCAGCACAGCCTGCACCTTCTGTGATTGGCAGCCGCGCAGAAATAATGACGTGGTCTGACCCACTGGAAGCCTTGGGCACCCTGCGTGCCGATGAGAGCGTTACGCTTTCTGCGACGGTCACCGATATTGTGGCCGAGATCAATTTTGAGGATGGCGCCCAGGTTGAACAGGGGCAAGTACTGATTCGCCTGGACGATGCCGAAGAGCAAGCCCAGTTGCGCTCAGCTCAAGCCATCAGTGACGAACGAAGTAACACGCTTGGTCGTACCATCCAGCTACAGGAACGCAACCTGGCCGCTCGGGCGGACCTCGAAGACTTTCAAGCACAGCTTCGCCAAGCGCAAGCCAATACACAGGTTATCGAAGCGCGGCTTACCAACTACCAAATCAAAGCGCCGTTCAGCGGCCGCGTGGGGTTGCGTACCCTTAGTACCGGCACACTGGTAACGCCCGGCATGGAATTGGTAACGCTCGACAAGCTGGATGTGATGAAGCTTGATTTTAGCGTTCCTGAACGCTTTCTAAGCCGCCTTTCAATCGGGCTGCCGCTCAGTGCTACGACAGCCGCCTACCCCGACGATAGTTTTACTGGCGACATTGCTAGTATCGGTACACGCATTGACCCTGTATCGCGAAGCGTTAACGTGCGAGCCGTGCTTGAAAACCCCGATATGCGCCTTCGGCCAGGTATGTTGATGGAAGTGGTCGTTCAACAGCGCGTACGCGATGCCATCGTGCTGCCCGAAGCGGCACTCGAACCCAGTGGCGACCAACACTATGTCATGGTGATTGACCAAAGTGGCCCTACCCCGCGCCTTGAAAGGCACAGCGTAGTGATAGGTGAACGGCGCTACGGGCAGGTAGAAATTCTTGAAGGCATTGAAGCTGGCGACCTAGTGGTTGTTCACGGCTTGCAACTGGCAAGAGACGGGCTGGAAGTACGTTTACTGGGCATCGTGGACGATGAAACGAGTATTCGCGCCTTATTGGAGGCCGATCGCTAATGCGTCTATCGGACATTTCCGTACAACGACCCGTGCTTGCCATGGTCATCGCCGCACTGATCATTGCCTTTGGCTTGCTGGCGCTTAATCGGCTTCCTCTGCAAGAGTATCCCACCGTGGATCCTCCCATCGTCAGTATTGATACCCGCTATCCGGGCGCGTCCGCCGATGTCGTCGAAACGCGCATTACCCAAGTACTGGAAGACCGAATTGCAGGCGTCGAGGGCATTGAGTTAATTACTTCCCGTAGCGAAGATGGCCGGTCGCGCATTGAAATTGAGTTTGGCATTGAAATGGATATTAACGCGGCGGCGAACGATATCCGTGACCGAATTTCGGGTGCCTTGCGTAACCTGCCCGACGATGCCGACGCTCCGGAAGTCACCAAGGCCGATAGCAGCGAAGAGATCGTGGTATGGCTAAGCCTCTCGGGCGCCGACTACTCAATTACCGAGCTTACGGATTACGCCAACCGCTTTCTGGTTGACAGCCTGTCTGTGCAACCGGGCGTTGCGCGTGTTCGCATCGGCGGTGGCCGGGATTACGCCATGCGCGTATGGCTGGACCGCAACGCGCTTGCCGCTCGCGGCCTGACCGTCGGCGATATTGAAGATGCCCTGCGCGCCGAAAACGTTGAGCTACCGGCAGGCTCCATCGAATCACAAGACCGCCAGTTTATCGTTCGCCTCCCGCGCAGCTTTGCAACTGCCGATGACTTTAAACGCCTGGCCCTTAATCAAAGTGATAATGGCTACCTGGTCCGATTGGCTGATGTTGCACGGGTAGAGGTCGGCTCTGTAGAAGATCGCTCCGTATTTCGCGCCAATGGCATTCCCATGGTCGGGCTTGGCATCGTTATGCAGTCGACCGCTAATGTCATTGAGCTTTCAAGTGCAGTTCGGAATGAATTGGAGCGCCTTCAAGAGACGCTACCCGAGGGCATGACGCTTGGCCTAACCCATGATGCCTCGGTCTTTGTTTCCGGTGCCATTGAACAAGTCGTGATGACGCTGTTTATTGCCATGGGCCTGGTCGTCGTGGTGATCTTTTTATTCCTGGGTAATCTGCGAACCACGCTGGTGCCTGCCGTTACCGTTCCTATTGCGGTCATTGGGGCTTTTACCGCGCTTGCCGTGATGAACTTTTCAATCAACTTGCTCACTCTGCTGGCGCTGGTGTTGGCGATTGGTTTGATTGTTGATGATGCCATTGTGGTACTGGAAAATATCAATCGCCGCATGCACGACTATGGTGAAACGCCGCTGGTAGCCGCTTTTAGAGGAACACGCCAGATTGCGTTTGCGGTTATTGCTACCACGCTGGTGTTGGTCGCGGTATTTGTTCCGTTAAGCATGCTGCAGGGCGACATTGGTCGGCTCTTTTCCGAGTTTGCCCTCACGATGGCGGCAGCCGTTGTTTTCTCGACACTCCTGGCGCTTACCCTAACCCCCATGATGGCGTCCAAGATTCTTAAACCCGGCATGCACGACAGCGCCGTGGGTAAAGGTGTCCAGTGGCTACTGGGTGTTACTCAGCGACGTTACCAGCGTATCCTTGAGTGGCTACTTGCACGCAGTTGGATAGTTGTCGGGGTATTTGCACTGTTGATCGCCATGACGGCATGGCTAACCACCGAGCTGCCCAATGAGTACACCCCACAAGAGGATCGTGGCAACTTTATCGTATTGGTGAATGGCCCTGAAGGCGCCACCTTCGATTACATGATGGACTACATGGATGAAATCGAAGCACGACTTGCTCCCCTGATAGAAACGGGTGAGCTTGAACGTGTGGTCGTACGTGCGCCACGCGGCTTTGGCAATATCGAGAATTTTAACGGCGGTTTTGTCATCATCAATATGGCCGATTGGGGCAGCCGCCGCAGCGCATGGGAAGTAATGGATGACGTGCGAGCGCTGCTAAGGCCACTGCCTGGCGTTCAGGCATTCCCCGTTATGCGTCAGGGCTTTGGCCAACGCACACAAAAGCCTGTTCAGTTTGTGATTGGCGGCGGTAATTACGCAGAACTCGCTCGCTGGCGCACCCTGCTGATGGACTATGTGCGGGAGGATAACCCACGCATTACGGCGCTTGAAAGCAACTATAACGAGACCCAGCCACAGCTCAGTGTCGAGATTAACTATGAGCGGGCAGCAGCGTTGGGCGTAACGATTACCGAAATAGGCCGTACGCTTGAAGTGCTGTTAGGCGGTCGCAACGTTACCCGCTACGTGGATAACGGCGAAGAGTACGACGTGATTATCGAAGGTGATCGCGATCGGCAGAACAGCCCCCGCGCCCTGGATAATATACAGGTACGCTCGGCACGTTCTGGTGAACTGATCCCTCTCGCAAGCCTCGTGACGCTTACCGACGTTGCTGGCGCCAGCACGTTAAACCGCTTTGACCGTATTCGAGCCATTACCATCGAGGCCAACCTGGCTGACGGCTACCCGCTTGGGGAGGCGCTTACATATCTACAAGCTACCGCCGACACGCTGTTGCCCGAAGAAGCACAAACCAACGTGGCAGGCCCTTCACGTGATTTTCAGCAGGCAAGTGGCGCGACCACCTTCCTGCTGATATTAGGCGCTATCGTGGTATTTCTAGTGCTAGCCGCACAGTTTGAAAGCCTTATCCACCCCTTTGTCATTATGTTGACAGTACCGCTTGCGATGAGCGGCGCTCTACTGGCCCTTTTGCTAAGCGGGCAGTCGCTTAACATTTATAGTCAGGTTGGCCTGGTACTATTGATTGGTCTGGCTGCCAAAAACGGTATTTTGATCGTCGAGTTTGCCAACCAGCTACGTGATGAGGGTAAAGCCTTTCGTACAGCGCTCATTGAAGCCTCCGTCACCCGACTACGGCCTATTTTGATGACCGCAATTACCACCATGGCCGGTGCCATACCACTGATTATTTCAAGCGGACCAGGCGCTGAGTCCCGCCTGGTGATTGGCACGGTGATAATGGCAGGCGTTGGTGCGGCGACACTGTTCACGCTATTTGTAGTACCCGTTGCGTACGACCTTCTGGCACGTCATACCGGCTCCCCCGGTGCGGTTAAACGGCGTCTGGAAGAGGAAATTTCCGACTCAGCCGGTTAGCGACGTGTTGCGGCTTTTCTTTCTAGAGGTAAAGAAAGGCTATCGGTCAAAAAAAGGGCGCCTCTTCAAAAGAGGCGCCCTTTTCAGGCATCAACGCAAGTGATTATTCACACTCACCTACACGCTGACCTTCAATAGCGGTATTCATGGTCAGCTCGCCCATTGGCGACTGAGTGAGAATATCAACGCTGCCGCTGATTTGCTCGCCCATAAAGCTCATATCGCCATCAATATTGGCTTCACCACCCTCTGCGCGACATACCATGCTGTAAGAGAGACCGTCAGCACTCATTTCCTGATTGAGAAGCTCGCAGCCATCTTCTTCTTCGATAAACCCAAACTCGGCGCCTTCAAGGTCATCCTGAGTAATACATTGACGCTCGGTTTCCGTTTGATCCGGAATATCCATGTCGCCACTGATGCTGGTCACGCTGACGAACTCCCACTCGCCTGGGGTAACATTCGGTGTTTCCGCCAAGGCGACCATCGGGAAGGCCAAAGTGGCCGCTACTACCATGTTTCGTAACATCATCGTTTCTCTCTTTAGCACGTTGAAAAACAGTCCGTGGAAAACCGCGTATATCCTACCTGATTCATCACTGCCATGCCCGGCTTCGCGCAGACTGCTACACTGCCGCCAAGCTCCAAACTTTTAAAGGTAGCTGCTTATGCACGATGACGCCTTGGTAAACCACGATTTTAACTGCCCCTATTGCGATGCGCCTCTGACGTTTGTCATCGACACCTCTCAAGGCAGCCACGCCACGTGGGAAGATTGCCATCAATGCTGTGCGCCTATTCAGCTTGAAATCATCATCTCGCCCATGACCGGCGAACTTGAAGCCGTGTTAACCGGCCGAGACGATGACGTTTTCTAGCCAAACGCCTCCTTGTTGCTAATTTATTTGCCGCTTGGCTTCGCTACGACGCATCAGGTACCACGCCAAAAACGTCACCAGCGATACCGTCAAAATAATCAGCGTCGCCAGCGCATTAATTTTAGGCGATACGCCCATGCGAACAGATGAAAACACCACCATGGGCAGCGTATTGGCGCCAGGACCAGACACGAAGCTTGCGATGACCAGGTCATCCAACGACAGCGTGAAGGCAAGCAGCCAGCCCGCCGCCAGCGCAGGGGCAATAATGGGTAGCGTGATAAAAAAGAATGTTTTAAGGGGTGGTGAACCTAAATCCATTGCCGCCTCTTCTATCGAGCTATCCAACTCGCGCAGCCGTGCCGCCACTACAATGGCAACGTAAGCGCTGCAAAAGGTGGTATGCGCAATCCAGATAGTGCCTACACCACGGTCGGCGGGCCAGCCTGTCAGCTGTGCCATTTGAACAAATAACAGTAGCAACGACAGCCCGGTAATGACCTCGGGCATGACAAGGGGTGCCGTTACCATGCTGGAAAGCGCCGTTTTTCCACGGAAGCGTCCAAATCGCGTCATTACAAACGCCGCGACCGTTCCCAAACATACCGCCATGCTCGCGGCAAAAAACGCGATTTTTAGACTCGTCCATACTGCCGAGAGAATTTGTTGGTCCTGGAACAGCGCCCCGTACCACTGGGTTGAAAAGCCCGCCCACACGGTAACGAGCCTGGAAGAGTTGAAGGAGTACACCACCAACACCGCCATCGGCAGATAGAGGAACACCAGGCCGAGTATCAGCATCAAGGTTGAAAAATGCGGCCGCCGTCGTACTACGCTCATTCTTCAAGCCCCCGAGACTGGTAACGGTGAAACCAAACAATCGGTATTAACAGCAGCAGTAACATCACCATTGCCAGCGCCGAGGCAACGGGCCAATCGCGATTAAGGAAAAACTCCTCCCAAAGTACCTTACCAATCATCAGCGTATCCGGGCCGCCCAATAGCTCGGGAATAACAAACTCGCCCACGGCCGGGATAAATACCAACATTGACCCCGCAATAATTCCCCCCATCGAAAGGGGCAGCGTTACCTTGATAAAAGTATTGAGTTTACGTGACCCAAGGTCCGAAGCGGCCTCCAGTAGTGAATTATCCAGCCGGGTTAGATGGGCATAAAGCGGCAACACCATAAAGGGAAGATAGGCATAGACAATACCTATCACCACGGCAAACTGCGTGTTCATCATTCGTAAAGGCGTATCGATCAGACCCAACCCTATCAGTAGATTATTGATAAGGCCGCTGTTACTTAAAATCCCCATCCAGGCATACACGCGAATCAAAAACGAGGTCCAGGAGGGCAACATTACCAGCAACAACAACAGAAGCTGCCAGCGTGCTGGGGCACGGGCCATGGCGTATGCCATCGGGTAGCCGATCAACAAACAGGCCACGGTTGAGATAAACGCCGTTTTTACAGACCCCCAATAGGCAGCTGCATACAGCGAATCGGAGAGTAAAAACAGATAGTTGCCCACGTTTAGAAAGATATGCAGGGTCTGGTTGGTATACTCAAGCAGCGGCCCATAAGGAGGGATCGCCACAACCCCTTCCGACAAACTGATCTTCAGTACCAGGGCAAAGGGCAGCAAAAAAAACAGCAGTAGCCATACAAGCGGCAAGGCAATCACCGCCCGACGCCCTAACTGTAAGCGTTTGAACAGGGCGGTGAGTTGAGATGGCATCATCGCAAGCAATCTCCCAAGTAGCCAGAAAGGGCCATTAGCGGTTCAACACGATGGCACTGTGGTCTTCCCAGTAGACATACACACTGTCTTCCCAGGTTGGCCGGTCACCTCGCCGTTCGGTATTCGCCATGCTGACTTTAATCAACTGACCCGAGGCGGTGCGTACGTAGTAAAGCGAAAAACCACCCAGGTAGGCGATATCGTGGACTTTACCCTCTGCCCAGTTGTAGTCAGACGAGGGTTTCTCGCGCGTTAGCCAGATTTTTTCCGGGCGCAGCGCTGCCCATACCCGCCGATCAACCGCTTGAGTTGTAATGCCGTGGTCGATATAAATGGGGCGTTCAAGCTCAGGCGATACGATTTGGCAGTGGTCAGCGGCATCTTCCACAATCTCGCCTTCAAACAGGTTCACCGTACCGACAAATTCCGCCACCATACGGCTGGCTGGGCTTTCATACACATCGACCGGCGAGCCGACCTGCTCAATCCAGCCATCGGCCATAATGGCGACACGATCCGCCATGGTCATGGCCTCTTCCTGATCGTGGGTCACCATAATGCAGGTCACGCCTACCTGCTCAATAATCTCGACCACTTCCAACTGCATTTCAGTACGCAACTTTTTATCCAGCGCGCCCATGGGCTCATCAAGCAGCAACAGTTTTGGCCGTTTGGCGAGGGAGCGCGCCAGCGCCACCCGTTGACGCTGGCCACCGGAAAGCTGATGCGGCTTACGCTTGGCAAAGCGCTCCATATGCACCAGTTTCAGCATTTGCGCCACGCGCGCATCTACTTCAGCCTTGGCAAGCCTGTCCTGTTTTAGCCCAAAGGCAATATTTTGCGCCACCGTCATGTGCGGAAATAGCGCATAGGATTGAAACATCATGTTAATCGGACGCTTGTAGGGCGGGACCGCGGTAATGTCTTGACCGCCCAGCAAAATATGCCCGTCCGTGGGAGTTTCAAACCCGGCAAGCATACGCAACAGCGTCGACTTCCCCGAACCCGAGCCGCCTAAAAGCGCAAAAATCTCACCACGCTTCACCTGTAAATTTACATTATCTACCGCCAAGGCCTCGTCAAAGCGCTTACATAAGCCTTTAACTTCTAGCACGATGTCTTCTGCAAACCGCGGTGCCTTGCCTTGTGGGCGCTGTACCGCCAAGGCAGACGCTGCCGTTTCGTTCACTGAAGGTTCGTTTGCCGAGGGTTCGCTCGCCGAATTTCCGTCCGACAGGGGCGTAGTGACCATTCGCCACTCCCATCAAAAGGCCCGGAAAACCGGGCATTAAAAGATGAACAGCGAGACAGGCAAAAGGCCTGGCTCGCTGCCGGATGAGGTTAGCTTAACGGCCAGACTTTACACGGTTCCACACACGCGTACGGATACGTTGTACCGGCTGTGGCATGTCAAGCGCCACATACAGGTTTTGCATAACCTCGGCTTCGGGATAGATCGCCGGGTCATTCAGAATTTCTTCCGGAAGGTAAGCATCGGCCGCCGCATTGGGGTTGGCGTAGCTGACGTAATCGGTAATTTCTGCGGCAATTTCCGGGTCCAGGATAAAGTTAATAAAGGCATGGGCGTTTTCAGCATTGGGCGCGTCCGCCGGGACCGCCATAACATCAAACCACAAGGCGGCGCCTTCTTTAGGAATGCTATAGCCAATGTCAAAATCACGCCCTGCTTCCTCGGCACGCTCAGCAGCCTGGAATACATCGCCTGAATATCCGCCTGCCACACAAATATCGCCATTGGCCAAGTCAGATACGTAGCGTGAAGAGTGGAAATAGGTAATATCATCGCGCACGGCGCTAATCACTTCACCGGCGGCTTCAAAGTCTTCCGCGTTTTCGCTTAGCGGGCTCAGGCCCAGGTAAGCCATGGCCGCGGGCAGCATTTCCTCACCCGTATCCAGCATTGAAATACCGCAACCCGCCTTTTTTAACGCGGAGGTAATTTCAGGGTCAAATAGCATTGCCCAACTATCGACCGGCGCATCATCGCCCAGGATTTCTTTCACGCGCTCAACATTGTAGCCAATACCGTTAGTGCCCCACATGTAAGGCACTGAGTAGTCGCCATCAGGGTCAATCGCGTCTAAATTTTCCATCAACTCGGTATTGAGATTTTCCAGGTTAGGTAACTGCTCTTTATCAAGCGCTTGATAAACGCCCGCTTGGCGTTGACGCGTAAAGAAGTGCGTAGAAGGCACCACTACGTCATACCCCGAACGGCCTGCCAGCAAGGCAGCGTCAAGCGTCTCATTACTATCATAAACATCGTAGGTAACATCAATGCCGGTACGCTCGGTGAATTTTTCAAGCGTTTCCGGTGCTATATAATCTGACCAGTTATATACCCGTACCTCATCGGCATGGGCGACTGTCGCCGCTGCGGCTAAAGAAACGGCCGCAACGGCCCCGGAAAGTTTGTGAATGTTCCCCATTTCGTGCTCCTCATTATCCAAAAACAGTTATTCAGCAACGGTTATTCAAAAACAGCTCTTCAAAACAGTACCATCTAGATTAACGCCAGCCATCAGCCACTCGCCGTTAGCGTGGGCTTTTCTACTGAACGCGAATTTTGCGGCGCAGCGGTCTCTATCGCAAGTCAATGTGAAAGATTCTTGTATTATAGTGGGCCTGCCCCCACTTCAAGGTCTGCGGAGCGTAGATAGGCTGCTGCATAATAGTAAAAGACTATACGCTAAATGGTGTTTTTCAATTTTAGCTATCAGGAAAATACCCCTACTATAGTCCTCAACATTTTCACCTTCATTCACAAGACACGGAGATAATCTGGATGTCCTTGATCAACACTGAAGTAAAACCGTTTAAAGCTACCGCCTATCTAGATGGCGAATTTATCGATGTCACCGAAGCTGACCTGAAGGGAAAATGGTCCATCTTCTTCTTCTACCCGGCTGACTTTACGTTTGTTTGCCCAACGGAGCTTGGCGACCTGGCCGACAACTACGAAGCCTTCAAAAAGCTGGGCGTTGAAATTTACAGCGTTTCAACCGATACCCACTTCACCCATAAAGCATGGCACGATAGCTCCGAAACGATCGGCAAGCTTCAGTACCCAATGCTGGCCGATCCCACGCTGCAAATCTCGCGTAACTTTGAAGTCCTGATTGAAGAAGCAGGCCTTGCAGAACGCGGCACGTTTGTTATCGATCCCGACGGTAAAGTTCAGATCGTTGAAATCAATGCGGGCAACATCGGCCGTAATGCCGAAGAGCTACTGCGCAAAGTTAAAGCTGCCCAGTATGTTCGTGAAAACCCCAACGAAGTATGCCCGGCCAAATGGAAAGAAGGCGAAGAAACACTCGCGCCCTCTTTAGACCTCGTTGGCAAAATCTAAACGGCGAGTGCTGCCATCTTCGTTATCTTAACCGCTCTTGAAGCGCCGCTTACGATAACGGCTTAACCAGATGGCAGCCTAACACCCGGGCTTTTTTCACCCGGGTGTTCTCTTTACATCGCGCTATTTGTTCTCCCTTTTATACCGATCTTCGCTGTGATTATCACAAGCGCGGGCTAAATGTGGCTAAGGGTTGAGAACACCTTTTACAGATTACGAGGAATTCACTGTCATGTTGGACGCTAATTTAAAAAATCAGTTGAAAGCTTACTTGGAAAAAGTGACTCAACCGTTCGAGATCGTTGCGTCCCTTGATGACGGTGACAAGTCACGTGAACTTCACGGCTTGCTGGAAGATATCAACGGGCTGAGTGACATGATCACCCTGAAAACGGATGGTCAGGATAGCCGCACACCCTCTTTTGCGATCAACCGCACAGGTGAAGAGACGGGTGTTGTATTTGCCGGTATCCCCATGGGCCACGAGTTTACATCGCTGGTTCTGGCACTGCTGCAAGTAGGCGGACACCCACCGAAAACCTCTGACGAGGTGCTTAACCAGATTAAAGCGCTCGAAAGCGACATGCTCTTTGAGACCTACTACTCGCTGTCCTGCCAGAACTGCCCCGATGTGGTTCAGGCGTTAAACCTGATGGCGATCTTTAATCCCAACGTCCGCCATGTGGCGATTGATGGGGCGCTCTTCCAGGACGAAGTTGAAGAGCGTGAAATTATGTCAGTGCCCAGCATTTATCTAAACGGTAAGCCGTTCGATCAGGGCCGCATGACCCTTGAGCAAATTCTGGCCAAAGTGGACACGGGCGCCGCCGACCGCGAAGCCAAAAAGCTAAGCACCAAAGCCGCATTCGATACGCTGGTGATCGGCGGTGGCCCCGCGGGTGCTGCGGCTGCCATTTATTCTGCACGCAAAGGCATTAGTACCGGTGTTGCGGCTGAGCGTTTTGGTGGCCAGGTAGCGGATACCATGAGTATCGAAAACTTTATTTCGGTCACTCATACAGAAGGTCCCAAGCTTGTTAGCGCGCTTGAAGAGCACGTCAAGGATTACGACGTTGATGTAATAAACTTGCAAACGGCAACTACCTTTAAAGCCGCTGAGGCCGAAGGTGGCTTGCACGAAGTGACCTTTGAGTCAGGTGCAAAACTCAAGAGCAAAACACTGGTTCTGGCGACCGGCGCCCGTTGGCGCGAAATGAATGTCCCCGGCGAGCAGCAATACCGCAACAAAGGCGTTGCTTACTGCCCGCACTGCGACGGCCCACTATTTAAAGGCAAGCGCGTCGCGGTTATTGGCGGCGGCAACTCTGGCGTTGAAGCTGCCATTGATCTGGCGGGCATCGTTGCTCACGTCACCCTTTTCGAATTTATGGGTGAAATGCGAGCTGATGCGGTACTGCAGAAAAAACTTAAGAGCCTGCCCAACGTGGACATTATCTTAAATGCTCAAACCACCGAAGTAACCGGTGACGGCAGCCGCGTTAATGGCCTGACCTACAAAGACCGCAACACCGATGAGACTAAAAACATCGCGCTGGAAGGCATCTTTGTCCAGATTGGCCTGGTGCCAAATACCGAGTGGCTGAAAGGCTCGCCCATCGAAATGACGCCGCGCGGGGAGATCATCGTCGACTCTCACGGCATGACCTCGGTACCCGGCGTATTTGCCGCGGGTGATGTTACCACGGTGCCTTACAAGCAGATTATTATTGCCATGGGCGAAGGCGCAAAAGCCTCACTTGGCGCGTTTGATTACCTGATCCGTAACTAATCGCCAAGCACCAACACCAAAAAGCGGGTAGTGGTTTTCCACTACCCGCCTCCCCTATCCCTTTGACGTATAAGACCGTGACGTCATAACCGCTGCCCTACGTAATATTATTCGGCCAAGGCTTGCCGATACCGAAGGCTCTAAGAAAATCCGGCTCTCTCCCCTGGAGGCCGGATTTCTTTGTCTTTAACCCACCGGCCAGCAGCCACCAACCAGATAGTCTAGTCGCAGCAACTCATCAAAAAAAGGGATTCTGAGCAGGACAACGCTTGCAGATGAACCAACTAATGCCTCTTCTACGAAACATCGCTCTGTTTAGGTATCACACTGCACACAGTGCACGCCGGATCACGCGGTACGTTGAAGTGGCGCCACTGGCCTCGTAGGCCATCAAAGGTTGCAAGCCCTTGGTGGGTTTGCCCGGCGCCGCTTAGCAATTTGAACGCCTCAACAGCTTGAAAACATCCGATTAACCCCACCAACGGCGCCATCACACCACTTTCTGCGCAGCCAAGTGCTTCATCGCCCATATCGTCCGGTGGGTAAAGGCAAGCATAGCAGGGGCAGTTTGGGTCACGGGGGCTAAACACCGCAAGCTGACCAGAAAAGCGAATGGCAGCGCCTGACACCAACGGAACACCTACTTTTTGCGTGGCAGCATTGATGGCATAGCGGCTGGAAAAACGATCCGTACAATCCAGCACCACATCGGCAGCAGCAACGAGCTGCTCCAGGGCTTCACCCTCCGCATGAGTTTCAAGTGCTGTAATACGGCAATCCGGGTTTAGCGCCTGCATACTGGCCTTGGCAGAAGCCGCCTTGTTCTGCCCAATGCTTGCCTGCTGATGAGCAATTTGACGCTGAAGGTTAGACAACTCGACATGATCAGCATCTACAATCGTTATCTGCCCGACACCCGCAGCGGCCAGGTAAAGAGCCGCCGGCGAGCCCAACCCTCCCGCACCGATGATCAGAGCATGGGCACTACGCAAGCGCTCTTGCCCTTCAATATCCACTTCAGGCAGCATAATGTGGCGGCTGTAGCGCAGCAGTGTCTGATCATCCATCATCGACTTATTTGTCCTCAAAGTGCTCAACGTCGGGTACATGCAGACTAAAGCTTTCTTTCACCTCTTCCATCACCACGTAACTTTTAGACTCTTTGACGCCGGGGAGCGTAAGCACCACGTCTCCTAATAGCTGACGGTAGGCGGCCATTTCTGGAATGCGGCATTTCAAGATGTAATCAAACTGACCAGAGACCAGATGGCACTCCTGGATTTGCGGCAGCTTTTCAACGGCTCGACGAAATTCATCAAATACGGCTGGCGATTGAGTTTCCAGGCTAATTTCAACAAAGACCAGTAAATTGGCTTTGAGTGCCTGGGGGTCAAGAATCGCTTGGTAGCCACGAATAATGCCCGCGCGCTCCAGGCGCTTGACACGCTCCAAACAAGGAGTTGTGGATAAACCAACCTCTGATGCCAAATCAACATAGGAAATACGTGCATTTTCCTGCAGGCAGCGCAGAATTTTAAGGTCGATACGGTCTAGCGTTCTATTTTTAGGTTTCATAGCAGGATCCACTACAGATAAGCCAGACGAGCTAGTAGCGCCCAAGGGTAATACGCTCATGCCCACCGAGGTCGCAAACACTTTCAACGTTTTGATAACCCGCATCCACCAGCGCTGCGCGCACTGAGGCTGCCTGACGATAGCCATGCTCTAGCAACAGCCATCCTGAGGCTGTTAAGTAGCGCCGCGCCGTGGCAACTAAATGCATCAAATCGGCCAGCCCATCGCCCTCTGCCACCAGAGCACTCAGCGGCTCAAAGCGCACATCCCCTTGGTGCAAATGCGGATCATCAGCGGCAATATACGGCGGATTACTCACAATAAGATCAAACTGCTCTATGGGTGCCGCATCCTGCTCAAAGGCAGCAAACCAATTGCTTTGCATGAACGCTACGTTATCGATCCCTAACGCGGCTGCGTTTCGCTGTGCCAAAGAAACCGCTTCTGAGCGAAGGTCGACACCAACCACCTGCCAACCAGGCTGCTCACTGGCAAAGGCCAGTGCAATGGCTCCGGTGCCCGTACCTAAATCCAGCAAGCGGCCGGCGGGAGAGGCAACGTGGTTGAGCGCTGTTTCTACCAGCGTTTCGGTATCCGGCCGCGGTATTAGCGTCTCTTTTGAAGTGACCAACCGCAACCCCCAAAACTCTCGCTCACCGGTCAGGTAGGCCACTGGCTGCCCCTGAACACGCGCCGCCACCAGTGCATCAAAGCGCGCATGCTCCCACCCGGAACAATCACGGTCGCCCCAGGTATACAGCCATGTGCGGTCCCGTTGAATTACGTGGGCAAGCAGGACGTCGGCATCCAGGCGCGGCGAGGCTGAGCCGGCGGCCTTTAAGCGCTCTGCTGCGGCCTGTAAAAGCGCATCAAACGTCATTACGTGTCCTGAAGCGCCGATAGCTGCTCGGCTTGATACTCGTGGATCAAGGGCTCAATGACCTCATCCAATTGCTCGCCGCTCACCACTTCATTGAGCTTATAAAGCGTCAGGTTGATACGATGATCGGTAATTCGACCTTGAGGGAAGTTGTAGGTACGGATACGTTCGCTACGATCACCAGAGCCTACCAGCGAGCGACGGGCATCCGCCTGCTCCTGACGTTGGCTATCGACCGCATTACGCTTCAATTTCGCGGCAAGCAGCGACATCGCCTTGGCCCGATTTTTATGCTGACTACGCTCTTCCTGGCACTCAACCACTACGCCTGTCGGTATGTGGGTAATACGAATCGCTGAGTCGGTGGTGTTAACGTGCTGGCCACCTGCTCCACTTGAACGGTAGGTATCGACGCGTAAATCCGATGAATTAATATCGATATCGCCAACATCATCAACTTCAGGCATCACCGCCACGGTACATGCCGACGTATGAATACGCCCTTGAGATTCAGTAGCAGGAACGCGTTGCACCCGGTGAGCACCCGACTCAAATTTCAAACGCGCATAGACGCTATCCCCCTTAACGCGGGAAATAATCTCTTTATAGCCACCCTGCTCGCCATGGTTGGTACTCACTACTTCGACGCGCCAGCCACGTTTTTCCGCATAGCGTGAGTACATACGAAACAGATCACCTGCAAAAATCGCGGCTTCATCACCACCGGTACCGGCGCGTACTTCCAAAAACACGCCTCGGCCATCATCGGGGTCTTTAGGTACCAGCAAACGCTTTAGCTCAGTATCCAGTAGGTCTAGTTGCTCGCGCCCTTCACTGACTTCCATCTCGGCAAGCTCACGCATATCAGGATCATCGTCCCGACTAAGCTGCTGGGCTGCCTCAATATCGTTTTCAACGCTGCGATAGCGCTGCCAAGCCGCTACCAGCTCATCCAACTCGGCGTACTCACGTGAATAGTCGCGAAAGCGCTGCTGATTATTAATGACCTCAGGGTCAGACAGCAGCATCGCCAGCTCTTCAAAACGTTCGGTAAAGCTATCGAGGCGTTGGCGCAAGGTATCTTTCATGCGGGCGTATTATCCTTCTGGCGGTTAGCCGTGGGCGCGGGCTTTTCAAAGGCGGGTTTAACAGGCAATAGTAAGCGTGGCGCGGCCTCCAGCAAGTCATGCTGCTCTTGCGAGGCGGCATCGCGTATTGCTTGCGTGGGCTGGTGCATTAAGCGATTAGCCAGTTGGTGAGCCAGCCGTTCAATCACTTTGGTTGGGTCTTCACCGCGCGCCAAGCGCTCCAACGCCTGATCGCGCGATTGATCGCGCAGGGTTTCGGCGTGCTGACGGTAATCACGAATCAACTCGCCACCGTTACGAATACGTTTTTCATGCTGCCAACTACTGACACCGTGTTCAATCAGTGACTCGGCCTGGTCAGCAGCCACTTGGCGATAGCGACGATTCTCTTCGATCACCTCTTCCAGATCATCGACCGTATAAAGGAATACATCGGCAAGCTCGCCTACTTCGGATTCAATATCCCGCGGCACGGCGATATCCACCATAAAAACCGGGCGGTGGCGACGCTTTTTAAGTGCGCTTTCAACCATCCCCTTGCCTAAAATCGGCAGGGGGGATGCGGTGGAAGAAATAACGATATCAGCTTCTTCCAGCGCGGCCGGAATTTCAGGCAGCGTAATCGCCTTACCACCCAATCGCGAGGAGACAAGCTCAGCACGCTCACGTGTACGGTTAGCCACGGTTAATTGACGTACACCGGCTTCATGTAGATGACGCGCGACCAGCTCGATGGTTTCACCCGCACCGATTAACAACGCCCGCGAGCGACTAAAATCATCAAAAATTCGGCTTGCCATGCTCACCGCAGCATAGGCCACCGAAACCGGATTTTTGCCAATTCCGGTTTCAGTACGTACCTGCTTGGCAATTGCAAAGGTATGTTGAAAAAGACGCTCAAGTTCGCCGCCCAACCCCTGCATTTGGCGCGCCTGTTGATAGGCATCTTTCAATTGCCCAAGTATTTGCGGCTCACCCAAGACCATCGAATCCAGACCAACGGCCACACGCATTAAATGGCGCGCAGCGTCGTTGTCTAAATAGTGGTACGCGCAGCGGGTCAGCTCCTCAACACTCAAGTTATGAAAACGCCCTAGCCACTCAAGCACGGCTTGCTCGCCAGCAGCGTCCGTTACGCAATATAGTTCAGTGCGGTTGCAGGTGGAGAGCACCGCTGCTTCGCTAATATGTGACAGACCACGCAGTTGCTCCAGCGCGTGTTCTAACTGCGTCGGAGTAAAGGCTACCTGCTCACGTACGGCCACACTGGCAGTACGGTGATTGATTCCCAAGGCAAGAAGCGTCATACGGTATGCGTCTTCGCTAGTGGTTCGGTCATCACGTTGCTATCGGTCTTGAAGTCTCAATGGTTTACGTCTTACGCTTAATTAGCGCAAGTCTGGGCAACGGCTGATCATTACTCAATTGCGCTTATCTGCCAGCCTTTCAAGGCCGACTATTCTATCACAGCAGACTAACATCTGGCGTACATCACTTTGCCGCAGCCAGCCAAGCCGCTATGCTGAACGCTCGGCCACTAAAATGAGAGACGCATGCCCCTTCGCTCACTACAATTGGGTTCATCCCTACTGCCCTTGGCCGCCACCGTGGTATTCCTGAGCGGCTGCCAGTCAGCACCCTCTTATAAAGGCGGCTTGCCAGACCTGATAGCTTCTGACCCCATGCAGTCGGCCCCACCTATTACCCGAGGCCTGGACGCTGATGGTCTACGTACGCTGCTTACGGCGGAATTAGCGGGCCAACGTGGCGATTACCGCTCTGCCAGCCAAGGTTACCTGGAGGCATCGCAACGCTATAGTGTTCCGGCGCTGGCTGAACGCGCCACTTTTGCGGCTCGGTTTGGTGACGATGTGGCGTTAATGGAGGCATCCGCACTGCGTTGGCGTGAGCTGGCCCCCTCGGCAGAATCACCCAACCAGCTACTGGCCGCGATCTCTTTGCAGCGCGGTGACTGGCTGGACAGCCTTGAACAGCGGCTAGCGATCACTCAAGCAGGCAGCAATGGCGAGCTTGCGGCCTTCGTCGACATCGCTATCACGGAAGGGAGCGCACCGCTCAACTTACTGGCCCAATCAATGCGCGCCCACTTGGCTCAGCCCAGTGCAGAGCAGCTTGAGTATCATAGCGATGCCTTGCTTGCCACTGCGCTACTTGAATCAGTGCTTGGCAATACCCGCCAAGCGCAAGCGTATCTGGACGACGTTGCAAAGCAAGCGCCAGAATCGGCGACGCTTTGGCTTGCCCAAGCACAACTGGCGCTCGAAGCTGGCGACCTACACACAGCCAGGCGAGCCGCGCAACACGGCGCCAGCATTGCCCCCGATGACGTACGGTTTACGCTGCTGCTGGCTCAAGCCGAAATTCGTTTGAATAATATTGCCGCTGCAGAAGCACAAACGGATGCGCTACTGGAAAGCCATGACGGAAACCAGCGCTTACGCTTGGCCCTAACGCAACTCTACCTTGAGGAAGGCCATAGCGAGCCTGCTTACCGCCTGCTGCAGCCATTCACAAGTCAGGACAACGTTCCCGACCTTGCCTACTACCTGCTGGGCGCTATTACGCAGTCTCAGGGCGATACCGATAACGCACAGCTTTACTACCGCCAGGTAGGCGAGGGAGAGGAGTTTTTACCCGCCCGTGCGGCAGCCGCTCGCATGTTGATTGACGATGACCGTGTAATGGATGCGCGGGCTTTTTTACGCATTGAGCGAATGCGCTATGAAAATTACTTTGACGACCTGGTCGCCCTTGAAGTGCAACTGCTGGACGAACTGAACGCGCCCGATGAAGCATTAGCGCTACTTGACCGCGAATTGGCGCGCACACCGGATGACGTTAACCTGCTTTATTTACGCGCCATGCGCTCCTGGCAGAGTGGCAACTTCCCAGGCATGGAGCAAGATTTACGTCAGCTTTTGCGTGTTGAACCCAACAACGCAAATGCCTTAAATGCACTGGGCTATACCTTGGCAGACCTTAACTTGCCAGGACGCATGGAAGAAGCCCGCGAGCTGATTGAGCGCGCCTACGAAGAAGACCCCAGCAACCCGGCGATACTTGATAGCATGGGCTGGGTATATTTCCGACTGAGCCAAAATGAAGAAGCGCTTGTCTGGCTTGAAAGTGCCTACAATCAGATGCCCGACCAGGAAGTGGCCGCTCATTTGGCCGAAGTCTTACATGCTCTTGGTCGTAGCGATGAGGCTCGCATGTTAATCCAACGGGCGCTTGATAGCACAACGCACCACCCCCAGGTTGACGAGTTACTTGAACGTCATCCTGAACTCACCCCGTCAGGCGCTCCCTAACGGGGCTGGCGCGTCTCTTTATGCTTGATACGCCATTAAGACGCTGTCATTACCCTTTCAACACATTGACATGGAGCCTGTTATGTTGAACACACTGCCCACTTTTATGCGCTTTACCAGCACCGCTCGCGCCCCTCGCCTCTTGCTTGCCAGCATAGCGTTACTGCTGCTTGCCGGGTGCGCGACGCAAGGCCCGATGGAAGAAGGTGGCCGCCAAGCAGGTCAATGGGAACGCCAGCAAGCGGATGTTGAAGCCTTTGATTCCTGGACGCTGATCGGCAAGGCAGGCCTTCGCACACCACAAGAGAATCAGAGCGCCAACCTGGACTGGAGCCAACACCCCCACTATTTCCGCATGCTGATCAGCGGGCCGTTTGGTGGGGGCCGCAGCGTACTTGAAGGTCGTGAAGGCCGCTTCTCGCTAACCACGGGTGATGGCCGCTTTGAAGCAGAAACACCGGAAGCACTGATGGAAGAGCAGTTAGGCTGGTCACTTCCGGTTAGCGCCATGCCTGACTGGGTGCGCGGCCTGCCCGGTGAACATGCAAGCTATCAATTGGAAACCGACGAGCTGGGCTTTCCGCAGCACATGCAGCAGGATGGCTGGGAAATTGATTACCGCGACTGGGAAGAGGTTGAAGGCATGTGGCTACCTCGCCGCCTGGTGATGAACTATGACGATGTACGCATCACCCTGGTCGTTAACCAGTGGCGCTCTCAATAACGGTGTATGCGCCCGTTGAGTTGTCGCGCCTAATTCAAGTCACGTGAGAGCGTTAATGCCTGCTTCTTTAACACTACCCGCACCTGCGAAGCTCAATCGCATGCTGCACATTGTAGGCCGTCGCGACGACGGCTACCACGAATTGCAAACCCTGTTTCAAATCGTTGACATCAGTGATCAGCTCACACTCACCCTGCGCGAAGACAGCGATATCACGCTCGCCACTCCGATAAACGGTGTGGCTCACGATGACAACTTGATGGTTCGCGCAGCCCGCCTGCTTCAGCGCTCAGCAGGCACGTCACCAAAAGCCATGCCAGGGGCTACGCTAACCATTGAGAAGAAGCTTCCCATGGGAGGCGGGCTGGGCGGGGGCAGCTCAAATGCCGCCACCGTATTACTGGGGTTAAACAAGCTGTGGCAATTAGGGCTTTCTATGGAGGCATTAGCCAGGCTGGGCTTACAGCTTGGCGCCGATGTACCGGTCTTTATTTATGGGCACAGCGCCTGGGCCGAAGGGGTTGGTGAAAAGCTGACCTCCGTGACCCTGGATACGCCCTGGTTTGTGATTATTCACCCGAAAGTGAGCGTCTCAACCCCCCTAATCTTCCAGGACCCGGAATTGACACGCGACAGCCGCCCCATTACTATGGCGCGCGCACTGCAGGGGGGAGCGTCTGAGTGGCGTAACGACTGCGAGGCCATCGTAAAAAAACGCTATCCGCTGGTGGCGGAAGCGCTTGATTGGCTCGCGCAGTATGCACCTGTTCGGCTGACCGGTACTGGCGCTTGTCTGTTTGCGACGTTTGAGTCTGAACAAACCGCACGTACAGTCGCTGAATTGGCAGCTCAACGCTGGCCGACATGGGTCGCACGCGGCCTGAACACCTCTCCCCTACAAGATGCTCTGGGCTGCTGAAAGCGCCCGGTCATCGCATTAGGTTATTGCTGGGGTATCGCCAAGTGGTAAGGCACCGGTTTTTGGTATCGGCATTCCCAGGTTCGAATCCTGGTACCCCAGCCAACCTGACATGATCTGCGTTTTCTCCCCTGATTCCAAACACTGCAAAGGTGGCTGCGCGTGTCAAAATTGATGGTTTTCACCGGGAACGCCAATCCCGAACTCGCTCAAAAGATTGCCGAGAGCTTGGACAGCCGTATGGGTAATGCCACGGTTGGCCAATTTAGCGACGGCGAAATCGCAGTCGAGATCAATGAGAACGTGCGCGGTAAGGACGTGTTTATCCTCCAGTCCACCTGTGCACCGACGAATGACAACCTGATGGAGCTGATCCTGATGGTTGATGCTCTGCGTCGTGCCTCAGCGGCGCGGATTACGGCGGTTGTGCCGTATTTCGGCTATGCCCGTCAGGATCGCCGCGTACGCTCTGCTCGTGTCCCTATTTCCGCTAAAGTGGTGGCGGACATGATGGTAAAAGCGGGTGTTGATCGCGTAATGACGATGGATCTGCACGCCGACCAAATCCAGGGTTTCTTCGATGTCCCGGTAGACAACGTCTACGGTTCGCCGATTCTTCTGGATGATATCGAGCGCCAAAACTACGCTGACTTGGTCGTGGTTTCACCCGACGTGGGCGGTGTCGTTCGTGCTCGTGCTATCGCCAAACAGCTGAATGCTGACCTTGCGATTATCGACAAGCGTCGCCCCCAAGCCAATCAGGCTCAGGTGATGCACATCATCGGTGAAATTGAAGGCCGTACTTGCGTAGTCGTTGACGACATGATCGACACCGCTGGTACGCTTTGCAAAGCCGGTGAAGCACTGAAAGATCATGGCGCTGCACGCGTAGTGGCCTATGCGACACATCCGATCTTGTCCGGCCCTGCCGTTGACAACATCACCAACTCTGTACTGGACGAAGTTGTCGTGGCCGACACTATTCCGCTTGCTGACCATGCGCGTCGCAGTGGAAAAATTCGTCAGTTGAGCGTTGCCGGTTTGATTGCAGAAGCGATCCGTCGGGTTAGCAACGAAGAATCTGTTAGCGCGATGTTCCATTGATCGCCTAACGATATAGCCCCCTTCTGGGGCCTTGGAAACGTCGTCGTCTGGTCGCGGACAGCGGCGTTTTCTTACTTAAACCAAGAGGCAAATTACATGTCTGATTTTATCCTGAAAGCCAGCGTTCGTAACGACCTGGGGAAAGGTGCGAGCCGCCGCCTGCGTCGTGCGAACCAACAAGTACCGGCCGTTGTTTACGGCGGTGAAAAAGGCGCGCAATCAATCTCTGTAGAAAAAACTGCTTTCTACAAAGCGATTGAAGACGAAGTCTTCTTCTCCTCAGTAATCAAGCTGGTTATCGATGGTAAAGAAGAGCAAGTAGTGGTACGTGATCTTCAGCGTCACCCCTACAAGCCGCTTCTGACTCACGCTGACTTCCTGCGTGTTGACGCTACTCATGAAATCACCATGAACGTACCGCTTCACGTAATCGGCGAAGAAAAGTGTGTGGGCATCAAAGACCAGGGCGGCGAACTGCACGTACTGGCTAACGAAGTTGCCATCAGCTGCCTACCGAAAGACCTGCCTGACTACCTGGAAGTTGATATTTCCGAGGTTGAGCTGGGCACGATCCTGCACCTGTCTGACCTGACACTGCCGAAGGGCGTTTCCTCCGTTGACCTGTCTCACGGTGAGGAGCACAACCACGCCATTCTCAGCATTACGAAAGTTAAAGTACGTAATGACGAAGAAGCAGACGAAGGCGAAGAAGGCACCAGCGCTGAGTAAGGCCGATAAGGGTGCGCATCGCCTTAATGGCTGAATACGTACCTGGCCCGGGCCATGCTCGCATGGCCCGGGAATGATAAGATCAAGCGCTTCGGCGCTTGATTTTTTTTGCGACTTGCCTTTTTGCAACTGCACCTCAAGCCGCCAATGACGCACGACGTCAAGAATACGCCCGGATTTTTTTGGAGGTAGGTCAATGAGTCAGGTAACGGCCCTGATAGGACTAGGCAACCCCGGCGCCGAGTATGATACCACCCGGCACAATGCGGGTTTCTGGCTGGTCGATGCCATTGCGCGCAGCGCCCATACCGAACTGCGCCCGGAAAAGAAGTTCCTCGGCCTGTATGCCAAGGCCCGCGTGGGCGACCACGAGCTTCATCTGCTCAACCCTACCACCTTCATGAACCGAAGCGGCGCCTCTGTGGCAGCGCTTACCCAGTTTTTTAAACTTGCCCCCGAGAATTTACTGGTCGCTCATGATGAGCTAGACCTCCCCCCGGGGCAGGCGCGCTATAAAACAGGCGGTGGCCACGGTGGTCATAACGGCCTGCGCGATATCATCAGCGCACTTGGCAACCAAAAGCAGTTCCACCGTCTACGCATAGGCATCGGTCACCCAGGTGAGGCACGTCAGGTAACCCACTACGTGCTTGGTCGGCCCGGCAAAGACGAGCAGGCGGCCATTGATCATGTGCTTAACGAATGCGAAGCCACACTCCCGCTTGCACTTGATGGCGATTGGGCGAAAGCCATGAATCGCCTGCATAGCGTAAAATAGTTACTATCGATTTTTTTTCACTTTAGACCCGCGCTGAACACATCCTTTCGTTAGCGCGCGCCTAGCGGCCAGGAATGAACTTATGGGCTTTAACTGCGGCATCGTCGGCCTACCCAACGTAGGCAAATCCACGCTCTTCAATGCGTTGACAAAATCAGGCATTGATGCGGAAAACTTCCCGTTTTGTACGATAGAACCCAACGTAGGCATCGTTCCCATGCCTGACCCCCGTTTGGACAAGCTGGCTGCAATCGTCAAACCTGAACGAGTCCTGCCCACGACCATGGAGTTTGTCGATATCGCAGGCCTCGTAGCAGGTGCCTCCAAGGGTGAAGGTCTGGGCAATAAATTCCTTGCCAACATTCGCGAAACCCAAGCGATTGCCCACGTGGTGCGCTGCTTTGATAACGACAACGTTATCCATGTTGCCAACCAGGTTGACCCTCGCGCCGACATCGAAACGATCAACCTCGAGCTTGCCTTGGCGGACCTGGATACCGTTGAGAAGGCCAGCCAGCGGCTCTTGCGTTCGGTTAAAGGCGGCGATAAAGATGCCATCGCGACCAAAACCATCCTCGATAAGATTGAGCCACACCTGGCCGAAGGCCACCCATTGCGCAGCTTTGGTCTTGATGAGGACGAAAAGCGTCAGGTGAAAAGCTTTGGTTTTTTAACCCTAAAGCCCACCATGTACATCGCTAACGTCAATGAAGACGGGTTTGAGAACAACCCTTACCTGGACATCGTTAAAGAAATAGCTGCCGAAGAAGGTGCGGTCGTAGTGCCCGTCTGCAACCAGCTGGAAGCTGAAATCGCTGAGCTGGAAGATGAAGAACGCGCCATGTTCTTGGGTGAGATGGGCATGGAAGAGCCCGGCCTTGACCGCGTTATTCGCGCAGGTTATGCCCTACTGGGCCTGCAAACCTACTTCACTGCAGGCGTAAAAGAAGTCCGCGCATGGACAGTAAAACAGGGCGCTACGGCCCCAGAGTCTGCTGGCGCTATCCATACTGACTTCCAGAAAGGCTTTATCCGCGCAGAAGTGATCGCCTATGACGATTTTGTCTCACTGGGCGGTGAGCAAGGTGCTAAAGATGCGGGCAAATGGCGTCTGGAAGGCAAAGAGTACATTGTGAAAGATGGTGATGTGGTGCACTTCCGGTTTAACGTTTAATTGACCACCCCGTAACCTGCTAGCTCCTGCCATGGGCGCACTCCTGCGCCCATGGCAATTTGTCTCTTCATCTGCCACCTTCAGGCAACGCCCCTACCTCTTTTTTCTTAATTTTTCAGTGGCATCCTACGACCAGCCGACTAATACTGAGGCATCCGAGCTTATTCAACCGGAAGCTGATACCTATGGAAACACTGTACAAAGTGCTGTTACTTGGCAGCCTGATGCTTATGATCATTGCGCTGGTGCAACGGCTCTCTGCGCGTACGGCGTTTCCTGAAGCGACGCTGCTGGCGTTAACAGGCATCACCCTGGGGCTCTCTTACGCGACCCTGTCGACATTATGGCCTGCCATAGATCTCTTTGATCCTCTCTTATCAGCATCCTTGCCTGCTGAAATATATCTGTGGATCTTCCTCCCCCCGCTGTTGTTCCAGGCAGCGCTCAGTGTTGATGTTCGTGAAATGGTGCCTGATGCAGCACCTATTTTACTCCTTGCGGTAGTGGCTGTTTTCGTTGCTACAGGTATGGTGGGCCTGTCTATATGGCTGCTAGGCGCAGCAGCACTGCCTGTTGGGCTGTTACTTGGCGCCGTCATCGCGACAACTGACCCATCCGCCGTCATTGCCATTTTCCGTAACGTTGGAGCACCTCCACGGCTAATCCGTCTAGTGGAAGGCGAAAGCCTGCTAAATGATGCGGCCGCAATCGCGATTGTCAGCGTGCTACTCGCTTCACTTACCGACCATGTCGCTACCACTGCGCTACAGGTGGCCGGGATGCTAGCGTTATCCCTGGGTGGCGGTTTGATCCTTGGCGCTATCGTCGGGCGTATCGGTGCAGAGGCGCTCGCTCTTATCGGTAATGATGGCAAAGCGCAGATAGCCATCACGCTTTCTCTGCCATACCCCACCTACCTGCTGGGCGAAAGTTTCGGTGTTTCGGGGGTTGTCGCCGTCGTAGCCGCAGGCCTGGTGCTCAACGGTTTAGGCAGAACGCGGACGTCGCCCGCCAATTGGGAATACCTGCAACTTCTCTGGGTGCAAATTGCCTCCGTCGCGGGTGCCATGGTGTTTTTACTTGCCATGCTGCAAGTGCCAAAAATGCTGGAAGGGATGACTCTTGCGTGGCTACCGTTACTCGTAACGATTATTCTGGCGACCTTACTGGCACGCCTCATCGTTCTATTTGGCTTTCTGCCACTGTTGAATCGACTCAAGCTTTCAACCCCGATCAGCGCAAGCTATAAGCTGGCTATCACCTGGGGAGGACTACGTGGCGCGGTCACACTCGTACTTGCGCTTGGCGTTGCAGAGCAAACAGCGCTTTCAGCAGACGTTCGCCACTTTGTCGCTATCCTGGCCACCGGCTTTGTACTATTCAGCCTACTGGTTAATGGAACCAGTCTTCAGGCGGTCATTCGCAAGCTAAAGCTTGATCAGCTAAACCCTTATGATAAAGCGCTTCAGCAACAGGCCATTCATCTTTCGTCCATTGAGGTTGAAAGCGCGGTACAACGCACAGCGCAGAACTTCAACATTGCCCCCTCCATCACCGATGATGTCATTGCTAAATTTCGTCGTGATATGGCCATCGAGACGGCCCCTTTCGCGCTTGACCAAGCGCTACCTGAGCGAGACCGTATGGCAATTGCGCTGGTGACGCTGGCTGTTCGAGAGCGCGATCTTATTCCGCGCTACGGAAACGGCGTCACCAGTATCCATAACCTGGATACGATGATGCGCGCCAGCGGCAGAACCATTGATGCGGCTCGCTCAGAGGGCCGCTTGGGTTATAACAGAGAAACACGGAAAATAACCTCACACACTCGCTGGATTAAGTTGTGTACCTTTCTTCACCAGCATATGAGGATTCGCTGGCCGCTGACACGTCTGCTATCTAACCGTTTTGAGCTATTAATTTGCCACAGGGCGGTGCTAGAAGAGTTGCGCCATTACACGACACAGCGGCTAACCCCGCTATTCGGTCAGCGCATGGCTGAATTACTTGATGAGGTGCTCAATATAAGGATCAGCGCTGTCGACCAAGCAATACGCGAGACGGAAGCAAAGTTTGGTCGTCACGCCTACCAACTTGAACAGCGCATGTTACGCCTTTATGCGTTGCGCCGAAGTGCTGAAAGCATGGAAGAAATGGTAAAAGACCGCTTAATCTCTCAACAGGTTTTCGACGATATACAGCGTGGCTTACATCGTATTTGGCACAAGGCAACTGACCGCCCCAGCCTTTCCGGGCACGATTACGAGCACTTTCCTAAACACTCTCCTAAGCACTCTCCCAAGCCCCCTCACAAGTTCACTGACAAGCCATCAGGGAAGAGCCACTCCCTACCCAATGTAACGCCATCAGACAAACAACCTCAAAAAGACAACGAGTAACTACCTGGGCATCGCGCTTATTACGTTAAAATATTGACGAGCGGAAAAAAGCTGTTAATATACGCCCCCGTTGAAAGGCTACGTAGCTCAGCTGGTTAGAGCACATCACTCATAATGATGGGGTCCCCTGTTCAAATCAGGGCGTAGCCACCAACACCGAATAGCGAAAGGCCCGCTGACTTAGTCAGCGGGCCTTTTTCGTTGTTGGGCGTTATCTTATGCGCATTAACCAAGCGTCGGCCGATTCAGAAACACTTTCAATGCTCGGGTTAGGTATTCCACGTCACGCGTACCCGCCGTTTCACGGATAGAGTGCATGGCCCACTGTGGCACGCCGATATCCAGCGTAGGCACGCCCAGCTCCGTCGCCGTAATCGGCCCAATGGTGCTACCGCAGCCCATATCCGCCCGCGTCACAAACGACTGTACCGGCACGTCGGCTTCGCGACACACATCACGAAATAGCGCACCGGTTACACTATTGGTGGCGTAGCGCTGGCTGGCATTCACCTTGATAACCGGGCCCCCGTTAATGGCGGGGCCATGCTGCTCATCATGCTTATCGCGAAAGTTAGGATGCAACGCATGCGCATTGTCACAGGAAATCATCAGCGATGACTGAATCAACTGAATCAGCGACTCCTCGCTGCCCTCTCCTACCTGCGCATTGATGCGCTTAAGCACATCGCCCAGGAACGGCCCCTGCGCACCACAAGCGCTCGCACTACCCACCTCTTCGTGATCGTTCGCCACTAACAACGCCCCCTGGCTACCATCACTTTCGAGCAAGGCCTCCATGCCAATAAAACAGGAGAGCAGATTGTCCAGCCGAGCACTGGCGATGAGCTCTTGCTTAACCCCTACGAGCGAAGGCGGCTGCACATCGTAAAAACCCAGTTCAAAATCCACCACCTCAGCGGAGCGCACACCGTGCTGCTCCTCAAGCCAAGCGGCTAGCAATTCAGAAAGCTTGGCGCTATCGCTTTGCAGCAGTACCGGCGCCATTTGCGTCTGCGGATTAATAGCGCGGCCCGAATTCACGTCGCGATCCAGATGGATGGCCAGGTTCGGCACCATCGCAATAGGCCGGTCAACATTCAGCAGCAGGCTTTCCAGCCGCCCGTCTGCATGGCGCGCATGTACGCGCCCGGCTAATCCTAAATCACGGTCAAACCAGGGCGCCAACAGTACGCCCCCATACACCTGCACGCCAAGCTGTAACCAACCTGCAGCGTGCTGAGTGGCGTTGGGCTTTAAGCGCAATCCGGGGCTATCCGTATGCGCGCCCAGCATACGCAAGCTTTTAAGCGTATCGCTTGGCAACTGAAAGGCGATAATGGAAGAATCATTGCGCGTAACGTAATAGCGCTGCCCAGGCGCCAGCTGCCAATTAGCCGTCTCGTGGAGACGCTGAAAACCTGCTTTCTCCAAGCGTTCGGCCATTGCCTTCGTTGCATGCCAAGGTGTGGGCGACTGGCGCAGAAAATCACATAACCGCGTTAGCCGATCGGCGTTGAAAGCTTCGGACATGGAAATCCTCATAACAGTAATGATTGAGTCTCATAGAGCAAACGACCTGCTACAATGCCCCCTGGCCTACGCAACACATAGGTCACAAGCAGGTCTAGGGAAGAATGAGTGTACACAAATCCGGGAGAGCTTTACTGATGAGCTTGTTTGCAACGCTTTCGCGCTCGGTCGCCCTTGCCGTGATGCTGGTCGTTACCAGCCCGGCAGTTATGGCACAAATTACGCCGACCGACGAACAACGCCAAGCGGCAGTAGAAATTGCGGATGCGCTCCGCTACGGCCACTACGCCAACATAACGTTTGATGAGCAGTGGTCACAGGAGGCCTTCCAACGCTACCTGGATATCCTCGATGGTCAACGCGCTTATTTACTGAATCGCGATATAGAGCCCTACCGCCATTATGAAAATGATATGGCTGAAGCACTCTTTAACGGCGATTTGGATGATGCTTACGCGCTTTATAACCAGCTAAGCGAGCGTAATATTGCGCGGGTTGAATGGCTGCTTGCACGTCTTGATGAAGGCCTATCGTTTAGCTTTGATAGCGATGAGCGCCTGGAAGTTGATCGCGAAAATGCTCCCTGGGCCACCCGCGAGAGCGAACTTGATGAGCTATGGCGCAAGCGGTTAAAAAATGACGCGCTAACGCTCGCGCTTACCGACCAGGATGACGAGCAGATAGTCGACAACCTGCGCCAGCGCTATGAAGGCCAGCTTAGTCGCCTACGCCAAACCGAATCAGAAGATGTCTTCGGCTTGATAATGGCAGCGGTCACCAGCACGATTGATCCGCATACTGGCTACCTCTCACCACGCCAAAGCGAATCCTTTGACATCCAGATGAGCCTCTCGCTGGAAGGCATTGGCGCGCTACTGCAGGCCGATGGCGAATACGTGAAAGTAGCAAGCCTGGTGCCCGGCGGCCCTGCTGACCGTGCAGATGTCCTGGAACCTGCCGACCGCATCATTGCGGTTGGCCAGGAAGAGGGCGAAATGGTCAACGTTGTGGGCATGCGCCTGGACAACGTCGTTGACTTGATTCGTGGCCCCAAAGGCTCCGTCGTCCGCCTGGATATCGTGCCCGCCCAAGCGGTGGACATGACCCGCTCGCATATTGTTGAGATCACCCGCGATACCGTAAGCCTTGAAGACCAGGCGGCCCATGGCGAAGTGATCAACGTTGAGCGAGACGGTGAACCCCATCCCATTGGGGTCATTAACATTCCTACTTTCTATGTTGATTTTGACGCCTGGCAGTCGGGCGAAGAGGAGTATCGCAGCACCACACGCGATGTCGCCCGTGAAGTCGAGCGCCTAAAAGAGCAAGGCGTAGAAGGCATTGTGCTGGATCTGCGTAATAACGGCGGCGGCGCGCTTCAAGAGGCTAACTCGCTGATTGGCTTGTTTATTGACCGAGGCCCCACCGTACAGGTACGTGACGCTCAAGGGCGCATTCAGCTCTATGGCGATACCAGCGCAGGCACACTCTACGATGGTCCGCTGACCGTGCTGGTCAACCGCCTTTCCGCCTCTGCCTCGGAAATCTTTGCAGGCGCTATTCAGGATTATGGTCGCGGCCTGGTAGTAGGCTCATCAACCTTTGGCAAAGGTACCGTACAAACGCTGAACGACCTAAGCCATGGGCAGATCAAGCTGACCCGCGCCAAGTTTTACCGCATCACCGGTAAAAGCACGCAAAACCGTGGGGTTGAGCCTGACATTAGCTTCCCGAGCTTAATCGACCCAGAACGGATCGGTGAAAGCAGCCTGGATAACGCCCTTGGCTGGGATACTGTTCAAGATGTTCAGTACCGTCGCTACGGAACGCCGGAAGCCTTTATAGACGCACTGAACACCCAACACGCAGCGCGCGCCAAAGAGAACCCCAACTTCCGCTATGTTGAGCGCCAATCCACGCTGGCCCGCCAGCTACGTGAGCAGCACACCAGCGTGAGCCTGAACCGCGAGCAGCGCCAGCGTGAGCTTGAAGCCCAAGAGGCCGAGCAGCTTTCGCTAGAGAACCAGCGTCGCCGGGCACTCAAACTGCCAGAACTAGACGAGTGGATGGATGCACGCCTGGAAAGCAGCGAACCCAGTGACGATGCTGACGAAAACGGAGGGGATGCAGGCATGCCCGCTGATCGCGCTCCCGTACTAGAAGCCGCAGAAATCCTGCTGGATTACGCGCAATTTCAACAAGCCCAGCGAATGGCGACACGCTAAATAACCATTGATCGCTGTATGACGCCGACCTTTTAGGTCGGCGTTTTTTTACGCATGACTTCTGACCCGCCAGATACACGAAATCAACCCAATACCGTTAGGCAGCGGGGCCAATACTTTTACAGGGATTAATAACGACCTGGAGACGATAAAGGCTTAAAGAGGTAATAAAGGTTTGAAGAGGTAATAAAAATCAGGGGAGCTAGAAAACAGACCGCAGCACGCTTTTCAGAACCAGGCACAAAGGAAGCACACTGTGAATCTAAAAAGGCAAGTAGATGGCTCCTCGAACAGGACTCGAACCTGTGACCCAATGATTAACAGTCATTTGCTCTACCAACTGAGCTATCGAGGAATAACGCGCTACCTATAGCAGGCTATGCCGAAACAGGTAGTAAAATAGTCAGCTTGGCTCCTCGAACAGGACTCGAACCTGTGACCCAATGATTAACAGTCATTTGCTCTACCAACTGAGCTATCGAGGAACATCTTAAGCTATTGTGTTTTAAGCAGAACCAACCTGTAAAGTGTTGGCTCCTCGAACAGGACTCGAACCTGTGACCCAATGATTAACAGTCATTTGCTCTACCAACTGAGCTATCGAGGAACTTCTCAAACACGGTGCGTAGTATACTGATTTAGGGATTAAGGTCAAGTATCGATTATTGGGGAATGCTAGCCCCCGGTTTCTTGTGCCCGTATAATAGGATTATTCAACAGTAGCCTACGCTGCTAAAACGATACCCCATTCATTCCTCGTCCCCCGACGACCCATAGACGACAGGTACCGATGGCGAAGAAGCTCTTCATCAAAACGCACGGCTGCCAAATGAACGAGTACGACTCCTCCCGTATGGCGGATCTACTCGGTGAATCTCACCAGCTTGAACTCACCGACAATGAGAAGGAAGCCGATGTCATCCTTCTTAACACCTGTTCAATTCGTGAGAAGGCTCAGGAGAAAGTGTTTCATCAGCTGGGGCGCTGGAAAAAGCTAAAAGACGCCAACCCGGACCTGGTAATTGGCGTAGGCGGCTGCGTGGCAAGCCAGGAAGGCGATGCGCTGCGTAAGCGTGCGCCCTTCGTGGATATGATTTTCGGCCCGCAGACGCTGCACCGTGTGCCCTCCATGCTGGATGCGCGCAGCAACAATCAAATTGCCGCCGTAGACGTAACGTTCCCGGAAATCGAGAAGTTTGATCACCTGCCCCAGCCCAAGTCAGATGGCGCCACGGCCTTTGTCTCGATCATGGAAGGCTGCTCCAAATACTGCACCTTCTGCGTGGTGCCCTATACCCGCGGAGAAGAGGTCTCGCGTCCGTTTGAGAAGGTGATGGATGAAGTTATCCACTTGGCCGATCAAGGGGTGCGCGAAGTCAACCTGCTGGGCCAAAACGTTAACGCCTACCGAGGCGACAACGACGACGGTGATGAAATTGATCTTGCCGAGCTGATTGCCTGCATCGCTGCAGTAGATGGCATTGACCGCATACGCTTTACCACCTCGCATCCGGTTGAGTTCACCGACAGCCTGGTGGATGCATTTGCAGACATCCCGGAACTGGTCAGCCACCTACACCTGCCAGTGCAATCGGGTTCCGACCGGATTCTCAGCGCCATGAAGCGTGGCCATACCGCCGAAGAGTACATTGAGAAGATGGAGCGCGTGCGCGCTAACCGTCCGGATATCAGCTTCTCATCAGACTTCATTATCGGCTTCCCAGGTGAAACCGAGGAAGACTTTGAAGCCACGATGAATCTGATCCACCGGATTGGCTTCGATCACTCGTTTAGTTTTGTGTACTCGGCGCGCCCAGGCACCCCCGCCTCAGGCCTGCCGGATGACACCCCGGAAAGCGTCAAGAAGCAGCGTCTGGCGATTCTGCAAGAGCGCATTCTGCAGAATGTGGCCCAGATCAGCCGCCGCATGGTGGGGTCTACCCAGCGCATTCTGGTCACCGGCTTTTCACCTAAAGACCCCGGCCAACTCTCTGGGCGTACGGAGAATAACCGCGTGGTTAACTTCCGTGCGGCTAACCCTACCGAGCTAATCGGCTACTTTGTGGATGTTGAGATCACTGAGGCATTCCCCAACTCGCTGCGCGGCGAGCTCGTCTCCCCCGAGCGTTACTGATCGCTATCTTATCTTAGGTAATTGCCCCAACCCCGGTTGGGGCAGTAAGCTGGGTGTCTACACACATTAACTGACGGATTTCCTACTCTTGAGCCAGCCATCACCTCAGGCCAACCGCATTATCACCCTAAGCCTTGAACCCAATGACCCACAGCGGCTTGCCAGCTTAAGTGGCCAGCAGGACGAGCATCTAAAGCTGATTGAGAGCCGCTTGGACGTGACTTTGCGCAACCGGGGCAATATGTTTCAGCTGGCCGGTGCTGCCAACCGCATCAAAGCGGCGGCTAACGTGCTTGAGCACCTCTACCGCGAAACGGCGGTGGATGATCTTTCGGCAGATACCGTGCACCTGTTCCTGCAAGAGTCTGGCCTGGAAGCACTAGAAGACGAGCAGGACGGAGAAGGCAGCCCCGATGACGTGGTAATGCGCACGCCGCGCACCATGATCAAGCCGCGCGGCTTGAACCAGCAGCGCTACGTCACCAGCATCCGCGAGCACGATATTAACTTCGGCATCGGGCCAGCCGGCACCGGCAAAACGTATCTGGCGGTAGCAGCAGCGGTTGAAGCGCTTAACCAACAGGAAGTGCGCCGCATCTTACTGGTACGCCCAGCGGTTGAAGCGGGTGAAAAACTCGGCTTTTTGCCTGGTGATCTAGCCCAAAAGATCGACCCGTACCTGCGCCCGCTGTACGACGCGCTGTACGAGATGATCGGTTTTGAACAAGTGGCCAAGCTCATCGAGCGCCAAGTGATTGAAATAGCGCCGCTGGCCTATATGCGCGGTCGCACGCTGAATAATTCGTACATCATTTTGGACGAAAGCCAGAACACCACGCCGGAGCAGATGAAAATGTTCTTGACCCGGATCGGTTTTGGCTCAACGGCCGTGATCACCGGGGATATCACCCAGGTCGACCTTCCTCGTGGGCAGCGCTCTGGCTTGTCCCAGGTACTTGACGTACTGAAAGATACGCCTGGCATCGGCGTTACCCACTTTGCCGCCAAGGATGTCGTACGCCACCCCTTGGTGCAGCGCATTATCGAAGCCTACGACGAATTCGAGTCGCAGCAGGAAGTGGAAGAGCGTGCCCGCCGTGAAGTACGCCAGCAAGAGCGCGAGGCACGCCTTCAGGGGCGCGAACAGTCTCAAGAACGATGGGGAGATACATCACGTTGAACAATATCGTGATTGATCGACAGGCCGCTATTGATGAACCGCTGCTGCCCACGCTTGAACAGCTCACCCACTGGGTGGGCTGTGTGTTTTCTCATCACCCGGATGATGAGCGCCAAGAGCTTACGATCCGCTTTGTGGACGAGCAAGAAAGCCAAGCCTTAAACCGCGATTATCGCGGCAAAGACAAGCCCACCAATGTGCTATCGTTCCCATTTGAAAACCCGCCGGGGCTCACGCTACCGCTGCTCGGCGATTTGATTATTTGTCATGCCGTTGTGGTAAAAGAGGCGGGCGAGCAACAGAAGCCGTTAACGCACCACTATGCGCACATGGTCGTTCATGGCACGCTCCATTTAATGGGCTATGACCATATTGAAGATAATGAGGCAGAAGAGATGGAGCAGCTAGAGCGTACGCTGCTTGCTGAGCTGGGCATCTCTGACCCTTACCATGTGCCATGACACTGACAACGCGCAGGGAAGAAACCGTTCATTGATGCAAGGCAAGAGGCATAGTGCAACATAGCGCCCCGTACCAAGGGGACACCGCCTTGTTGGCACCCTGTTTTTTGTTGATACTAGATTTTTAGGCACGTTACGACACCTGTCTGCCCCGTAAACAAGAGATTTGACGCATGAGCGAAGACCGATCGAGCAATCCTAATCAAAAATCCTGGCTCGAGAAACTCTTTGGCGCCCTTACCGGAGATACCGACGAACCCAGTTCACGCGCTGAACTGATGACGTTTTTACGCCATACCGCTGGGAAACTGAAGCTGGATCAGGACGCCATCATGATTATTGAAGGTGCGCTTGAAATTAGCGATCGACAGGTCCGAGAAGTATTAATACCCCGCTCTCAGGTATCGGCCATAACGCTGGACCAAACGCGTGATGGCTATTTACCGCTTATCCAGGAAACCGGTCACTCCCGTTATCCTGTGATTGGCGAGAATTTGGATGATGTTAAAGGGATATTGCTGGTAAAAGACCTGCTTCCTTTACTGTCGCAAACCCAGGAAAGCCGGGACGCCTTCAAACTGGAAGATGTTCTACGTCCGGCCATGTTTATTCCAGAGTCGAAACGGCTTAACAGCCTGCTCAAAGAGTTTCGTGATACGCACAACCACATGGCCATTGTGGTAGATGAGTATGGCGGTACTGCCGGCATTATTACGATTGAAGACATTCTGGAACAAATCGTGGGTGATATTGAAGACGAGCATGATACCGACGAAGAGGACGATATCCGCACGCTGGAAAACGGCCACTTTGCTATTCGCGCCCTCACCCCCATCGAAGACTTTAACGAACGCTTTGGCACCGAGTTCTCTGATGATGAATTCGATACCGTGGGCGGCCTGGTGATGCAGCAATTTGGTCATTTGCCCGGGCGCAGCGAGCATACTCGCTTCGGCGGCTGGCACTTTGTCATCTTGAATGCTGATAACCGGCGCATCCGCTTATTAGAGGCCTATCGTGAAAGCGATGGCGAGAGCCTCGAATCTCAAAAAAACGACTAGCAGCTTACCGATTAACCACGTATTGACAGGATATTTCATGGGGCCAACACCCGCCTTTATGCTTCAACTGTTACTGGCCCTGGTTGCGGGCGGCTTTACCACGCTAACCGCTTCACCATTTGAACTATGGTGGCTTGGCCCGGTAGCGATTGCCCTGCTTTACGTAGGGATTCATACCTTAACGCCCGCCCAGGCAGCGCTTAAAGGCTGGCTCTATGGCATTGCACTCTTTGGCAGCGGCGCCTCATGGGTCTATATCTCCATTCATGATTACGGCTATACCGGCGTGCCGCTGGCAGCGTTGCTGACCGCACTTTTTGTCGCCGTACTGGCCCTTTTTTATGCGGGCACTTTCTGGCTTTACCGGCGCTTTACCACGCCCCGATTGGCATGGCTAACGTTTGCCGGTGCCTGGGTGCTGGGTGAAGTGCTGCGCACCTACCTGTTCACAGGCTTCCCTTGGCTACTAATGGGCTCAGGCTATGTCGATTCACCCTTGGCAAGCTGGGCACCAATTGGCGGTGTCTACCTACTTTCCCTGCTGGTGGTGCTTAGCGGCACACTGGCAGCTAACGTGCTTCTGCGCCGCCAGTGGTGGGCACTGGCCCCGTTACTGGCGATCTGGCTGATACCGCTGGCCTTGCCTGCACAGTGGACCACCCCTTCCAGCACACCGACTCGGGTTGCTTTACTTCAGGGCAACCTCCCGCAGTTGCTAAAGTGGACGCCAGACGGCCAGCGCATCGCAGCGAATACCTACAGCCGACTGACCGCTGAAGTCGCCGATGAGGCTGACATAATTATCTGGCCAGAAACCGCACTTCCCATGACGGAAACTCAGGCACGTCCGGTCCTGGAGCGCGTTCAGGCTAACCTTCCGCCAGGCGTTGCCTTGGTGACAGGCATCGTTCAATTGGATGAGGCTAACCGCTACTACAACAGCGTGGTGGGCATTGGCAACGTTGAAGGCAGTTATCAAAAAGAGCACCTGGTGCCCTTTGGCGAATACCTACCGCTTGAAAGCGTGCTGCGCGGTGCTATCGACTTTTTTGACCTGCCGATGTCGAGCTTTACCAAAGGCGCATCGCATCAGACGCCCATGCAGGCCTCCGGCATTCGCCTGGGCAACGCGATCTGTTATGAAATCATCTATCCGCAGCTTGTGGCGCGTCGCGCTCAGGACAGCGATGTGCTGCTGACGGTTTCCAACGACACCTGGTTTGGCGCCTCCATTGGCCCTTTCCAGCATTTGCAAATGGCACGACTTAGAGCACTTGAAAATGGTCGCTATGTAATACGCGCCACCAGTAACGGCGTTACAGCGATTATTGATGCCCACGGAAGCATCGTTGCTCAAGCGCCCCAGTTTGAAACGACAGCGTTAGTGGGTGAGTTCTATGCGATGGAGGGGTTAACACCTTTTACCCGCACCGGGAGCTGGCCTGCATGGCTACTAGCGGGGCTAATGCTGCTACCTGGCCTTCGCTTGACACGTTGTCGCGGTCGATAGGAACCTTCAACATGACACGCTACAATAGAGCACTTTTTTGATTCTGGCTGGCATAGGAATACCACTATGTTAAAATCTCGTCCTTTTTTACTACTTGTCGTGATGCCGCTGGCGCTTACTGTCGTGTTGGCGGGCGCTATCTTCGGTGGCCAGGTTATGTCTGACAGCCATGTTGGCGATGACATTCAACACGCTCTGGCAAATAAGCTGGGGACATCCCATGATATTGAGCTCTCGCAGCTGCAGGAAGTGCAGTATGGTTATGGCATCTGCGGCCTCTATCGCACAGCCTCTTCTGACAATGGCTATGCCTCCTTTTTCTACGATAAAGACAGTGAGAATATCGAACTGGATATTAACTCTCGTCTGTACAAGTCGCGCTGCGGCCTCTCTGCCGTCTGCTAAATCGCGTTCGTTGCCAGATATTAGCCAAGTAAACGGCATATAAAAAGGGGCGACTGATCATCAGTCGCCCCTTTTTTGCTACAGACTTTTTCTACCTACGTCTACTACCTGTTTAGCTCCCTGCGGGCTACTCTAAGCGGCGTTAGCTTTTTTCTATCAGCCGTTTGATATCCGCCTGAACATCCGTTATCGGGTGGCTATCCCGCACCAGGAACTGTGCATTCCCCTCTCGATCAAAGGCAAAAACAGCGCTGGAGTGTGTTACCAGGTAGTCACCATTCTCATTCTCTTCACCGTATTCGTAAGCAACGCGGTAACGGTTGGTGATCGCATCAATGTCGGCTTTATCGCCGGTCAAGCCAGTAAACTCAGGGCCAAAGGCATTGGTATAGCGTTTTAGCACCTCGGGCGTGTCACGCGCCGGGTCGACCGAAATAAACAGCACCTGAACCTCGTCGCGCGTCTCATCATCCAGCTGTCTGATCGCATCGCCTAATCTTGCCAGGGTAATGGGGCAAACATCGGGGCAAAACGTGTAGCCAAAATAGACAAGCGCTGGCTTACCCAGATATTCATCCGCTTGGACGCTGTCGCCGTTATCATCCACCAGTGAAAAATCAAGCGACGGCATAATGTCGGCAACGTCGGTGGTACGCCAGCTCTGATCACTACAACCAGCCAGTAAAAGAGACGCCAACGTGGCGAACAACAACTTGTACATATAGGGTTCCTATTCCTGGCCTTTACATCGATGCTGGAGAGACAACATTAAAGGTAACGGGCAGTTGCTGTTCATCGCTAAACTCAAGCACCACGTCAACGTCATCACCTACGTTTAAGGGCTCAACGCGGCGCATAAACATCAGATGATGACCTTTAGGCGCAAACTCAAAACGCTCGCCTGAGGCAATTTCAAGCGATGTAAGTTCGTGCATATGGGCCATACCGTCGTGCTCGGAGCTAACATGTATTTCAACACTATCAAAGGCAGGGCTTTGAGCGCCCACCAGCGTGACAGCTTCATCGCCCGCATTATAAAGCTCAAAGTAACCCGCACCGGGCGTGTTACCAGGCAGCAGGCTTAACCGAGCATTGCTTACTTCTAGCGTCTGCGCCTGCGCAACACCTGCCGTTAATAGCAGTGCTAACGCGCTTAACGCCAGCCGCTGAGTCACTCGTTGGGCCATGACATTCAGTGCCTTGTTCGCCATTACTTCGATGCTCCCTTTAAATAAACACGGTTAAACGGCACACGCGCCAAGCTCGCACGTACTGGCCTATCGCATGTCGTTATGAATCTTTGGCTACCATAGCGTCATCCAGGTGTTCTACAACCCTCCTGCGACATTATGACAGCACCCTCGGCCTGCCGATATTAGGCGAGAACGCGGCGCGGTTTGTGTTTGCCACAAAGGGGGCGCCCAGAAGCATAGGAACGGCGGTTACGAATAGCCCCCTAAAAAGAGTTCAACGCCTATCTCCTTAAGCCCGGAAATAGACGTGGGGCCTGCTGAAATCCCAACTACCGCGTTAGAAACATTTAAACCAACAAGGTTCTAAAACCAACTCTTTTATTAATGGCTGGAAAAGCGGTCAGTGCATGATTGATTCAACATAAACAACCAACCGTTCAAGCACTTAAAATCGATATTTATAAACGATCTTTTCAAGCTATTGCTGCAAACAATCTTTATAAACACGCCCAGCTTTCATAATCATGCGCAAGTTACGCTCTGGATCTTTAAGAAAATCAAGATCTTTGCTTGGGTCACCATCAACGACCAGCAGGTCGGCTAGCGCGCCAGGCTCAATACACCCAAGCACTCCCGGATACGGGTTACGCGGCCCCGAGAGAGAAAGTAGCTCCCCGTTACGCCCCGTCGCCATTGCCAATGCGGTCAACGGGTCGTAGAAACGCGTTAGCTTAGCCAAGTGATGCAGCTGGTTGGGGGTATTTTGGGGATTAAAGAGAATATCCGTTCCCCAGCCAGTTTTAACGTTAAATCGCTGGGCCATTTCATACGCGCGAACCGTTCCTTCGGCAACTTGCCGCTGAGACTCTCGGCGTGCTGCATCCGGGTAAACGTTGGAATCTTCATCCTGCAGAAAAGGCTGAAGGCTCCACCACACATCTTCACCGGCCATCATTCGAACAGTCTCTTCATCTGCCAACTGACCATGTTCGATTGAGCGTACGCCTGCCCGCAGGGCACGCTGAATACCCCGGGAGGTGTAGACATGAACCATGACATACGTGCCCCAGTCACCGGCTGCCTCAACCGCTGCGCGAAGCTCGCGCTCGCTAAACTGCGTACTGTCGAGCGGATCATAAAATGACGCGACGCCACCACCCGCAATCAGCTTTATTTGAGAAGCCCCCAGCATCAACTGCTCACGCGTGCGCCTAAGCACTTCCGCTTCACCGTCAGCAATCATGGCTACCCCTTGCTGCTCCGTGTAACTTAGCGGGGTTGTACTACCACGAGGCAATTCGTGCCGCATTCGGAAATCACCGTGCCCGGATGTCTGGGAAATCATGGCGCCTGCGGGAAATATCCGCGGTCCGTTCACGATGCCTTCGTCAATGGCTCTCTTCAGTGCAAATGACGGCCCTCCTACATCCCTGACCGACGTAACCCCTCGCATCAGCGTTCGCTCGGCCTCTTTTGCGGCGACCAAATGGATATAACCAATATCCGCGCTCATGGCTTCCATCTGTGTAATAGCGGCTAGCGTGGAGTGCCAATGCGCATCGATTAAGCCAGGCATCAACACGCGCCCATCACAGTCGATAACGTCCCCGGACTCGGCGCCAGCATTACCTTCAAGAATAGCGCTGACCCGCCCATCCTCTACCTTAACGGATACGCCATCGCGCAACGGGCCACCACTTCCATCAAAAAGCGTTAAGTTGGTGAGTAGCACAGGGCCGTCATGCGCTTTTGAGGGCTGGTCAACCACGTGTGGCGTATGTACACCTGCAAACAGCGCCATGACCGCTGCCGGCCCACCCAGCATTTCGCGGCGAGCAATCTCTGCCATAACGCGCTCATGAAAATGCTGTAAGACGGGTGAACCACAGCAGCAAGCGCCATGGTTATTGCCAGGACTGTTTCCAGGACGGTGTTGTGCGCTAAACGCGGGGGCTAATGAGTAACGGGTAGTGGGCGGCATTGTTAGCACCTCGCTTAAACATGAGAAGGATAGTTTTTTTGTAGAATACCCGGATGATCGGAGCAGCCTTTACAGGCTGCCCTGTTCGCTTAGCACGTCAGGAATGGTCATTTTTACATAGCGCCCTGGTGCTGACTCAATCACCTCAAGCTTACCGTCGCCGGGTGTGCGCGAGGGCACCATTTTCTGGGTATCCGCATAACCATTTTGCGTCATCCATGCCTGCCAGTGCGGCCACCAGGACCCCTCATTAAACGTTGCTGTTTCCAGCCATGCTTCATGGCTTTCTGGCAGTGCGTCGTTGCTCCAATAACCGTACTTATTCTTTTGTGGTGGATTAACGATACCGGCAATATGCCCCGAGCCACCTAATACAAACGTAACGGGGCCTTTAGGCAGCAGCGCCCCATAGTAGGTGCTGTTCCACTTGGCGATATGGTCCTCTTTGGTCGATATGAAATAACTGGGGGTGGAGATTTTGCGTAAATCAATTTTTACGCCATCAAGCTCAATACCACCCGGCGCCACCAAACGGTTTTCAAGATACATATGACGTAAATACCAGGCATGCGTGCCCGCCGGAAGATTCGTGCCATCCGTATTCCAGTGGAGAAGATCAAAAGCGGCAGGCATTTCTCCTTTCAGGTAGTTATTGATATAAAACGACCAGAAAAGATCATTTTCACGCAGCAGGTTAAAGGTATAGGCCATCGAGCGACCATCCAGATAGCCCTTAAGCTGCATGGTTTGCTCAAGCCCTTGCACTACGGCTTCGTTCAGGAAAACACCGATATCGCCGGGGTCACGAAAATCCTGCAGCGTGGCCATGTAGGTGACCGACTTCACCTTTCGCCCCTTGCGGGTACTTGTTAGATAAGCAACGGTCGAAGCCGTCAGGGTGCCGCCTACGCAGTAGCTCACCAGGTTGACCGACTTCTCACCACAGGCATCCTCAATGGCGCTAATCGCGCTGATCGGCCCCATTTGCATGTAATCGGCCCAGGTAATGTCACGCTGTTCAGGGCCAGGGTTGCGCCATGAAATTAAAAATACGGTGTGGCCCTGGTCCACCATCCACTTGACCATGGAATTGTCCTGGCGCAGGTCAAGGATGTAATACTTGTTGATCCAGGGCGGCACGATTAACAGTGGCGTTTTAAAGGTCTTCTCAGTGGTGGGCGTGTACTGAATCAGTTGAATTAACTCGTTTTCATACACGACAGTCCCGGGGGTAACCGCGATGTTTTCCCCGATGCCAAACGCATTGCGCTCGGTCATACACACATTGATGCCTTCCGCTGAGTTGGCAAGGTCTTCACGCAGCCGTGATAGCCCTTCTACCAGATTTTGCCCACGGGTTTGCAGCGTTCGCCGCATCACCTCAGGGTTAGTAGAAACAAAATTGGTGGGCGACATGGCATTGACGAGCTGACGGGCATAAAACCCCAGATTTCGTTTCTGGAGGTCATCCATACCTTCAAGGCTTTCGATCAGTTCTTCTACTACCTGCGAAAACAGCAGGTACTGCTGCATGATCGCCGCATAGTGAGGGTCTTGCGTCCAGGCATCGTCTTTAAAGCGCCGGTCGCTTTTGGAGGGGGTAATCAGCGGTGTGACCTGCTCACCAGACAAAGCACGCATGCTTTGCTGCCATAGCAGCCACTGATCTTGCAGCAGGCGCGCTTGGGTTTGCCACAGCAAGGTTGGGTTATTCATTAATGCCTGCGCACCCGCCTCGAAGCTTTTACGCATATCGCTATATACCGAGTCGGCCGCCTCGCTTGGGGCCATGCGTGCCAGCAGATCCTGCATAAGCCCCTGGTACTGCTCAGCGGCCTCTTTCAGCTGCGTATTCCATGCCTCAATGTCTTCTTGAGACACTCCCTGCTGAAACATGTCGTGCAATGGTCGTTTCCACCCCTGCATACTGAATCCCCTTATAACAATACGGCGCCTAGAGGCGCCGTGAGTTAGCCGACTTCTTATTTTTTCCGTGAAGACTGGCTCGAGGCGGATCCAGAAGCACTAGGCTGTTGGCCTTTTGCGGCGGCGGTCGCCTGCTCGGTCATTTGCTGCCCGGCATCACTGAAGAGTTTTTCCATTTCCGTTTTGAACTGCAGGCTCATCTCGCCCATAGCACGGGCGTCTTCCTGCATTTGCTGGGAAAGCTCGTTCATGATTTCAGCCTGCTGGGTGCCGAAATCACGCAGGCTTTCTGCATCTTGAATGCTGGTGGCACTGCGGATGCGCTCGGTGCCCATTTGGCTATAGCGCTTCATGGCTTCCAGTTGATACTGGGTCATTTTTTCCATGTTGTTGAGCATCAGCGAGTTAATTTTGCGCATGGGCTCAAACATTTGGCGGGTCTGGGCGTTAAAAGCGTCCATCATATCGTCTTGCATAGTGTCTAATCCTCTTCCGTTTCAGAGTGTGGGCGCTTTCGCGCCCCCCTACGAACGTGATTTGCTGCACTGCAAAAAGAGTAATCCTTGACCGGGTGCTTTGCAATAACACTGTTTTCAAGAACCCTGTTTTCAATAACACTGTTTTCAAGAGCCCTGGATGACGGCGCTCATTAACTGGCCGTTACGCACCTCACCACATTACTCGGTTTTTCCCTTGCCACGCGAACGCGAGGACGCCGTTGCTTTGGCATTAGGCGCTCTCTCGCTGCTCGACGTGTCACTGTCCGCCGCTTGATCATCAGAGGCGGTACTGCTGGCATTGCCTGCCTGGCGCAACATATCCAACATCATCTGTTGGTAAGTTCCAAAGTTGGCCAACCCTTGAGAAAGCCCCTGCTGCATCATGGGCTGCTGCAAAAAGGGGCGCATCAAACTCATGGGGTCATACCCTTCTGCACCCGACTCCATTTGCCGCTGAATATTTTCCAGCAGGCTTTGCTGGAATGCCTCTACATCAGGAAGCCCCAATGCTTGACGAAATTCATCCGGGGTCAGATCAAACTCAACGTTAATCTTCATGGGTTACTCCTCAGCCATCTTCCTTGAGTGTAGCAGCGTTACGCCAAGCCGTACGCCGCTTTAACGCTGCGCTAAACGGGGTGTATCAACGCTAACCTCACCGTTTTGCCCACGCTGGCGCAGCCAGTGGTCAAGCAATGTAATCGCCATCATGGCTTCGGCAATCGGCGTGGCGCGAATCCCCACACAAGGGTCGTGGCGACCTTTGGTAATCACCTCGACCAGCTGGCCGTTAACATCAATGGAACGCCCAGGCGTCGTAATGCTGGAGGTCGGCTTAAGCGCCAGCCTGGCCACAATCGGTTGCCCACTGGAAATACCGCCCAATATGCCACCGGCATGATTGGACAAGAAGCCTTCCGGCGTCATCTCGTCGCGGTGTTCGCTACCGCGCTGGGCAACGGATTCAAACCCCGCGCCAATCTCAATACCTTTTACCGCATTAATGCTCATCAAACCGTGCGCCAGCTCAGCATCCAGGCGATCAAACACCGGCTCACCCAGCCCGACAGGAACGCCCTCAGCGACCACGGTAATCTCGGCACCGACGGAATCCTGGTCACGGCGCAGCTGATCCATATATGCTTCAAGCTCGGCTACTTTGGCGGGATCGGGGCAGAAAAACGCATTCTGCTCGACGGCCTCCCACTGCTTAAACTCAATTTTGATGGGGCCCAGCTGGCTCATATAGCCACGAATTTGTACGCCTTGGGCGGCCAGGTACTTCTTGGCGATAGCACCCGCGGCTACCCGCATGGCAGTTTCGCGGGCGCTTGAGCGGCCGCCGCCCCGATAGTCACGGTGGCCATATTTATGGTGGTACGTGTAGTCCGCATGGGCGGGGCGGAACTGCTCCTTGATTTTCGAGTAGTCCTTGGAGCGCTGGTCGGTATTCTCGATCAGTAGGCCAATCGAGGTGCCGGTGGTTTTTCCCTCAAACACGCCCGATAAAATCCTCACCTGATCAGGCTCTTTGCGCTGCGTGGTGTGGCGAGAGCTACCTGGGCGACGACGGTCCAGGTCGCGCTGTAAATCCTCTTCACACAGCGCAAGCCCCGGCGGGCAACCATCTACAATGGCGCCCAGCGCAATGCCGTGGCTCTCTCCAAAGGTGGTAACGGTAAACAGCTTGCCAAAACTATTGCCAGACATGGGCGTTCATTCCTTACGCAAAAGACGCCGCATGGGCGTCGAGTTCATCGGCGCTCAAAGCAAATACGCCTTGGCCGCCGCGCTCGAAGTCAAGCCACAGGAAAGGTACGTCGGGAAACGCAGCCTCCACATGGCGGTCAGAATTGCCCACTTCGACAATCAGCCAACCTGTATCGCTCAAATGGCTGCGCGCCTCGCGCAAAATACGCCGCACAATGTCCAGGCCATCTTTACCGGCACCCAGTGCCAGCGCGGGCTCATGGCGGAACTCGGCGGGCATGGTAGCCAAATCACGCGCATCGACGTAGGGCGGGTTGGAAACAATCAGGTCAAAGCGCTGGCCTTCCAGCCCGTCAAACACATCCGAGGCGACCGCCCGTATCCGGTCACCCACGTCATGGCGGGTAATGTTTTCTCGGGCGACGGCCAGCGCATCCTGGCTGATATCAGCAAGCGTCACTTCGCAGGTAGGCAAATAAAGGCCGGTTGCAATGCCGATACAACCAGAGCCGGTGCATAAATCCAGCACGCTCTCCGGCGGCTCTTCCGGGAACCAGGCCGAAAAACCGTCTTCGATCAGCTCGGCAATCGGCGAGCGCGGAATCAGCACTCGCTCATCAACATTGAAGGGGTGACCTGCAAAAAAGGCCTCACCCAGCAGGTACGGCAATGGCTGGCGGCTGGTTACCCGCTTCCGGGTCAGGGCGATAATACGCTGGCGCTCAACAGGCAAAAGCCGTGCTTCCAAAACGGCGGGGTCGACGTTCCAGGGCAGATGAAGTGCCCCCAGGCAGAGCGCAACGGCTTCATCCCAGGCAGACTCGGTGCCGTGGCCATAGTGCAGTCCGGCCAGATAGAACTCGCTGGATACCCAGCGCAGATAGTCGCGTAGTGTAAAAAGATCGCTCACCAACGCCGTATCCGGCAACGAAAGGGTTGAGTGAGAGGTCTCAGCATTGAGGTGCGTGGTCACAGCGACTCCTGATAAACGAAAACCATCCATGCAGCCACATGCGGCTACACTCATTGATAAAGAAAAGATTGTACCTGTAAAGATTGTACCTTTGACGCCGCCCGGTTCACAGCGCCGCTCAGCTCGCTATACTGTCGGCACTTTATATGCTTTCTTGTTTTACTCTTTCTTCCTTTTCACACTTTGAGCTTGATATGACGCGACGCCACCTGCCCAACGATGACGATATCAGCGCTTTTCGCCAGGCGCTGCAAGCAGCAGGCGTACGCCGTATTGCACATAATCAAGCCGACCCCGGCAAGCCCAAGCGCAATGATGAAGCCCAACAGGCACGGCGTAATGCGGCGGTTCAAAACAGCACAGTACAAGCCAGCGGCCGCACATCGGATGGCCGGGTCGAGGCCGTGCGTCCGTCTGAGTACCTTGAGTTTAGCGTGCCCGATTTACCCTGGCGTACCTTCAGCCAGTTAAAGCGTGGCCAAACCGAGTGGCAGGCGGGGCTTGACCTGCACGGCTACACGCTTGAAGAAGCCCGCGCGGAGCTTGAAAGCTTCTTGCGCGATGCATCAAGCCAAGGGCTGCGCTGCGTGCTGGTGGTTCACGGCAAGGCGTGGGGCACCACTTCAGATTTTCCGGTGCTTAAGAGCCACACCAATACCTGGTTACGCGAATGGCCGGGGGTGCTGGCCTTTTGCTCGGCCATTGATATTGATGGCGGCACCGGAGCAGTCTATATATTGCTGCGTAAGCGCGGGGCGTAACGCCGCTCAACCGCTCTCTTCACTGCTCTACTGGCACTTTTCCAGTGGCTCGCTGCCTCACTCTGTCGCATCCGAGGCAATGCTGGGCATGCGCCGCTCCAGCGCCTCATCGGCCAAGTGCCGCCCCAGACGGATCAAGTCTTTGGCGCGATGAAACTCATACGTACTGCATACTGTCTTGGGAATCTCGATCAATATATCGGGCGGATAACCGGCAATTTTGTATTTTGCCAGGGCCGCTTGGGTAATATCAAACGACTCTAAAATCATATCGAGCTTGCTCCACTCGCGCTTGCCTCGCGTCTCAACACTCTCTTCAGCGCCAGCTTCCACGCCGCTGTCTTCTTCACTGCTGCCAAGCCCCTCCCATAAACGCAGGGTGGCTTGGCGCACGTCGCTCATCCAGCCGCCAATTTTTTCATCCCGGTCACGCTCTTGCGCCGTTCGGCTGTCATTTTCCTCGTGCTCACGGGGCAGGAGTTCCTCCAACGACACCGGCTGCGGGCTATGTGCCGTTACGTTAATCGCAATTACCAGATCTGCTTCGTGGGCAGAAATAACCGGCATGATAGGCAGCGGATTAAGCAGCCCGCCATCGACCAACACCTGGTCGCCAACATTGACCGGCGTAATGACGCCTGGAATGGCGATAGAGGCGCGAATGGCGCGCAGTAACGGGCCATTTTGAAACCACACTTCGCGCTGGCGAACCAGGTCAGTCGCCACCGTTGTCACCGGAATAGGCAAATCCTCAATGAGCACATCGCCTACCAACGCTTCCAACTTGCTCATCACCTTATTGGCACGCATGGCACCCATCGGGCTCCAGGTCACATCCACCAGCTTTAGCACATCCAGATAATCGAGATTACAGACCCACTCGCGATACTCGGGCAGTTTGCCAGAAGCGTAGATGCCACCAATCAGCGCGCCCATGGAGCATCCCGCCACTGAAATAATCTCAAAGCCTCGTGCTTCCAGGGCTTCAATGACACCGATATGGGCATAACCGCGCGCCCCGCCACTGCCCAACACCAAAGCCACTTTTTTCCCGCTACCCGCGTGCGTCAGTTGATTCATTGGCTATTCCTATTGCTCTTGAGCCGACCGTATAACCGCTTTACACGGCTGCCTCCCAGTGGGCGGTGGCGAGTTCCGCCACAGCGGCAACCGCTTTAGATTCCAAATGCAGATGATGCCCGCCAGGCAACACATGGCGGGTCAGATCATTAACCGCCAAGCGCGCCTGCTCGGCCCAGGCACGCTTTCCTAAAATACCCTGCTCGCCTTCAATCAGTAGTACCGGCGCCTGAATACACGCTAACAGAGCCAGTACCTGCTCAGGGGTAAAGCGCACCAGAGAGGGTTTTAGCAGTCGACTATCCGTACGCATTTGTAGATAGCCATCGGCAGTTGCTTGCGTATTACGCTCAACCAACGGCATCGCCGTTACGCTATCCAGCGTGGTGACGCCACCGGCTACCCGCGCGGCAACCGCACTTTCGATATCAGCATAGCGTGGTGGGCGGGAAAGCGGGCGACGATGGGCAATAAGTCCTTTGCGCAACTGGCTGGCAGTTTCTTCCGCAGGCGTATTCAACGCCCCCAGCCCGTCAATCAAGGTTAACCGGGCAATACGCTCTGGCATAGCGGCGGCCAGTAGGCAGGCAACCGCCGCGCCCATGGAGTGGGCCAGTAAAGAAGCCTGTTCAATACCCAGCGCGTCCAGCGCATCAAGCACGTCGTGGCAGTAATCCCACAACGCATAGTCGCTTCCGAAAGCGGCATGCTGGGAGTGCCCATGGCCACGAAAATCAATGGCTACCACGCGGATATCCAGCGCATCTGCCAAAAGCGGTGCCAAGCGGCTAAAGCTTGCCGCGTTATCCAGCCAGCCGTGTAGCGCCAGCCAGACAGGTGCATCCACGCGGCCCCAGCCCAGTGCGGCCAAGCGCCCTTGCGCAAGCACCAGCGGTTGCGCGGAGTGTCGAGACGCGGGTTGGAGGGTCGGTTCACACATAGGTTGTTTTCCTGATGAAGCGGCCATCTCGTTGGCAAATAACGCGACGCCTTTAATGTTCCTGAAGTAAGCGTTCAGGCAATGTCTGGATGACGATATCAGTAACAAACGTTACCATGCCAAGCGCAATTCTTCTGTCGCTTTTACCCAACTCTTGCTAATGGTGCTGCCATGAAACCACGCCGCGATACACGCGCCCGTAACCTTGTTTTTTTTATTGCTGTTGTTAGTGCCATCGTCGTGGGGTTGTGGCTAGCGCGCTAGGCTTGCCTAATCGCCGCTCAACGCTTGCAATTTAAACCTCACGAATAAATACTGTATATACATACACATCACATTCAGTGAGGATGCCGACGATGTCGTTGCCTCCATCGACGCTCGTGCCCACCTTGCCGTTAACTTCTCAGCCGTTGCCTTTTTCATCGTTACAAGGCCGTGCGGGCTTTAGCGGCTTTCCATCACCAGCGCAGGATTACGAACCGCGTACGCTCGATCTCAATACGCGGCTAATTAAAAACCCTACCCAAACGTTCTACCTTTCCGCCGCTGGTGACAGCATGGAAGGTTGGGGGATTTTTGATGGCGACCTGCTGGTCGTTGACCGCAGCATTAAGCCTCGGCTAGGGCACATTCTGGTTGCCATGTTTGAAGAGGAAGTGCTGATTAAGCGCTACGCCCTCTACCAAAATACGCCGCACCTCTGCTCTGCGCATCCTCACTACCCGCCGCTTCCTTTGGAAGGCACCGAGTGCCAGCTATGGGGAGTAGTGCGTGCCGTCATTCATGAGTATGTCCGATGATCGGTCTGGTCGATGCCAACAACTTTTACGTCAGCTGTGAGCGTGTGTTTGATCCTGCGCTGGAAGGCAAACCGGTTGGTGTTATGTCGAACAACGACGGCTGTATCATCGCCCGCTCTGCCGAGATGAAAGCTATGGACATCCCCATGGGCATGCCATCGTTTAAGCTCGAAAGCCTGCGTAAGCGTGGTGACATTTACCTCAAGTCATCCAACTATGAGCTGTATGGCGATATGTCGGCCAGGCTGTGCCAGCTACTGCGCGATACCTGCCCAGCCGTGTCGCCGTACTCCATTGATGAAATGTTTATTTACCTGGAGGCGTTCAGCAACCAGCAGTGCCAAACCCTGGGCGAATGGCTGCGTCGGCGGATTCGGCGTCATTTAGGCCTGCCGGTATGCGTCGGGCTGGCCCCTACGCATACGCTGGCCAAGCTTGCCAACCACTTGGCCAAGCAGGCGACTCACTATCAAGGCGTGTGCCTGCTGACGGGAAAAGATGCGGCAACGACCGCCCTGCTTAAACAGACACCGGTGGGCAGCGTATGGGGCGTTGGGCGCCGGATTGCTGAGCGGTTAGCGATCAGTAATATTAATACCGCCTGGGACTTGCGTGAGGCTGACCTTCGGCTACTGCGCAAACATTTTTCGGTAGTGCTGGCCCGCACGGCGCTGGAGCTGCGCGGTACGCCCTGCCTGCAGATGAATGCGCTGGATCAACCGCGCCACCGCATTATGACGTCGCGCTCATTCGGCCAATCAACCGGCAGTAAAACAGAAGTACATAACGCGTTACGCCAACATGCCCAGCGCAGCGCCGAAAAACTCCGTCAGCAGCGCAGCCTCACGCGAGCCGTGATGATTTTTTTAAACACCAACCGCCACCGCCGAGACCAACCCCAGTATTTTCCTCACGCCATGGTGCCCCTGCCCTCACCCAGCGATGATACGCGCACAATTCTTGAGGCCGTTCACCAAGGGGTTGAACAAGTTTATCGGTCAGGCTACCAATTTATGAAAGCGGGTGTGATGCTGCTGGATCTAGTTGATGCCGAGCAGCACCAACTCTCGTTGCTACATCAACCGCCGCAGAACCGATACCCTTACTTAATGGCCACCCTGGATAATATCAATCAGCGCATGGGGCAAGGCACCATCAGCTTTGGCATGACGGATGCCGATGCCGCCTGGCAGCTACGCTGCGGGCACCGCTCAGGCCGCTACACCACACGCTGGGACGAGTTGATGCAGGCAGGCACCCATCCTGGTGCTATCAAGCAATCTGCTTTACGCAAGTAACCGCTGTGATCTCAACTACTGTCTCAACTACGATCTCAGGAAGAGACTCAAATCACCCTTACCAGCGGGGCTTACCACAGGCGGGAACGCTTCAAGGGAAGTCTATGCACATTGCCAAACGCCGCTGGATGAGCCGTCACTCATTGCTCAGCAGCAGCGTTGGCTGGGAGAATCCGTTAGCGTGTCGTTAACGCCTGACGCAGGCGAGGACTCAACCACTCGCCCAGCGCCATCATGATCAGCAGGATAGCCAACAACCACGGCCAATGAACTGAAAAGGTAACGGTAAACAGCCCTAATGCATCAGCGAAAATAACCAAAATACCCAGCGGGCTAACATAACGCACCATGGCAAGCCATAGCGTATAGGGCAGGGGCGAGAGTCCTAGCTCGTCGCGGAACGTTTCACTCTTCAGGACAAAGCCTGCCAGTATGACGGTGCCTAACCCACCCAATGGCATCATCCAGCGTGAAGTGATGTAGTCCAGCCAGTCAAAGAAGGTCTTGCCTGCCAACGTCCAATCAGCACCCAGGTTAAAGGAGAGCATGGCAGCGGTACTAATCAGCCAAAGCACGACCCCCGTGCTCCACGCAGCACTGCGGCGTGAGAACCCTTTGTTGTCGCAGAGCCAGGAAACGGTCGCCTCAACCATCGAAATGGACGATGTCAGCGCGGCCATGGAGAGCATGGCGAAAAACAGAATCCCAAACAGCGTACCCAGCGGCATGGCTTGGAACGCCAGCGGCAAGCTCATAAAGATAAGCCCGGGGCCTTCACCTGGGTCCATGCCATTGGCAAAAATTACCGGGAAGATCGCCAGCCCCGCCATCAAGGCAACGGCCGTATCGGCAATGGCAACGCTAATGGTGGTGCGCCCAATGGAGGCGCCTTTGGGCAGGTAACTTCCGTAGGTAAGAATGGCACCCGAGGCAAGCGATAAGGTAAAGAACGCATGGCCAAGCGCGGCCAACATCCCTTCACTCGAGAGACTCCCCGCCTTAAAGGAGAACAAAAAGCGTACCGCATCACCAAAGCCACCAGAAAACATGCCGTACACAATCAGCAGTATCAGCATGATAACCAGGCCTGGCATCATCCAACTGACGTTTTTCTCGATCCCCTCCTGAACGCCTTTGCCCACAATAATCATGGTCACCAGCGTAACAAGCGTGCTCCAGAAGCCCAGACTGAACGGGTTGGCGTTGTTTTCCCCAAAAACGGCGGCCATGTCGTCAACGCTGGTGCCCACCAGGCCACCGGTTAACATCTTCCACAGATAAGAAAACGACCAGCCTGCCACGACCACGTAGAACGATAGAATCAAAAAGCCGCACAGCATGGCCATCCAGCCAAGCAGCGACCACGCCGATGAGCGACCGGACTCGTTAACCACTCGACGAATCGCATCAATGGGGCTGCCGCGCCCGCGCCGCCCGAAAGCGATTTCGCTCATCATTACCGGCACGCCCACCGCAAAAATGCACGCCAGATAGACAAGCACAAACGCGCCACCGCCATACTCGCCGGTGATATACGGGAATTTCCAGATGTTGCCCAGCCCTACCGCCGAACCGGTAGCGGCGAGCACGAACCCCCAGCGGCCCAGCCACTGGATGCGAGGTTGCTCGGAAGACGCCATGACTATCCTTCTGGTGTAAAAAAAGCGTTTATCCTAGAGGATTTCGGCTCAAAAGCACAAAACTCGTTAACTCTTTTCTGAAAACGACCGCCCGACGCCCCTGGCTTCTTCCCGGCCTGCCCCATTCGCTCATCACTTAGCGCTTCAATTAGCGCATTACAGACAGCGCTTTCGCCTCGGCATCCAGCCGCTGAGCAGTTTGGTCCACGCATCGCAGCCACACCAATAGCACCGCCCCCAACGTGACAAAGCCACCGGCCAGCCAAAGGCCCACGGTATAGTGGCCCGAAGCCTCAGCCAGCACGCCGGTTAAGGCGGGTGCAAAGATCTGCGCGGCGCCATACGCCAGCGTCATTTGGCCCATTAAACGCGCAGGGCTTGCCGGGTAAAGCCTGCCAGCCATGGTCAGCACCAAACTCACGCAGCCTAGAAAAGTGCCGCCGTATAGCACCGCGCTGAGCAACACCACCACCAGGTTTGAGGAGATAGCAGGCAATACAATTCCCACGGTCTGGATCGACATGGCCATCACCAGCGCCCCCAAATAGCCCATCCTCCGCGCCACCAAATCCCACAGCATAACGGCAGGTGCGGCCGCTAAACCGACCACAGCAAACGTCCAGTTACCCGCGCCCGCAAGCAGCGGCTCGCGCTCCACGATGGTGACAATAAACGTGGCGTTAATCACATAGCCATACCCGGCACAAAAATAGGCAGGCAACATTAAGCGCATAAAGGTACGCGAAGGCGGCATGGCGGCAGGCAACTCACCTTGACGAGCACCGGGAGCCGGTTTTACAGGGCGAGGCAGCCAGCGCCAAGCGGGTATCAGCAGCACAGCGCCCAATACGCCAAAAATCCACCACTGGCTTTGCCAGTCAAGCGAGAACGCCAGCATTAACTCTACCGCCACAGCAGCCAGTACAATGCCTAACCCCAGCCCCGCAAAATGAATCCCCAGCTCTCCCCGCTGGTGATGGTTCATCAACCAGTGAAGGATCAGCCCAGACGCCAAAAGCATGGCCGCACTGCTGGAAAGCCCCGCCAAAAAACGCAGCGCCGCCCATAGCCAAAAGTTCTCCGTAAGTGCCATGCCCACGGTTGTCAGCACCGCCAGTACCAGGCCAATACGGTAAAGCGTGTCTTTGATGTAAATACTGCGAATCGAGGCGGCCAGCACCGCGCCCAGCATATAGCCCGCGTAATTAAGCGCCGCTAGCCAGCCACCATCCGCGTCGCCCATCCAAGTGTGCTGCTGCATGATCGGCAGCAATGGCGTATAGGCGAAGCGGGCAATGCCAACACACAAAAGCTGACTGCAAACGCCCGCCAACAATACTCTATAGCGCTGAACGCGTAGCGATGCCGCACTCATGCTCTCTCCTGTCGCTGTTTTGACTTAACCGTTGTTTCTAGTTAATTAGCCTGCATATTACGTGTACACGGCGCGGCCCACATCGTCTAATGGTGGAAGAGCCTGATGAATCTGGCAGACTAGTCACACAGATAACCCCATGGAGAGTTTTAATGAGCGATAACGCCAAACCCTGGACACAACCGATGCCCGAAGCGCAGTTCAAGCTGATGCGCGACATCCTGGCCGCACCTAGCCCGGTTGGCCTTGAAGGGGCCATGACCTATGGCGTCTTAAAGCCCTACTTCGAGACATTTGCCCCCAAAAGCTGGCACCTTCACCAGTTCAAGGGCAACGCAGGCGTGGTGCTGGATACCCACCCTAACCGCGATGATATGTTCAAGGTCATGATTATCGGCCATGCGGACAAGATCCGTATGCAGGTCCGCTCTATCGGCGAAGACGGTAAAATCTGGATCAACACCGACTCATTTTTACCTTCCGTGCTGATCGGCCATGAAGTGAAGCTGTTCAGCGAAGACCCCGAAAAACCGGGCAGCTATCGCTCGATTGAGGGTGGCACCGTTGAAGCACTCGGCGCCATTCACTTTTCCGACCCAGCAGCGCGCACCGGTGACAAAGGCATTAAGAAAGAGCAGATCTACCTGGACCTGCAAATTCACGGCGAGAACAAAAAGCAGCAAGTGCTTAATTTAGGCGTGCGCCCGGGTGACTCGATTATTTTTGACCGCCCTATCCGCCCCGGCTTCAGCCCCGACACCTTCTACGGCGCCTACCTGGACAACGGCCTGGGCTGTTTTGTAACGGCTGAAGTAGCGCGGTTAATCGCCGAAGCAGGCGGCACTGACAACGTGCGCATTATGTTTGCGATTGCAAGCTACGAAGAGATTGGCCGCTTTGGTAGCCGGGTAATGGCCGGTGAGCTAAAACCCGATGCGCTGATTGGCGTGGACGTTAACCACGACTACGTAGCCGCGCCGGGTATCGGCGATAAACGCATGCAGCCGCTGGAAATGGGCAAAGGCTTTACCATGTCGGTAGGTTCGATTGCCAGTGAGCAGTTAAACCGCATCATCGCCAGCGCCGCCAAAGAGCAGGATATTCCGATGCAGCGCGATATGGTGGGCGTCGATACAGGCACCGACGGCATGGCAGGCGTGCTGGCCTCTATCGACAGCGCCGCGACCTCCATCGGTTTTCCGATCCGCAATATGCACACCATTTCGGAAACCGGAAACACCCAGGACGTACTGGCCGCTATCCATGCGCTCACGCATACCCTACAAGCGCTGGACAAACTGCCCAACCTTGAGCGTGAATTTTTGGATAACCATCCGCGCCTTGACCAAGCAAGCGCACTTAGCCACCAGGGACATGCAAAACCGGAGAACAACGAGGACAAATAACCGCGCTGTTCATTTTCATTAGTATGTTTTATTAGCACGTTGCAATAAGAAAGCCCCAGGCATCACTGCCTGGGGCTTTATCGGTTCCTCCGTAATCTTTCCTCGCGAACGTCCTGTTCGTGCATCCTTGGCGACCACAAGCACTCCTTGCTTGTTCTTCCTAACCACGTTTCCGTTTGTGGTACTGCCTACCTTGAACCTTAAATGTGTCAAACACATTAACCTGAGGCAGGAAAAGTTTAAAAGCCCTTAATCTCTAAAAGCTGGTTGCCAATAGCCAACGTAGGCCCCGGCATTATGCGCTACTTATACTTAAAAATAGTTAATCTTCATGCACAATAAGAGCCAAATAAAAAGTTAAACGCCAATAACTCTGACAATACGACATGTTACTTTTTATGCTTCCCGCCAAATAACGCCCCAACCCTTGCATCCTCTCAATTTGCTATTGATTACCACGCTGAGTGAAAGCAGCGCTGGCAGACACTCCACATCCTTATACCAAAGTCTAAAAACCTACAACCAACGGCGTATAAACGAAAGTGGTAGCATGCCCGCTTCTTATTGTTAGCAAACTATCAATAAATTCATGCAATAGCGTCAGGAGACGAGTATGGGAATGTCATTGTCAAATTGGCGCCACTGGGTACCACTGTTAGCGGGACCACTTCTTTTTGTACTGATACAGGTACTGATGCCAGACACGCTGATTGATCCAGCCCCCCGCACGGTGCTGGCATTAACCGTATGGATGGGCGCCTGGTGGGTGACAGAGCCGGTTCCTATCCCTGTTACTTCTTTTCTACCCATGTTGGTACTGCCGCTTAGCGGTGTGATGGTGTTGGACGAAGCCGTTGTGGGCTACGCCAACCCGGTTATTTACATGTACATGGGTGGGTTTATTCTGGCCATTGCCATTGAGCGCTGGAATCTGCACCGACGCATCGCCCTGTCTATCGTCAACCGCATTGGCAACAGCCTGCGCAGCATCGTATTAGGCGTTTTGATTGCCTCGGCGTTTTTATCCATGTGGATATCCAACGCCGCCACAGCGCTTATGATGCTGCCTATTGCCGTCGCGCTAACCAATGAATTAGACGAACGCGACCAGTTTGAACGTCATCATCGCGATAGCTTTGCACGTATTTTGCTGCTAACCGTTGCTTATTCAGCCTCGATTGGCGGGCTGGCAACCATTATCGGCTCAGTGCCCAATGCCATCGTAGTGGCCATGATCCCGCAGTTTTTTGAAGGGGTAGAAATCAGCTTCTTGCAGTGGATGATTTTCGCGCTGCCACTCACGCTGATCTTACTGGCGATTTTGTACGTCTATCTCACGCGGATATACACAAAAATACCCAATACGCCGCTTGAGATTGATTTTGTGGCCCAAGAACTTGCGGCTCTTGGCCCTATGAGCCAGGAAGAGAAGCGTGTTTTGGGCGTATTTGTGGCAACGGCACTGGCCTGGGCGTTACGCGGCTGGCTGGCACCGTTTTTTGATCTGCCCATTAACGATACGATTATTGCGGTAACCGCCGCCATTGCGTTGTTTGTCATTCCTGCCCACAACGAAAAACGCGCCCTGCTGGTTTGGGACGATATGAAGGGCTTGCCGTGGGGCTTGTTTATACTTTGGGGCGGGGGTATGACGCTCGCTGCTGCGTTCATCGCCAGCGATTTGACCGGTTGGATCAGCGAGCAACTGCAGTTACTGGATGGCGTCAATTACTTCTGGCTACTGCTAATTATGGTGCTGTTAATGCTGTTTTTGACAGAAATCATTTCCAATACCGCAACGGCAAATATGGCACTGCCCATTACCGCAGGCATGGCTGCAGCCATCACGACCGGCAATCCGCTCGGATTAATGGTGGCGGTTGCTCTCGCCACTACGTGTGCCTTTATGTTGCCGATATCCACCCCGCCTAACGCCGCTGTATTTTCCACAGGGCGTATTTCTATTAAACAAATGGCCAAAGCGGGGTTTGCCATGAACCTCGTAAGCGCTATTGCGATTACGCTGTTTGTTTATTTTATTATGCCGCTGCTGTTACCCACACCTTAATTAGCGAACTATCTTTTCAAAAGAGTATTAAAAAAACCCCGGCCATTGCTGGCCGGGGATGATTAGTTCCTCCATAATCCTACACCACGAACATCCTGTTCATGCTTCCTTGTGTACCACAAATATCCTTATTTGCTCTTCCTTAATACGCTGTCCTTGCGCTATATGGCTACAATGGACCCTAAAGCGTCTGAGTTATCTAACCCAGGTTATGAAAAGATAAAACAAGCGCTTTTTTTACAAACATTTAATACACCCTGCAAATGTTTTATTTCAAAGCAAAAGCACCTGCCAACCAAGATTAATAATTATCGAATAAAATAAAAGCTAGACTTTAGACCTTTTCGATCTTAGCAAATTATAAAATAAAATTTATTAAATATTAAACAACTTGACTATAAGGAACGACACCAAATTACCAATAAATTTTTTGGGAGCCACTAATTAAAACGATTACGTTAGATATAACTCAAACATATATACTAATTTCCTCGTACTATTACTGCTAAATAGGTAATACGGACAACTCGCCTTTCAACCTCAAGCCTGGTATCGCCCTACGCCACAACGAGCCAACCCTGAATCCAGCCATTAAGCACAGCAGAAGGTCAACCCGCAGGCAAGCATTGGCCATTTTTTAAACAGAAGTTTGCCTCCATTGCGCATTGGATCAGTTCTGAAACGTTTTCGTACAATATCTTTACAATAATTATTTGTACACCAATTAACTTTTAGCTATGGTCTGTAGTGTTCGCGGCAAGGAAACCGCTAGCAAGGAAGCGATCGCTCAGGATGAGCTGCAAGATGTCGTGGATGGTCAAGGAGACGCAAAGAAGCCCTCGCATCGGGGGCTTCTTTTCGTCTGGTTCCATACCCAGCATTTATTCCTCCCCCACCCATGACGCTTCACTCCTATGCGCATATCCACCTGTTCGAAAGTCCAACTATTCGCAAGTTCATTGCGCCTGAAATAGAATAAAGTTAGCAGAAAGCCACTCGCTTAGCGCCAACGCCTTAGCGATTTTCGTTCAAAGCCTAATACGCCTGACAGCGACCAATGGATAATCAATGGAACTGAGCAGACAACAGCAGTGGATCTTCTCACGCCTTGCGCGTTTTTCAGGCGTGGGCCTGGTACTGGGCACGCTCTTCTTTGCGTTTTCGCTAACGCCGAGCCTTATACCTCGCCCACTCATCGCGCAAGGCATCGTGTCGGGGCTAAGTTTTACCGCAGGCTATGCGTTGGGAGTGATGGGGCATGGGCTTTGGCGTTACCTCCATTTACCTGAACCCAATGCGCGGCTGGAAACGTATTTTCACTGGTTAGCCGCCGCTGTATCCCTGAGCATCGCCGCTCTTTTTTTATGGCGAGCCGCCGAATGGCAAAATAGTATTCGCCAACTCATGGGGATGGAACCCGTTAGCGGCACACACCCCTTCTCCATTGCCTTAATTGCCCTGGGTGTCTTTGCGTTTTTAATGCTTATGGCGCTGCTTTTTAGGCGTACCTTCCGGCTGCTTTCACGTAAGTTGGCTTATATTTTGCCCCGCCGAGTGGCCTATGTGCTGGGCACGATCGCAGCTATTGCGCTGTTTTGGCTCGTTATCGAAGGCATTATTTTTTCGTATGCGCTAAAGGTGGCCGACCGCTCGTTTCAGCAGGTAGATGAGCTTATGCAAAGCGACCTTTCTCCGCCTGAAGACCCTCTAAAGCCCGGCAGCGCAGAGTCATTAATTAGCTGGGAAGCGTTAGGCAGCCGTGGCCGACGCTTTGTGACCGAAGGCCCGAGCGGCGCGCAAATCGGTGACTTTCTGGGCGAAGAAGCTCCTGACCCTGTCCGCGTTTATGTGGGTCTTAATGCTGCTGAAACGCCTACCGAGCGAGCCAAACTCGCGCTGGAAGAACTGATCCGAGTAGGCGGTTTCGAGCGTTCTGTCTTGGTATTAGCAACACCAACAGGGCGTGGGTGGATAGACCCAGGGTCGCAGGATACAGTGGAATACCTACACCGCGGCGACATTGCCACGATAGCGGCCCAATACTCCTATCTGCCCAGCCATCTATCGCTAATTTCTGAAGCCGATTATGGCGTCGAAAATGCCCGGGCGTTATTTGCAGTGGTCTATGATTACTGGTCCAGCCTTCCCAGTGACGAACGTCCTCGGCTGTACCTGTTTGGGCTCAGCCTGGGCGCACTTAACTCGGATCTTTCGTTTGATCTCTACGATATTATTGATGATCCCTTTAATGGAGCGCTATGGGCCGGCCCGCCTTTCCGAAGCGACACATGGAAACGCATTACGGCTAACCGTGACCCTGGTTCGCCAGCTTGGCTACCCAGGTTTCGCGATGGCTCGGTAGTGCGCTTTATGAACCAAACGCAGGGGCTTCAAGAAGTACCGGGAGAATGGGGAAATTTTCGTATTGCCTACCTGCAATATGCCAGCGACCCCATTACGTTTTTTGAACCCGCTTCTTTCTGGCGTGAACCAGACTGGATGCACACACCGCGTGGTCCCGATGTTTCACCCGATCTGCGCTGGTATCCTGTGGTAACAATGCTGCAATTATTGGTAGACCTTACTACCGAAAGCGCCCCGCCAGGCTTTGGCCATGAAATTGCGGCGGAAGACTATATTGATGCCTGGGCCGCGCTTTCCGAACCGCCCGGCTGGGATGAAGAGTCCCTGAAACGTTTACGTGACTTCTTTATTCACGCCAGGGAGGCAAGGATTCAGCACTAATCCTCAGGCTGTCTAGCTTGAATACCTTTACCGATAGCCAACAGGTAAGCGCGCCGTGAGTATCGACGCTCGAACGTTTTATCGCAACGGGCCGTCTCATCGCCAGCAGGAGCCCAGTAGCTTTGCGCTTATTCGGCGCCAGTTCGATTTTCGCTCCATCGAAATTGGCCGCTGGGTAACCCCTACTGAGCGCGACCGTGCAGCGGAGCTGTTTCATGATGCGCTGTGCGATTTGATGTTGATTCTACAAGGCCCCGAAACGCTGGTGTCATTACGCGGCTCACTGGCATTGCAGTATGGCAGCGGCGGGCGGCCCGGCGTTGCCGCCCATTACGACCCCGCCCAGCGCAGCTTTGCGCTGGCTAAGAACGCGGGGCCTGGCAGTATTGCCCACGAGTGGTTTCATGCCTTTGATCACTACATTGCGCAAAAGTGTTTCACAGGGCTATCTCGCAATATATTTGCATCAGCCGCTTGGTTGGCTGATGCGCCGCCTATTGTGCACCCGCTTAACCTGCGCCTAATAGAGTGCTTTACGGCCATTCTGCTACAACCCGGCGGCAAGCAGCCCAGCGAGCTTTTTCAGCACTCGGTAGCCATGGACCGCAAGCTGGGACAAGTGTATTACAGCAAACCGGAAGAGCTATGCGCCCGCGCGTTTGAAGCCTTTGTGCAGGACGCGCCGATCAAGAATCACTTTTTGGTTAAAGGCACCAAAGCCGCCCCAGAAGCCGAACTTGGCCTTTACCCCCAAGGCAGCGCCCGTCAGCACATTAATACTGCTTTTCAACGCTACTTCAGCCAGTTAGGCCTCGCCTTACGCCGCCCTCTATAAACCCTGGTTATCAGGTACCAGCCCGTTCATCGTCTCTCTGTGGGTGCAAAACCGCTCGCCTACATATCGGCGTTTACAAGACGACTAAGCATAAAGTCTAGGTTGTGCAGCCAAAACAGAGTCACCATAATCCGCGCGACTTTAGTTTATTAACCATTAGTTTAATTCAGAAAATAATGAAATATCCTGGATTGAAAATTCACGCTCAAGGAGCTGAAAATGTCGCTAAGCCTAGCGGGCCTGACCGCTATCGCTGCTATTGTAGCCATGCTGTTAAGCGGACGCGTATCGCCCCTGGTGGCCTTCGTCCTTGTGCCTATTGTTGCCGCCATTGTTACCGGCTTTGGTATTGATGATATCGCGATGTTTTATGAGCAAGGCTTCGCACGCGTTATCCCTGTCGCTGTCATGTTTGTGTTTGCCATTCTGTTCTTCGGTATCCTTCAGGATGCGGGGCTATTTGAACCGGTTATTCGCAAGGTGCTGTCAGTATCCAAAGGCAATGTGGTTAGCATTACCGTAGCCACCGCGCTTGTTGCCAGTATTGCCCACCTGGACGGCTCCGGAGCCACCACTTTTCTACTAACCATTCCTGCACTTCTACCAACCTACCAGCGCCTACGTATGAGCCCTTACCTGCTGTTACTGCTGGTCGGTTTGGGCGCCAGCATTATGAATATGCTGCCCTGGGCGGGCCCGCTCGCCCGAATTGGTTCAGTACTCGGCATGAGCCCAAGCGAGCTATGGCGCCCGCTTATTCCTCTGCAGATATTTGCGCTGATCCTTCTACTCGCACTGGCAGTGGTATTAGGCCTGCGTGAAAATCGTCGTATCAAGCGCCTGCCTTCACTCGACTCTGACGCTGCCTTGAATGACACAGCCACCGCCAATATTCAGGAAACCTTCAAAACACAGCCAGCCGCCGACAAGGTGCCCGGCTGGAAAACAGCCTTTAATGCGCTGCTGTTATTCGCGGTTGTCGTTGCGCTTACCATGGACACTTTGCCGCCCGCGCTGATCTTTATGATCGGTGTTGCCTTGGCACTACCGGTTAACATTCCCCAGATGGATGGGCAGATGCAGAGCATCAAACGCCATGCGCCCAATGCCCTTGTTATGGCCACCATTATTATTGCCGCGGGCACCTTCCTCGGGATTCTTAATGGCTCCAATATGCTGAGCGAGTTATCGGCGGATATCGTGGCAATTCTACCGGCAGCCGTGGTGCCCTATATGCATATATTGATCGGCATTTTTGGCGTACCGTTTGATCTTATTCTGAGCACCGATGCGTACTTCTTCGCCTTTTTGCCTATCGTGATTGAAGTGGTCGGCAATGCAGGGGTTCCGGCGGTTTCAACCGCGTACGCGATGGTGATCGGTAATATTATCGGCACCTTTGTTAGCCCCCTTGCCCCGGCCGTTTGGTTAGCGTTACAGCTTGCCGGGCTGGAAATGGGCAAACATATCCGTTACTCCTTCGGCATTATGTGGGTCTTCAGCCTGGTATTACTGCTTTTTGGCTACCTTATCGGTGTCATCACTCTGTAACCCAAAGCTGCGCGATAGCCGCTCGTAAAACGCTGTGAAAAAAGCTCGCTGAGGTATTCCCTCATGCGAGCTTTTTTATGCTTTTTTTCAAACGAGGTAGCAAGTAGTCAGGCCTTTAATTACCCGGCTGGCCTGGGAAAGGAACAAATTCGGTATTGTCGTCAGGTGGCAGTTGGAAGCGGCCATGTTCAAAATCGCCTTCAATCCATGCTTCCTTGGCGGCTTCAAGCTTCTCTTTGGAAGAGGCGACAAAGTTCCAGGACACGTAGCGCGGGCCGTTAAGCGTCTCGCCGCCCAGCAGCATTAAACGCGCGCCGCGCTCGCCTGCCGTAACGGTAATCGGGTCGCCTGGGCGGAACACCATCATCCGGCCCTCCTCAAACACTTCACCGGCGATAACCACGCTGCCCGAGGTAATATAAACGCCTCGGTCTTCATGGTTATCAGGTAGCGGCAATTTAGCGCCCGGCATCAAGCTAGCATCGGCATAAAACATGTCCGAGAAGGTCTGTACGGGCGCTTTCTCACCCCACGCCGTGCCTAGAATCAAGCGCACCTCTTTGCCTTCACCCTGCAGTAGCGGCAGTGCGTCCTGGCCCTGGTGCTCAAAGGTGGCGGGTTTATCTTCGTGTTCTTCAGGCAACGCTACCCAGGTTTGAATGCCAAACAGCGAATGGGTTGGCTGCCGGCGGGTAATGGGACTAGTGCGCTCTGAATGCGTCACGCCATTGCCAGCCACCATCCAGTTGACCTCTCCCGGATAGATCATTTGGTTGGTGCCTAGGCTATCACGGTGCTGAAACTCCCCTTTATAAAGGTACGTAACGGTGGCCAGGCCGATATGCGGATGAGGGCGAACATCGATTCCACCTTCCGTTAAGAACTCGGCAGGCCCCATTTGATCGAAGAAAATAAACGGGCCGACCATCTGCCGCTTGGGCGCAGGCAATGCGCGGCGCACTTCAAAGCCGCCCAAGTCACGCGCACGGGGAATAATCAGCGTCTCGATATCCTTCAGACCACCCGCTGATGGGCATTGGGGTTCAATCGTCGGCATCCAACTCATGTGCTGCACTCCTCAATAATAGCGTAGGCAAGGCGGCCCGGCTTTTTCGTTATGTTTTATGACGTAGTAACCGTTATCGGTGAAGATAAACCTGCCTTGCTGCCCCAAGTGAGAGATAAGCCACTGGCGACAGATTCCGCCGCCAGTGGTTACTCGTGATTACTTGCTTGTCAGCGTGCTGTAGCTGTTCATCAGGTTGCGATAATCAGGGATGTGGTTAGCAAACAAGGTACCCAAACCTTCAACATCATTACGCCAGTCGCGGTGAAGCTCACACGCCGCGCCAAACCAGCTCATCATTTGCGCACCGGCGGCTGACATACGGTCCCAGGCAGCATCGCGCGTCATGGCATTAAAGGTGCCGGATGCATCGGTGATCACAAACACGTCAAACTCTTCTTCCAGGGCAGAAAGTGCCGGAAAGGCAACACACACTTCGGTAACGATGCCCGCGATAATCAGCTGCTTTTTACCGGTCGCTTTAACGGCTTTCACGAAATCTTCGTTGTCCCACGCGTTAATTTGGCCAGGGCGAGCGATGTAAGGCGCGTCGGGGAAGCGCTCTTTTAACTCAGGCATTAACGGGCCGTTAGGGCCATTTTCAAAACTGGTGGTCAAGATAGTGGGCAAACCGAAGTACTTTGCTGTATCAGCCAGGGCCAATACGTTATTTTTGAAACGGTCAGGTTCAATGTCGCGCACCAGTGAAAGCAGGCCCGCTTGATGATCAACCAACAATACGGCGGCGTTATCTTTATCTAGACGAACGTAAGGTTTTGACATGATCCACTCCTAGCACTCGGTTAATGGAGCCATCACCATTGGCAGCTCCGGTTGGCCTTGCGACTTACAAAACTGAGTGTAGATGGTCGTCTACTCGGTGATTAGATGGGAAAATCACAACACACCGTTTCAATTTGAGAACGATAATGACAATCCCCAATCTCAACGACCTGTACTATTTTGTCCAAGTGGTGGACCACGAAGGCTTTGCACCCGCTGGGCGAGCCCTGGGCATCGCCAAGTCAAAGCTTAGCCGACACGTTGGGGAGCTTGAAAAACAATTAGGGGTATTGCTACTCCACCGTTCAACACGGCATCTGCGTATGACCGATATCGGCCAGCGTTATTACCTGCACTGTAAAGCCATGCTGGAAGAAGTTGAGGCTGCCCAGCAGGTAATTGAAGAGAGCCAGTCTGGGCCTTGCGGCATCATACGGCTTAGCTGCCCCACCGGGTTACTTAACTTTCATGTCAGCAAGATGCTGGCGGATTTCATGAGTCTCTACCCCCAGGTACATATTCACTTGGAAGCCACCAACCGCCATGTAGACCCCCTGACGGAAGGTATTGATATTGCTATTCGTGCCCGCCCTCTACCGTTTGAAGATAGCGACCTGTTCCACAAGGTGCTGTCAGCAAACAGCCAGTGCCTAGTGGCCAGCCCGAAACTGCTCAGCCGCTATGGGAAGCCGAAAGCGCCCTGCGACCTTGCCCGCTTTCCCAGTATCAGCCGTGCAAGGCCCGTTGAACAGCACGCTTGGCGATTACAGCGCAACGAACACATCGAGGTTATTGAGCATACGCCACGCTTTATTACCACCGATATGACCGCCCTTTACCATGCCACGCTAGCAGGTATTGGTATTGCGCAAATGCCCAAGCTGGTGCTGCCGGGCGCCATTGATTCCGGCCAACTGACGCTTGTTTTACCGGAATGGGAACTGCGCCAAGAGGTGATTCACGCGGTTTACCTCGCACGCCGCGAGTTACTTCCCTCAGTGCGCGTGTTGCTGGACTTTATGGTGGAACGCTACGCCGAGCTGGAACTATAAATCACTAACGCAATTACATAACACTGGGAGCCGGGTCTATGCTGACGTTACCAACACAGGAGGTGCAATATGGCTCAACAACAGTGTGCTTGCCCGAAATGCGATTGTTCCGTGGACGACCAATCCATTGAGAAAGATGGTCAGAAATTCTGCTCCGAGGCGTGTGCTATTGCCCATACAGACGGCTCCACGGGCTGCGGTCACAACTGTAGCTGCGGTAAGTAGCCGCCTGGAAACGCAATGGTAGTCGTTAAGATATCGTGCGTGTCCGGCAGCCTCTGCCGGGCGCTTTCTGTTTTAGTGTATTCCACTCCGGCATTGCGTGGTGCTTGAACGGTAACGCCTTGCCATCGTGCTAAAACGAGCCCGGTGCACTAAGCTAAGAGTTCATCCAAGCCACTTACAAGGAATGTAAAATGCCTTCTACTACCGTTATTGTCGTTGTTATTGTTGTCATTGCCGTACTGGGTATTGGTTTCAGCGGCGGCCTGCCATTCTAACCTATTAATAGCTGGATTAATTTTATGGGGCAGATGGGGAGACGCAAATTTCCACGCCCTATTTCCACGCCCTACAAGAAAAGCCCGCTGAAAAATCAGCGGGCTTTTTTGCTTTTCTGGCCAGAAAGAAGAACCCGGTGTTCCGATAACGGTGATAAATCGCCGGGGCCAAGAAAAACAGTGGTCTTTATTTATCACACTCCAGAATGAATAACTGGGTGTGACTGGCGCTGCGGATTACCGGCCCATACGCAATCCGATAACACATCTTTCCAATCAGAAGCCTTCCAACACAGCCTTGCCTTTCGCCTTGCCGCTTTCCAGAAGCGCATGGGCACGGCGAAGGTTTCCGGCGCTGATGCGCCCGTAGTTATCGCCAACGGTCGTGCGTAAGACACCTGCATCAATCTGCCGCGCAACTTCATTGAGAATGTTGTGCTGCTCCTGCATGTCCTCTGTCTCGTACAGCGAGCGGGTGTACATCAGCTCCCAGTGTAACGATAGGCTCTTTCGCTTCAGCGGTACGACATCCAGCGTCGCCGGATCATCAATCAGGCCCAGCCTGCCCTGGGGCTTCAGTGACTCAATGATTTGCTCGTAGTGACGATCGGTTTGAGTCAGGCTTGCGACATAGCTGACCTCAGGGATGCCGATGCGCTTGAGTTCTTCACTGAGTGGCTTGGTGTGGTCGATGACATGATGCGCGCCAAGCTCGGCGATCCAGGCCTGGGTTTCAGGGCGCGAAGCCGTACCAATGATGGTCAGCCCAGTGAATTGCCGCGCCAGTTGAGTCAAGATCGACCCCACCCCGCCAGCAGCGCCAGTGATCAGCAGCGTTTCGCCACGGTCCGTGGTATCGCGCGCAACCCCCAAGCGGTCGAAAAGCAGCTCCCAAGCGGTCAGGGAAGTCAGCGGCAGGGCCGCAGCCTGGCCGAATTCCAGCGACTCGGGCATTGAACCGACGATACGCTCGTCTACCAGCTGCAGTTCGCTGTTGCTGCCCGGGCGAATCAGCGACCCGGCATACCAGACCCTGTCACCGGGCTTGAACAGTGTCACGCCGGAACCAACCGACTTGACTACACCCGCAGCGTCCCACCCGAGAATACGCGGCTGGCTTTCGTCCTCGTGCGGTACGTAGCCCTGCCGCACCTTGGTATCGACAGGGTTGACCGATACAGCCTTCACCTCTACGAGCAAATCGCGTGGCCCCGGCACTGGATCGGGTAGGTCGATGTCCACGAGGGCATCAGGATGCTCAACAGGCAAACATTTAAAGTGTGCAATGGCTTTCATTCAAAGCTCCTCAGGAGACACGGTACATTTTCGTGACAGAAAATTTTTCAGCAGCATGCTCGATAACTGGCAGCGCCGCTTCGTCCCGCTACCGGATCGAAGGCCATGCGAGCCCCGACCCGACGGTATCACTTGTAGCGTTCTAGCCAATGAGCATAGGGAGCAGGCAAGGTCCAGGATGCTCGCTCTACCCCTAATTCCTGAGCGGCGAAGTAGGACCAGTTAGGGTTAACCAGATGCGACCGGCCAATCATTGCCAGATCCAGCTGGCCACTCTTAACGGCTTCTTCAGCAACTCTCGGTGTACCAAAGCCCCATGCCGAAGCCACGGGGATTCCCGCTTCACGCCCTACTCGCTGGGCAACCTCGCCCATAAAGCCCGGCCCCCAAGGAACGTTAGCGCCTGGGATGGTGAAGCCGATACTGACGCTGAGCAGATCCAGCCCACCGTTCTTGAAGCGACGTGTCAGTTCGATAGCCTCGGTCAGGGTCTGTTCGTCGCGGCCATCGTATTCGATGACACCAAGACGCGCGGTCAGTGGCAGGTGCTCCGGCCATACTTCGCGAACCGCCGCCAGTGTTTCCAGCAGGAAGCGGCTACGGTTATCGAAGCTGCCTCCGTAGGCGTCATCACGATGGTTGGAGTGCTCGGAAAGGAATGACTGGGCCAGATAGCCATGGGCGAAATGCAGCTCCAACCACTCGAAACCAACGTCACGCGCACGGCGAGCAGCCGCCACGAAATCCTCGCGCACCTGAGCAATATCTTCCAAGGTCATGGCTTTCGGCTGTTTGTCGAGGTGGGCGCCAAAGGCAACCGCCGACGGGGCGATGGTCTGCCAACCGCGCGAATCATCCTCATTAATATGGTCATCGCCTTCCCACGGACGGTTTGCGCTGGCCTTACGTCCGGCGTGGGCAATCTGGATACCCGGCACTGAACCGGCCGCCTTGATCGACTCCACCACCGGCACGAACGCCTGGGCAAGATCGTCATTCCAGATACCGGCGCAGCCGGGGGTGATACGGCCTTCGGACGACACAGCGGTTGCCTCGACAACCACCAGCCCCGCCCCACCACGTGCAAGAGAGGCGTAGTGCACACGGTGCCACGCGTTAATCAAGCCATCCTCCGCTGAATACATGCACATGGGAGGAATCGCGATCCGGTTGCGCAGCGTGACGTCTTTAAGCGTAAAGGGTTGGAACAGCGCGGACATTAAGGTTTCTCCAAAGAGGCATTATTACTTAAGTTCGATAATATTCGAACTATGGGCAAAGCGCAAATTCGTGTATGATTTATCCATGCGTCCTTTCAAACATCCCCTTGTTAGCGAGTTCGTTCTTGAGCGTCTACTTTACGCCTTGAGCGATCCTGTACGTCTGGAGATTATCCGGCGCCTTGCCACATTAGGTGAGGCAAGCTGTGGCGAGCTGGACGGTGGCCGCCCGAAGTCCACCATGTCGCATCATTTCCGGATATTGCGCGATGTCGGGTTAGTAAACACCCAGACCGTCGGTACGACCCACATGAATTCGTTGCGTAAAGAGGATGTGGATAGCCGATTCCCCGGCCTGCTGGAAGCGATCCTTTCCCAGCCTGAATAGTGGCTATACGCCATGACCGCCACTTTTCTACTCGATGAATGGTACGCGGCAGATGGGGAGACTCGAACTCCCACGCCCTACAAGAAAGCCCGCTGATTTTGCTCTCAGCGGGCTTTTTTTGATGCCCTATTCGCTTACCCGGCTATTCGTTCAGTTTCTCGGGGTTGGGTGGGCTACCTACTCTCACTTCGCTGAGGTCCTCATGGGACAGGCCGCGCAGCAATGAGAACATCATTACAAACACCAGAATAAACATTGGCAGGCCAACAACGGTGATTACTTCCTGCAATGCGGTAAGCCCTGCATCGCCCGCCAGCACAATCAGCATGGCCGCCAGCATGCCTTCCGAGACACCCCAGAATACGCGCTGATGCCATGGGCCAGGGTCTGGACTGCCGGTACACAACATATCGACCACCAAAGATGCTGAATCCGATGAGGTAGCAAAGAAGATAGCCACGATTACCACCGCCAAGCCCTGGATTAACGTAGCGGCCGGGAAGTTATCAAAAAACGCGAACATGGCGAGCGGGATGCTTTCAGCCACCGCAGCAGATAAGACACCCGCTTGATCCCCCATTGCTTCCCGGGCCGCTGACCCAATCCCGTCAATCTCCATGGCCGACCAGCCAAAGATGGCAAACCACACCAGCGTAAAAATGGATGGGGCGAATAGCACACCAAGAACGAACTCACGGATAGCCCCCTCTGTCAGCCTAGTTTTGCGGTTGG